>JAKSLG010000021.1 GCA_024401295.1 Bacteroidales bacterium | reverse complement strand
TATTATGCAAAAAGAACATATATATTGCTAATATTATTCATTGCAGGCAGCTGTACCGACGGTTTTGTCTATGTCTGTCTGTCTCGTCAGTTTCCCCTGTTTTTCCTTACTCACCATCTGCATCGTAATCGCTGTCGTCATCCATTTCGTCAGCATCTTCGCTATCGTAGACCTTGCCATCTGTATCGGCTGTGTCTTCGTCTGATTTTTCGTCGGAGCCGATTATGTAGATGTCTTTTTCATCATCCAGAGAGTAGTCCTTCACTTTGGAGTAGATATCTGCGCACTCACTTTCTGAAATCTCATTGCAGTCTATAATTTTACATCCATCTTCACCCAGCAGAAAATATTCCCATATGAGATAATTAGCCATAATCCTCTGTTCGTCATCCGGCAGTAAGCGCATCCATGTTTTGAGTTGATAGGTTGATTTCATAGGCATGGACTGTGGCGGATAAATCTCAATGATGTTCTGTATCTGCCATCTGATTATGTTCCGGTCGGCTATTCCAATCAGATAATTCGAGTAGCATATCAGTGGTAGCGCGGCAATAATATATAATGTGCGTTTGCGGTCAAACATTGTCCATAATGCGAATATCAAACCAGGAACTGCGATTAATAAAAAAACCGTCATGTCAGAATGGTTATTACCATATTTGTTGAAAAACATCGTCATGCCAGTAACAGATGTCAGCAACAATCCCAGTGTGATCCATGGAATCAGACGCACAACGATGCTGATGAAAGACATGCCGGACGACTGGCTGATAAGCGGACGACCAAAGAAATGTGTCAGGCCACCGAAAAACAACGCAGCTATCATACTGATTCTTGCCCCTACCGGAATGTCTGGGGTCTTGATGGCAACGTCAGTATCGGTGATGACAGCAACCACATTGGCAATGCTTAACGCAAAACCAACAACGAATACCACAACAGTCAGCGGAGCAAGAATGCCATTGACAAATATGCAGTAACAGATGTTGTAATGCGGCTCGTCAGGCACATTATTGTCCGGGCGTGGTATAACACACAAGCCAATGAACAGGAACAACAGGAACAACAGCCATACAATAATCCGGCTCGGACTCAGACTGAAATAATCAATAATCAGCAAGGTTCCCATTGTCAATGCCAGCATGATGACTACACCCATGATTGCCCTCAGCGTATAGCGCACCTGTTTGTGGCAGTTGGCCTGATCGCTATAGGGCAGGAAGAGAAAAGACAGCAATAATATAAGCCAGATATTATCTAAATAATAGTTGGGAAAGACAGCCTTCTGCAGTCGGAATAGTTCCACAACATAAGCTACGGCCGTTGCGAAGCATACCAAAGACCACGCTATCTTGTGTTTCGAGGCACTGATGACAATGATAAATACTATTGATAACATGCACGCCAATAACAGCATAAGCTGATCATTGATGTTGCCATGATACCCACCTGGTAAAAATGACCAGAATATATACAACGCCACCATTACCAACATAGGCAGTCCGAATCGGCGAAGTGTATGCCATATGGCAGAACATGTGGCAAAAAAGGTATTCTTCATTAAAGTTGCTTTTTGCAAAAATAGTGTTTTGTTTTGAGTCGCATTGACAAAAAAGTATATCTCCCACACTAGTAGAAGCCCACTGTTATTATCGTTTGCGTAACGATACGTTTTATAGCTTGCAGCCGCTTAGGTCATACTTCTTGTTGTCACGAATAATCACGACTTTGCCATTCTCGATGGTCTTGACAACACTTCTGTTCTTTGTAATGCCGACAGAAGGTACAGCCGTTGAGCTGCTTTCAACCAGAGTGTTATATACAGCATTATTAACCAATGCTTCCTTATACTCATCTGCGCTGCCATCAGGTACAACGATTTTTATGTCTGAGCATCCCGCAAAAACATCTTTCTGGAAAGTCGGAGCCTCAGTTGATGTGAATTCTACTGTTCGAAGATTCTCGCAATTCTTGAACGTCTCATCTTTTATTGTTGAAATATTTTCATTGACAACCACTTTTGAAAGACTGCTGCCCCAAAATGCGCCTTTCCAAATATCTGTCAATTCATCTGGCATTACATACGTACCTGTTTTCTTTGCCGGCATCACCGCTAATTGCAATCCACTTCCACCATGAGCATACAAAACGCCATCAACAGATGTGTATTTGCCATCATCGCCATCAATATAGATATTCCTCAAAGAGCTACACCCGGCAAAACACATAGTTCCAATTCTCACATAAGACGAAGGTATTGTTATTTCTTCCAATTTATCGCAATAGATGAAGCAACTGTCCGCCATGTTTTTCACCGTATATGAAGCGCCACTGATTTCTATCGATCTAGGCAGAACCACATTGTTGGAACAATCGCTTGAGAAACCTACAACGTCAACCTCACTATTACGGATACTGTATTGAATGCCATCCTCATAATAGATTTCCATCACATTGCCAAAGCCTTCATATTCAGACTTGCAACCATACGGCACTCTGATTCTGACATACATACAACCCATAAAAACATCATTACCGATTGTTGGTGCCATATCAGAAGTGAATTCGATATTTCTGATTTTACTATTCTTAAATGTCTCGTCCTTCAAGTTTGTTATGCTGCCAGGAATAACAAGATATGTCAGATTGCTGCTGTCGAAAGCACCTTTCCATATGGTCGTGACGCCATCAGATATTTCGAATCTGCCTTGTTTTTTTGCAGGAAAGACAGCCAACTCGCTACCACTATTTGAATAAAGCACACCATCTACAGATGTGTACTTGTGGTCGTTACTTACGCTAAAACTTGCCTCATACACAGAAAGGCTTTCAAGTTCAACGCAACCGGTAAAACTTGTACTGCCAAGTCTGATAAGCGAAGATGGCAACTGCACACTTTTTAGCGTATTGAAGTTCTGAAAACATCCATTCGCTATTTCATAGACCGCGTCGGCACCTATGCGCTCCGGGACGACAAGATTGACAGGACAATCCTCTGTATATCCCGTTATTCGCAAATTTCCAGATACGATTTCATACTTTAATCCATTATAGACAGATTCGGCCATTGCTTGAGTACAAGACAAAGCGGCCACAAGTACAAACAAGAGAACAAAAACACTATTTCTCATTGGTAAGTTTTTTTGAGTTATCATGCAAAAGTATAAAAAACAGCCTGCAAAAACTATTCTGCCGATACATTTAACAAGTTGAAGCGATATAAATCTATATGGTTCTGATGCAGTTTCGCGCATAAAAGAACAACAAAAGCGTTTTTTCCTTAAAATTGCATCGAATTCCGATATTAAGAAATGAAAGATTTTGCAGCAATCGACTTTGAAACAGCAAATAATCAGCGCAGTAGCGTATGTTCTGTGGGCATCGTAATTGTCAGAAACGGAGAAATCGTCGACCAATTCTACTCGCTAATCAAGCCCGAGCCAAATTATTACAATTATATGTGCACGCAAGTGCATGGCCTAACCAACGCCGACACGGACAATGCCGAGATATTCCCAAAAGTCTGGTCAAAAATAGAGCCTCTGATTGAAGGCCTGCCACTCGTAGCACACAACAAAGCCTTCGACGAGAGTTGTCTCAAAGCAGTTTTCCGCCTATATCAGATGGACTATCCCGACTATGAATTCCACTGCACCTGCATCGCCTCGCGCAAGGTGTGGCCTTCCGGACGACACAATCTCGACGTCATTGCAGCGCGATGTGGCTACAACCTTACGAATCACCACCATGCGCTCGCCGATGCCGAAGCCTGTGCATGGATTGCCAGAGAGATTCTTTAGTCTTGCATCTAGCATAAAAAAAGCCTCCCAGATTATCTCTGAGAGGCTTCGTCTTTTTTGTCGTTTATTTTTATTCAACACCCATGTCCTTGAGAGCCTTAGCAGCCTTTTCGTCGGCCTTAGCGCTAGCAGAAGCATAGTCGGCAGCAGACTTCATCTCACCCTTGACCTCGATGTAGAACTTGATCTTAGGTTCGGTACCAGAAGGACGGACGCTGACCTTAGTGCCATCCTCTGTGAAGTACTGGAGAACGTTAGAAGTAGCAGGCATCTGGATATCGGAAACCTCGCCACACTTGCAGCAAGTCTGCTTGAGAGTCTTGAAGTCCTTGATTACCTTGACAGGAGATCCAGCGAGAGACTTAGGAGGATTCTGACGGAAATTCTCCATCATAGCCTTAATCTCGTCGGCACCGCTCTTACCTGGCTTAACAACGCTGACAGCCTTTTCCTTCTGGAAGCCATAATCCTGGTAGATCTTCATGAGGAGTTCGTAGAGAGTCATGCCGTTGTCCTTAGCCCAAGCAGCGATTTCGCAGATGAGGCAGATAGATGCAGGGCTATCCTTATCACGCACAGCGTCGTATGGGAGGAATCCGAAAGACTCTTCGCCACCGCCGATGTACTTCTCCTTGCCTTCGAGTTCGCGGATACGATAAGCGATCCACTTGAAGCCTGTGAACTCATCATAGAGTTTCACGTTATTCTTGTCGGCGATTTCGCGGATGAGTTCGGAAGTAACGATAGTCTTCACGAGGAACTCATTGCCCTTGAGCTTGCCGAGCTTCTTCATATTAGTGATGATGTAGTAGCAGAACATCATGCAAGTCTGGTTACCATTGATGATGATCCACTCGCCCTTGTCGTCGCGGCATACGATAGCGAGACGGTCGGCGTCAGGGTCGGAAGCGATAACAAGGTCGGCTCCGAGACGAGTGCCGAGGTTCATACCCATAGTCATTGCCTCAGAGTTTTCTGGATTAGGCGACTTGACTGTAGGGAAATTGCCGTCGATTACCATCTGTTCTGGTACGACATTGATATTCTGGAATCCCCAGCTGCGGAGGCAGAGAGGAATGATTACGCGACCTGTACCATGGAGTGGAGAGTAGACAATGTTGAGATCCTTCTGACGGAGGATGACATCCTGGTCGACCATAGCAGACTTAACAGCCATGAGGTAGTCGTAGTCCATTTCGCCACCGATGATGCTGATGAGCTCCTTGTTGGCTTCCCACTTAACATCGTCGATCTGTACCTTATTAACCTCTTCGATGATGCCTGTATCGTGAGGAGCGAGCACCTGAGCGCCATCTTCCCAGTAAGCCTTGTAGCCGTTGTACTCCTTAGGGTTGTGGGAAGCAGTAATATTGACGCCGGCTATAGCACCGAGCTGACGAATAGCGAAAGAGATTTCAGGAGTTGGGCGAAGGCTTTCGAAGAGGAAAACCTTGATACCGTTGGCAGAGAAGATGTTAGCGACAGTCTCGGCGAAGAGACGGCTATTGTTGCGGCAGTCGTGTCCAACAACAACGCTCTGCACCTTCTTGTTACCGCAAGCCTTGTTGATATAATTGGCAAAACCTTGAGTAGCCATACCAACTACATACTTGTTCATGCGGTTGGTGCCGGCACCCATGATGCCGCGGAGACCGCCTGTACCGAATTCGAGAGTGCGATAGAATGCGTCAATAAGATCAGTCTTGTCGGCCTTGTCGAGAAGAGCCTTAACCTCGGCCTTAGTCTCGGCGTCGAAATTGCCGTTGAGCCAAGACTTTGCAGTAGCCTCACACTGGGCTAAAAGTTCGTTATCCATATTACTGAAATGTTTTTACTTAATTTTTCTTCAAAGAAAACGAATTTTAACGAAAAAAAGAAAGATTTGCAGACAAAAAAAGAAAAGGATCGTGTTGTGAGAATAAAAAAAGAGAGGCAGAGCTCTTTTAAAGTCTACCTCTCAATATTGATAATAATCTATAATTCAGATCATTTCACCTTCCAGACATTCAGACAGATTACGCCAGGAATGTTTTTTGAGAAATCCGGACGGCAAACATAAATACCGTTGTTGAGCCAACCATATTTGCCATCGGCAGGAGCCTCGAATTTTGGCGATGTGAAGAAATATGTCTGAGGGCCTTCACCTGTTATGATGCCCCAGTTTCTGACATGAATGCTCACACCATCATCTGTTCTGATGCAGTAAATGGCTTCAAGTTCCGTTCGTCCAAGCTCATGATTCTGAAGCTGGTAGTCAGCTCCGCCGCTAAGAACTTCACCTTTTATGTTCGGACCCTGAAAAGTTCCTCCCGTGATTGGAATCACGAAGCGATTTCCATGATGTGTCTTGCCAACATTGAATGCACCATCAATTTTTACTTGAAGCTGCATGACAAACTCAAGTTGCGGAACTGCTGGTTCCTGAGCGTTTACGCCAAAAATCGCAAGGACCACAACGGCTAATATTACGAGAATCTTCTTCATTGTATTCCGATGATTTCAAAGATTATTTCTTCATCATTTCAAGCATCTTCTTGGCATAACGCTTGCCAAGTTCGCGATAGCCTTCAGCATTGAAGTGCAAATGGTCTTTTGCACATGGAAGCCCGTCGCTTGAGACGTAATCAGCTGTAGGAATTGTCTGCTGAATAGTGCGGATGATTGGATTGTGAGCTGCACATACGCCACCGACACCTTCGCTAACTACTTCGCCAGCGATAAGCGGACAATCCTCAGCACGCAGATTCAAGTCATGAAGAATATCCTCATAGACTTTCTTCACCTTTGCAGGCCATTCCGGATCGCCTGTATTCGTGCAGCCCTGATGGAGCAAAATGCCCTTGATCACGCCCTGATGCGAAGCGCGGAGCGCGCAATCGAGAAGGCGTACATACGGCAGGTTGTCATATCCGGACATAATGCCCTTGAACCACTCCGGCTCTTTTTCAACAGTCTGTGGGTCATACTCCTTGAAAAGGTGCTCAATAGCACAACCACCAATTGCAACGTGAATCACACCAACCTTGATGCTGTCTGGAAGATTCTCGACCATTGTTCGGCCGAAATAGTCGGCTGGTGTAAGTCCTGACCATGCACGGCAAAGTGGTGGAACAGCTGTGCTCCACTCATATTTCTTACGGCCTTCGCCGCGATAGTTGCCCTGATTTGCAGGAAAATCCTGTGCTGCCATCAACTGGAAGCGCTCTGGAACATTCTCGTAGTCCTGCTCCTCTGGTCTTGCTGCACCCTCCATGTTCGACTGACCGATGCAGAGATAGATGTAGAAGTTAGGATCCGGTGTCGAAGCAAATCGCTTTGACTTTGACAAGAAGTCCTGTGTTGATTTTGCGTTGCCATACATTGCAGATGCATCGCCTTGCGCGTTTGCTACCATTGACATTGCGACAATGGCAACGAGTGAAAAGAATCGTTTCATTTCGGTTTATTGTTTATGTCTTTTATAACCGCAAAAGTAATAAAAAATGTAAAAACATGTTTATATTTTTTATCGTCATTTCTATCTGAGGCCTTAAATGCATCAATGTTTCAATTGCCACCAGTCGAAGTCAAACATCTCTTCATAGCCTCCACGGAAAAGAACATATACGTCATGAACACCTGTTGGCTCACTCATGAGTTTGCGCTCTATTGTCAACACTTTGTCTGGCTGACCCTTGTCTACCGGAACCTTGGCA
Organism: Bacteroidales bacterium; assembly: GCA_024401295.1. GTDB lineage: Bacteria > Bacteroidota > Bacteroidia > Bacteroidales > Marinilabiliaceae > W3P20-009. The sequence goes on along the minus strand of JAKSLG010000021.1, from coordinate 34,363 downwards.
AATGGACGCCCATCCAGTCTATCAAGATAGAACTCTACGGTTCCTTCATTCTTGACATTAGTCACAGAAACGTTCATGAATCTATCAGATCCTGTCGCATCTCCGAAATCTACATTGCGAACTTTTACCCAATCGCCATTGTGTATTGAGGTGACATAATGGTCAGTCCCTGCCATGTGGTCAAGCTTCACTCCCCACGACGCTGACATCGTTTCTGCCTCAACACGATTATGCGGATTCAAGACGCCAACAGGTTTCACTCCTTCTTTTGTGAACGGAATGAATGGTATTGAGCCATCGGCGTTGAATTCAAATTCCTCTATCGCTGTCGAACGGCGAAAACCGCCACCATTTGGCAAAGCGCCATTGTGGTAGAACATATAGTTATGGCCCTTGAATGTTATGTTGCCGCCATGGATTGTAAAACTGTTCTCTGCTTCGTCCATGATGCGTCCGCGGAATGTCCATGGTCCATTGATGGTTGGGGCTGTTGAATATGCCATATATTCGGGAACGCCACCTGCCGGATAGACTACATAATAGAGATCGTTATGCTTGCTGACCCATGGGCCCTCTTCGTATTGCGTGAGCATTTGTTCGCTGCCGGCACACCAGTTCATCTTTTTCTGCAATTCGCCAAAAGACTTCGGGTCGGAATAGCCTGGAACTTCTGTATAGCCGTTTTTAAACGAGACCATATCGTCGTTGAGTTCGCCATACCAGAATCCTTTATTGCCCCAGAACAGGTATGGACGGTTATCGTCATCGATGAATATTGTAGGGTCGATGAAGCTACATCCAACAGCCAGCGGTTTGCCGATAGCATCTTTCCATGGGCCGGTCGGCTTGTCTGCAACAGCCACAGCAAGAGCGTCTTTGCCATCGGCAGTATTGCAGCAGACATACCAGTACCATTTGCCATTACGTTCAACGCCTTGCGCGGCCCATGCTCTATCGCCCTGAGCTGCCCATTCAAAAGTGGCTGTTGTCACTTGAGTGCCCAGATAGGTCCAATTGACCATATCTTCGGAGCTGAAGAGAATCCAGTCTTTCATCTTGAAATAGATGGCATCGTCTTCGTCATGGTCAACAAACAGATATACTTTGTCACCATGGACGTATGGAGCAGGGTCTGGCGTATATATGGCACTGATGGCCGGATTCTGAGCGATGGCGCTAACACCGAAGGCCATCATGGATGCTACAAACAGTTGTTTCTTAATCATATTCTACTTTTTGAAAATGAAATCATAGAGTTCACAGACCGATTTGCCTTCTACTGCTGAAGTGAAGACGAAATAGAGTGCCTGCTTGCCTTTGCGGGCATTGAGGTCCGCAACTTTGGCCTTAATCTCTGTTGCCACCTGAGGCATATCTTTCTTAATGTCAATTATCGCAATCACCTTACCGCCATTACGTTCATCGGGATTGCCGAGAAGGACCTTAATTGTGCCGTCAATGCCTTCTGGCTTAAGATTGACAGACAAGGTTCCTTCCTTGCCCATCTTGCTGAAATCAAAATATTTATAGCCGACTATTGAGCCCGAAGTGTTGTTGACAACAGGCGTGACAGGCATTTTGTAGCTGAATGGCCATTGCATGGAATTCTGGTCAATGCGAGTAGGTTCCATATACGAGCCATAATGGAAGAATTTAGGGTAGCTCTGCGTAGCTGGCTTTGGACCTGTATAATAGCATGCTATGCCGGCTGGCGTGCGGTGAAGTGGATTAAGGCCATCCTTGGCAAATCCTTCTGATGTATATTCCGCCTCAGATATTGTGACTTTACCGCCTTTGCCTTTTTCAATCCTGATGTCAACAGGTGCGGCCATTGCCTGACGATTATACTCCGAAAGTCCTGTCTGGCGATGATACACCACCCACCATTGACCATTTGCCTCAAAGATGCTGCCATGTGTATTGCCATACGGAGTGGCTGCGGCAAATGTCTTGCCGGTTTTAGGATCAGTCGTTCTGGCACGGCCGTCAATTATTGTTCCGCCATAAGTGAATGGTCCGAGAGGAGTGTCTCCATACGCGTATGCCAATGTGTAGTTTATGCTTGGCATGTCAAACTCACCCTCACGTGTCCAACGGCTATAAATAAAAACGTATTTATCTTCAATCTTACGCATTGATGAGGCTTCGAAAAAGCGATAAAGCTCATCGTCCTTATAGCTTGGAATCAGGCCGTCGACCAATGTTTCAGGCTTGATTGTTGCCATTGTCTTTGGATCGAGTTCGGCAGCATACGAATGCTCAAAACCCCAATATGCATATACTTTGCCATCGTCGTCGATAAAGACTGCCGGGTCAAAACGGAGATCACCTACCGTTTCACGAGGATTCTTTTCACTCCAATTTATGACTTCAAACGGACCGTCAGGACGTTTCGACATGGCCACCATACCCTGTCGGCCACTCTCCTGGTTGTTCGGGTAGAGGAAATATGTCTTCGAGCCATCGGCCTCAATGCGCTCGGCTACGTCTGGAGCATAGAGCATATCACCTCGGCCATCTTCATGAAGCAACTTGCCATCCGGATCGTGTGTCACCTTAAGCGTAACGCCGTCATAGCGCCAATTCTGAAGATCATTGACTGGTGCCGACCATACGACCTGCTCTCGTCCGCAATACTCCTTGATGGCCGAATCATGCGATCCGTAGATATAGACTCTATATTCGCCTGGTTTGTCAGGATCTTCAAACACATAAGGTTCGCTGTCCGGAATGAATTCCCAAAGTGGGAGAAATGGATTTTGCGCAAATGAACTGAGCGATGAAAAGCCCATCACGCCCAAACAAATGGCTATCAGTTTCTTATTCATGTTCATATATGTTTATTCACTATAATTTCTGTCAAGACCTATCGTTATGTCATAAGAGGCATAATCGTTCTGCAGCCATTCCGCAACGCCCTGACGAAGCGATATCGGCTGCTTCACCTTGAACGAATAGACGATGTCAAACGATAACAGTTTCTCTGCATGATTGACATAGAATCCATGCATGCCCAATACGCCGTCAAGCGATGTTACATACCGACGCACTTTTGCCTCTTCGAGCGATGCTTCCGTGCCTTCTTGATGATGCGCATAGAAACCGACGGTAAAGAAGATGCCAAATTCCCTGCGCATCGTTTTTTGTATCATGCGCGTCAGATGATGGAGCTGTATGGCCGACATCGTATCGTCCACTTCAACGTGAAGAGCACCGACTTTCTGTTCAGGACCATAATCATGCAAAACAACATCGTAAACGCCACGAACGCCTTCTATCTCACGCACTTTCGATTTAATGCTGCTTGTCAGTTCCGGGTCCGTTCGCATGCCGAGCAATTCGTTGATTGGCGACATGAGCATTTCAATACCGGTCTTTATTATTATGCACGATATGATGGCAGCAAGCCAGCAGTCAATCGAATATCCTGTCGCAAGCAATATGCCCGCAGAGATTATCGTTGCCAACGATACTACGCTGTCAAACATCGATTCGGTTCCCGAAGATATCAAGGCATCGCTGCTGAGCTGCTTTCCCTTGCGTTTGGTGTATAGGCCCAAGCCATACTTGACAACAATCGAGGCTGCAATGATACTCAGACCGACAACTGTGTATTCCTGCTCTGTCGGTTCCAATATGCCTTTGACACTCTCAACCAACGATGTTCCACCAGCTATCAGTATAATCGTAGCTATGATGACGGCGGCAAAATACTCTATTCGGCCATAGCCAAACGGATGCTTGTCATCTGCCGGACGACCTGCGAGTTTCACGCCAATGATGGTTATTACCGACGAAAGAGCATCTGCCAGATTATTGACGGCATCGAGAACGATTGCCATCGACCCGGCAACGACTCCAACAATGGCTTTAAACGTTGCTACAACGACATTTGTGGCTATACCCAAATAACCCGTACGTACTATCTCCTGCTGCCTGTCTCTCATTTTCCGATTTTGAATTACATGTAATTTCAATCATCATTTACCATGGAAATGCCTCTGGATCGTTGTTGACGTTTGAACGGAGATTGATGTTCATCGCATCGAGAGCCTTCATGTCGGCATCTTCAAGGGCGAAAGTCATAATCTCAAGATTCTCGGCAAAATGGTTCGGTTTGGCACGCGGAATCGTGATGAGATCGCGCTGCACAATCCATCGAAGGACAATCTGCGATGGTGTCTTGCCATATTTCTTCGCCATATCCACGATGACAGGCTGACCGACAATGTCGATATCGCCTTGACCGAATGGGCCCCACGCCTGCACCTGAATGCCGAGCGAGTGGTTATAGGCAATATTCTCAACCTGACTCATCAACGGATGAACCTCTATCTGATTGAGCACAGGACGTATCTTGGCATATTGGAAAAGATCTTCAAGATGATGACGATTGAAGTTGCTGACGCCGATGCTCCGGACCTTTCCATCCTCGACATATTTCTCCATTATCTTCCAGGTCTTCTCGACGCAATCTTTCACAGGCCAATGAATGAGCAAAAGGTCGATATATGGCGTCTGAAGACTTTTCAGGCTCTCATCGATTGAATGGCATATCTCCTTTTCGGAGAGGCGCATGATGCTGGTCGCAACTTTTGTTGTCAGGAATATTTCGTTGCGGGCAATGCCGCTTTGTCTGATGCCGTCGCCGACCTCCTTTTCGTTTTCATAAGCCTGTGCTGTGTCAATGAGGCGAAAGCCTGCTTCAAGTGCCTGACGGACATTGTTTGTTGCAACCTCGTCGCGCAATGTCCACGTACCCACGCCAATTTGTGGAATATCAATACCGTTGTTGAGTTTCATCGTTTTATCCCTATCATTTTTTGAAGATTCAATGACTCAAAAATAGCAGTTTTTGGGCATAAATAAAAGACACGAATGAAAAATATGTTGGCAAAACGTGCGTTTTTCTGTCGCAAGTCGCCCTTTTTTATCCGAAAAGATCCGATGAGTTGCATAAAGGATTGATAAATAAGTTATTTTTGCGCAACAATCAATTTTTCTACAATAAGACTATGAATACGAAAATGCTCTCTGCGGCAGCCATGTCTCTCATGCTTGCTGCCTGCGGACAAAACATTGTGCAGGATCCGGCTTCGACGGTTGTCAATGCCGATGGCACAGTGACATTCAATTATCGCAACGACAACGCCAAAGAGGTGATGGTTGACGTGCAGTTTGCCGGTCGCCACGCCATGGTCAAGGACTCAATCTCTGGTCTCTGGTCGCTCACTCTCGGACCTGCAGAACCAGACATGTATCCTTACTGCTTCGTGGTAGACGGTGTCAGCATCATGGACCCAAAATGCGATCAGTTCTTCCCTAACGAAGGTTTCAAGAACTCGCTTCTCGACATCCCTGGTACAGATGCTCCGCTCATCCACAGCATTCAAGATGTGCCTCACGGCAATGTCGAGTATGTCAGCTATTTCTCTGAAACCATCGGAGCATACAACAACGCACTTATCTATATGCCACCATCATACGACAAGACAAACGACTCATATCCTGTGTTCTACCTCATCAGCGGAACAACTGACACAGAGGAAGTTTACTACAAAGTCGGTCGCATGAACTACATTCTCGACAACCTCATCGCAAAGGGCGAGGCAAAAGAGATGATTATCGTGTTGCCATACGGCAATCCTATGAAGATCATGCCACAGCAGCCAAATGCCGGTCCGGCGATGTTTATGCGCGACCTCTTCAGCCAAGACCTCATCAACGACCTCATGCCGTATGTCGAGAATCACTACCGCACCATCAACGACCGCGACAACCGCGCAATTGGCGGCTTCTCGCGAGGTGGCAACCAGGGCCTCATGAACGGTCTCATGAACCTCGACAAGTTCTCATATATCTGCGGCTACAGCACATTTACTGCAACGACATTGCCTGGCGTTTATGACAATGCAGAGGAGACAAACAGCAAGATCCATCTCTTCTGGAGTGGCGTCGGCACAGACGACTTCCTCTACGGCACAGCTCGTGACTATACCGAATTCCTCGACAGCAAAGGCATCACTTGCGTCAAGGAGTACACTCACAACAAGTTCGGCCACACATGGATGAATGCAAAATACTTCCTCGACAAGACGATGCGCCTGCTCTTCAATCCTGAAGCATCGGCCGAAGCAATGAAGAACGCTCAGCCTACGATGGCAAAGACTGGCGAAGAGCAGGACTTCACTCCTGGCGTCATGGCTCGTCTGTTCCCAAAGCCAATCCTCTCGCCTGAATTCCGTGGCGACAGCATAATCTTCCGCACGAAGGCACCAGAAGCCACCAAGGTGCTTCTCGAAGGCGAGATGCTCGCTGCTCCGATGGCTATGGAACGCGATTCCGATGGCATCTGGAGTGCTGCCGTTGTCGGCTTAAAGCCGGACGTCTATTGCTACAACTTCGATGTTGACGGCCTCAAGGTTATGGATGCGCAAAACATGTATCTCGCTCCTGAAAAGGGTTTCAAGCGCAGCGTACTCAACATGGAGAACGACCCATTCGCAACAAACGCAAAGAAATGCGAATATACGGCTGTCAGAATAGTTGCCGACAAAGAAAGCTACGCAGAGATTGTTCCTATGGGCAAGACAAAAGAGACAATGCCTGTCATCAATCTTGTTGCCGACGGCAATGACACCTATGAAGGTTGGTTCAAGATTGCAAAGGTCAACATCGTCCTCGATCAGCTCATCGAAGATGGACAATGCAAGCCTTGCAGAGTATTCCTCAGCGAGAAAGAGATCCCTGGCTCGCAGGTCACCATTCACTCCGGCAAATTCAAGACTTGGAGCGAAGCACGCGAGGCTTTCATAGCCGCCGCAAAAAGCTTCAAAGCCGAATAATAATCTAACATAGATGAGCCCCCGACGTAATGGTTGGGGGCTCATTGTTTTTTGTCCACATTCCCTGACGTACGGAAGAATATAATTCCAACGCTCATCATCAGCCAAAATGAACTACGGCAATCCTTCGGGATGCCTTCGAGATCCGTTCGAGATGTCGCTATGGCTTTTTTCTCTACTACAACCGCATTTTTTGCTTCCTGCAGACCCTCCCCTAATGGAAGTAACAGGAAAGTAATCGGAGAGTAATAGGATAGCCGTAAGACGAACTATTGTTCACCACATGATCCAGCCCATGCCGAACAACAGGACTGCAAAACCCCCATAAAAATCCACATTTTTGCCCAAAGTGGCTCAAAATATTGACACATTTTTCGTAATATTGCGCTGTACCTCCACGCTGAGGGCATGGCTCGAAGGGGGCTGTGTGGGTGTGGAAGTATGTTATATATACAAAATGGCGCTATGATTCGCCTGTCGGTTGACGTTCTGAAATGTAGGAAGTTTTGGATTTTACAGTCAATAGGCAAGGTAGAGATAGACGTCACGGGATGGTATATACCTCCTGATGGTGTGCTATGAGCATTTATGCTCGTGGTACACCTGTGGGAGTACATATATACTTATCAGCGTGGATGTCTCTCTGTATCTGTCAACTGTAAAAGGTTTTTCCTACGACCTCAGAACGTGGACAGTCAGAGAATGACTCCACGTCTTTTTGTGTATATGGGTAAACGAGAGTTTTTGAAAATGCTGGTTTATAGGTTTGGAGTTGGCCGGCGGAGAAATTATGAAAAGATGAGTGTATTAAAGTATTATTTTACAGCTATTTCAGCTGTTGTATGTTTAGCATCATGTGATGATGAGGAGCTGAGTAAAATTCCTACAGTTCCGACATCTTTCAGTATTGCTGATGGTGAGATTATAAATAATACAGTTGTTACATTGGACGCAGATGGAAGCAAAGTTGGAAATGGGGCACCAATAAGGTATAGTTATTATCTGGGGACGTCAAAAGACAATCTTGAAGAGGTAGAGACCAATGTTAAGTTAACCCCTTATACACAATATTTTTGGTATGTGGTGGCAAGAACAGATGATGGAGAGGAAACGCCATCTAAGATACGTACATTCTACTGTGTACCAGATAATAAAGTTAAAGTAGAGCGAGATTGTGGTAATGGAAAATGGGCTTCTGTTCTCCGCTTTAAGAATTTACCTGTAGATAAGCTAGCAGGTGGTAAGGTTACCATAACTCCCGACCATAATGGTTATGAAATGGATCCAATAGTTTTATCTGCGGGTCAGGATTCTTGTTATGTTGAATCTAGTCAACTTAAAACATGCGTTCACGGATTTGACGATGAGCATGGCATATTATATCAGCCGGTAATCTACACATTTGATGCAGAGTTAATAATCCGTGTGGGAGACAAGGATATACCAAAGCGTGTTTCTGCAGAGAACATATTTCTAAACAAGGATTTGTTCGTTTGTGATTCGGAATTTAATGTTTATCGTGTAGTGAAGATTGGTAATCAGACATGGCTCGCTGATGATTTTCGTGCTACCAGCTACGTTGATTTTAATGGCGAAATTGTTCAATTGAAAGAAGGTAGGGACTATTTCGTTTCGACATTAGCATCTGGGGCGAAGGGAATATTGTATGATGTGTGGATGAGAGATTATATACCAGATTTAATTAATCAAATTAAAGGGTATCGTCTTTTTGATACCAAGGATTGGGAGACACTTCTGGATTTCTATAATCCTAAAGGAGATGATCGTCACCTATCATACGAAGAGAATTGTTATATATTGGATTGTCTTACATCGCAATATGATTGGGCTGAAAAAAACACGACATCTGAACTGATGGGTCTATTCAATGCAAAACCATTTGGATGGGTAACGTTAAATGAAATCAATGGTGATATAGGCCGCTGGCATAATGGAGATGCCGCTTGTTATTATTATGGCACAATAATATCATATGATGATATTTATAATAATGATAGACGTGATGTTTATACTACATATAATTTTATAAGGACTCAGGATGATGATGTTTGTCAATCTCTCAGATTTATTAAAGATTGATCAAACATTGGATAAATATATGAAATTAGCAGCTGCATTACTCCAGTTCGGCGTAGGCTCCTGCCTTGCAAAAGTCGTGCAACTTTCCTTCAACGGCAAGAAAGTGGTGGAGTGAGTTTCAAGCAAAAAAATTATAAGTCTGCGGCATCGGGCAATGAGTCCGGTGCCGTTTTTTATATGCTTTTAGTGTAATGTAGAACAGACAAAACAAACGAGAGTTCCATTGAGGTACACCATATTTTTTTTTGAGATTAAAGGAAAAAACAATATATTTGCGGTAAATAAACCCAATACAAAAACAACAAAGCTATGAAACACATTATTGCAGTATTTGCATTGTTCATTGCAACTCATGTTGCATGGAGCCAGGAAGAGACACGACGAGCGCTGACATCGACTGGCCTGACCTATTCTATCGGCGATAACGGCAGAGCATGCGGACTTATGGCCGAGAGCCTCACACTTCACGTCGGAAAACGATTTAAGCCTAATTTTCAGGCTGGCGTAGGCGCAATGCCTGGTGTCTGCGTCGATGAGTATATCCTTTTTGATGATCGCGATTACATCGACAATCACAAAGAAGAATATGAGAACGGAAGCGATGCCTTCTTCGTCATGCCAGCCTATGCATGGCTGAAATATGACTTCATCAAGCGCATGGTGTCGCCATATATCATGGGACATATCGGAGCACAAGTCTCGAGCTATTCACCAGCCAACGGCAGCTTCTACTGGAGCACTGTGGGTGGCGTGCGCATTGCATTTCAAAAGATTGCACTCTGTCCATATCTCGGTTTTTCCTATGACAGTTCGAAATATGAGCATGTGAAAGGCAACTGGTTCAGCATTGGTGCCAACGTCGAATTCTGAGAATACTCAAGCATCACACAAAAAAAGGCCGTCTGATTGACGACCTTTTTTGTTTTGCTATAATTGTTTTGCTCTTATTTGACAGTCACAGCTTCGCCATTGTAATCTACAAGTTTTTCTTCGCCACCTGCAATCTTCACGCGGAACTGACGATTTTCCTTCATGCCATCGAATGCGCCATTGCGACGGCTGATGACGAGTGAACGACGGCTGTCGTCCCAATTGAACTCAATGGTGCTATATTTGCCCTGCTCACAATTGTAATTATCGCCCTCATCTTCATAAAGCACATACGTTGCATCGGCTCCAGGATAGACGCAGATATCCATCGGCTCGTCGCTCTTTTCCATTGCATATTGCTTGACTGGACCCATCGGAACGATGCTGCCTGCCTTCACAAAAACAGGGATATCGGCGAGTGTCACAGGAGTTTCGACAGTCTGTCCGCCTTCGTATAATCTGCCTGTTCTGAAGTCGTACCATCCGGCTTTATGCTTTGGCAGATATGTCTTGTAGGTTGCGACACCAGGCATGACGACAGGATTGACGAGAAATGATTTTCCGAACATATACTCTGTCTCATGCTTAAGAGCCTCTTTGTCTGAGGCGAAGTCGAAGACAAGCGGACGCATCATGGTGCTGCCATTGCGCGACACCTCAGCCGCCGCAGAATAGATATACGGAAGGAGTCGATAGCGCAATTCGAGCTGAGCCTTTATGATGGCTTCGGCTTCGTCGCCATAGCGCCAAGGCTCGGTGTCTGACATATAGCCATGTATGCGCATCAATGGAAGGAATGTCGCACATTCAACCCATCGGACGAGCCTCTCGATATATGCCTTATCCTGATACTGATTGCCCCATGGGCGGAAGAATCCACCGGCATCGTATGTCCACCACGGATGACCAGCGGCCATGAGGCCGAGTCCACCAGCAATCTGACGGCGCAATGTCTCCCAATCGTTGCCGACATCGCCCGACCACAGGGTGGAGCCATAACGCTGTATGCCAGGGAAGCCACTGCGAGTGAGTATCATTGCACGTCGCTGCGGATCATCCTTGCGAAGACCCTCATAGACCGTTTTGCTCACAAGGAGCGGATAGACGTTGCGCACCTGCTCGCCAGCAAGTTCGCCATTTGCCACACGACGACCGACGAGGTCATCGTTTTCTGGTTCTGTAGCATCCTGCCACCATGCATCAATGTTATGAACGACAAGTTTCTCGCTGAAATTACGCCAATAAGCCTCGGCTGCCTTCGGGTTGAAGAAGTCAATCCATGTTGTGCCAGGTATGTAGAATCCGTCGTTAGCCATCTGCTTGCCAAGATCTGAATTATCGTCGATTTTCGACCATACAGAGAGCATCAGACGCATATTGAGTGAGTCGTGAAGTTCTGCGGTAAGAGCAGAAGGATCAGGATAGAACTCCTCGTCGAACTTCATGGAATTCCAGCCATATTTTCCCCACCATTGCCAGTCCTGCACAATGACATCGACAGGCATCTGCTTCTCGCGGAACGTGCGGGCATTCTCAAGAATTTCTGCAGAAGAGTGGTAGCGTTCGCGACAATGCGTATATCCCAAAGCCCAGACAGGCATCATTGGCACTTCGCCTGTGAGTTTGCGATATGAGGCGATGACCTCATCGGCCGTTCCGACGAAGAATGTGTAGTCGACCTTATCGGCAACCGGCGATGAAATGGTTGTCTTGTCATCAACTTTACGGAGATAGATAACCGGCTTATCGCCTTTTGTAAGTTCCGAAACAAACGTATGTCTGCCCTCTGACAGACTGATGTTGACCGATGTCGTAGGAGGCAACCAAAGATTGTTGACATCGACCACCGTCGCACCATCGAGCGACAAGTTATGGCGACGCGCCATAGACTGACCGACATCGAGCAATACGGCATATTCGCCGCTCTCCTTTATGTCGACTTCGGCTCCGAAGAGATTTCTCTGTCGCACCTCTTTCTTGCTGCCTTCTGTCGATGTGACATTGACAACCTCGGCCACATCTTCACCGCCGATCGGCTGCATCTCGATGCTCCAATCCGAAGGGTTATATTCCGTCATGCCATAGTTGTTCCACAACAGGCCATAGCCCTTGTTCGAGAGGAGGAACGGAATAGAAATCTGGGTGTTGACTTGCGTAAGACGACGGCTGACGCCACGAAGATTGCCAAGTCCATCCTGGAACTGACCGAGACCTGTGAAATATTCGTCCGGATCATTGGCAAAACTTATCGTCGCCTTGTATGCCTCCTGACCCTGAACGGTCGTGGCAACGAGTTCATGAAGCGACACCGACGTGAGAAGATTCTTCTTAGCGTCATAGAAATTGACAACGCCATTTTCCGCATCAACAGAGACTCTCATGTTGCTTGCACGGCAGACATCATTGCTCATGTATGTCCACTCCGGCAGATCATACTTATGCTCTTTCTCGAATTGCACGCGCACGGCATTTTCTGCCATCGGAGTAAGAATCAGGACACCGTCGCCATACTCATACTCTGTTCTGCTGTCGACAATATCGCCACTGCTGCAACGTGTCATGAGGAACACGAGGTAAATGGCCAGGCCCGACAGGATAAAAGATGTGATTTTTTTCATTGATTTGTTTTTATGTTACGAGTTTCAAAGTTAAGCATTAGAGTGTAAAAAACAGTTCTGCCAGCCCTTTTTCTTCGCCTTACAATATTCGTTCGTGATAAATTCAGAGTATATTTGCAAAAAAAGCAATCATGACAAGTCTCCAGAAGCGTCTTTTCGAGATGCAAGACAAACAATATGCCGCCTTTCAAGCAAAACTGACACCCGGAGTGCCTGTCGAAAGTTTCATCGGCATACGCGTCCCACAGCTCAGAGCATTTGCAAAAGCTTACGCCAAAGAAGCTGACCACAAAGCGTTTATGAAGACGCTGCCACACAAATACTATGACGAGAACATGCTCCATGCCCTTCTCATCTCGCAGATGAAAGACTACGACGAATGCATTTCGGCGACAGAACAATTTTTGCCATACGTAGACAACTGGGCAGTCTGCGACATCATGTCACCAAAAGTGTTTGCGAAACATAAGGAGGCATTTCTCAGCAAGGTGAAGGAATGGAGCAAATCCGAACAGCCATACACTTGCCGCTTTGGTCTCGAAATGCTCATGAGCTTTTATCTCGACGCCGACTTCATGGCCGAATATCTCGAAATCCCTGCCGCAGCACGCAGCGATGAATACTATGTCAAAATGATGGTAGCATGGTTTTTCGCCACGGCACTTGCCAAGCAATGGGATGCAACAATCCCATATATCGAGAACAAGGTTCTCGCTCCATGGACACACAACAAGACAATACAGAAGGCGAGAGAGAGCTTCCGCATCACACCCGAACAAAAAGAATATCTGAAAGGTCTCAAATAAGACAAAAGGACGGAAAAATGATGACGGATTTGTCGAGAAACAGGATTGGCATCGGCGAGATAAAAGAACTTGCGCATCAATCTGAGCAATCACCGGATCTGATGACGCAGATTGTCAACAACATTTCCGGTGACGATTCCGTCCTGGCCCGCAATTCAGCTTGGGTGATGACGCATTTTACAAATGATCAGATTGACACCCTTCAAGAACGTCAGAATGAATTCATCGATATGATATTGTCGACAGAAAACACGTCGCTGAAACGATTACTTCTGAACATCATTGAACGGCAGAAATTCACCGAAGACAGTCTTCGTACAGACTTTCTAGACTTCTGTCTTGAAAACATGATGTCGGCATCGGAACCGCCCGGAGTGCAATGTCTCTGCATGAAAATCGCACATCAGCAATGTCTGTTCTTTCCTGAATTGCTACACGAAATGGCCGAACGTCTCGCCATCATGCAAAACGGATATGCGACAAGCACAATGGGACTGCGAAAAAAAATGCTCAAAAAAATCGAGAAGAGCTTAAGCAAAGACTGACAATAAATTATCAAGTAAAAAAAATTTCTGATGATATCATTTATTTCAGATATCGACCACTATGATGTCGTCTTGAGCCGCGTGGCAAATGCAAAGAACACGCTTTGGATTGGCACAGCAGACATCAAGGACCTGTATGTATCGCAAAACCAAGGCGATAAGCCTTTTCTCGGTCTCCTAGCAGAACTGATAAAAAAAGGCGTTGAGATCCGACTTGTTCATGCAAAGGAACCCGGACCAGCTTTTCGCGAGGATTTTGACAAATATCCGATACTGGCAAAACGGTTGGAACGCGTTCTTTGTCCGCGCGTGCATTTCAAAATCATTGTGATAGACTGCGAAATATGCTACGTCGGAAGCGCAAACCTGACAGGAGCGGGCATGGGAATGAAGTCGGCCAACAGACGAAATTTTGAAGCCGGCATACTGACAGACGAGCCTGAAATCGTGGCAGCAGCAATGGAAGAATACGACAAAGTCTGGCGAGGCGAAATGTGCAGAAAATGTCAGCGCAAGCAATATTGCTCAGACCCGATAATTGCGTAATTTTGCACATAGGAAGATAATACTTACTTTTGCACTGATATGCTTAAAGGTGTCATAGATTGGGTCAATAAAGTCATCGACTGGGGAATGTCGAAATATTACTGGGCAATGGAAAACGCGCTCAGTATCAAAGGACTGCGCACATACTATACAAATCCAGACACATTCACAGAAGGATGTGCTGCTGAGTTTTTGAAACTGACGCCAGACGAAATCGAGACGGTCAAGCAGAGCAGCATTGCAGAAACGTGCGGCATGGAAAGAGCCGACAAACTTGCGAAACATCGAATTCACCACCACGGACTGCTGGCAATGCTGGTCACATTTCTATGCGCGTTGCCTGACGGATGGCTCTCATACGCTCTGATAGTCGTCGATATCATCTATTTTCAGATGCAGGTTTTTGTAGTGAGCCAGGAACTCTACATCATCTATTGCCGCAAGGAGAAATACTCCGAAATCGGATTCGACTTCAAGAGTCTCATCGTCGTTGCCGTCAAGATGGAGGGCACGCTCATCAAGAATAAGGTGGCCAAACAGGCAAAGAAAGGCGTTGGCAAAGCGGCACAATGGATTGTGCGCCGCAGCTCGCATCTATTGCGCGGACCGATGCAGGCGTTTCTTCGTCAGGCTCTGAAATGGACGGGAGTGACGATTACGAAAGAGATGATTGAAGGCGGAATTGCGCTTCTGCTCTCGGCAGCATGCGCTCTGATTGCGGGTTTCATTTCGTATTGGATGTTTTTGCCGATGGCGCGAAGGCTGCAGAGAGATTTGAAAGCAGCCGATCCTGACGAAGAATCAGAAATAGCAGAGCTTGCTTCATAGAGCCTCGAGCAAGAACGAAACGGGCCGGAAGCCGTCGTTGCACGAGATCATGGCTTGATATGGATTCTTCATCCATCCGTCGTAGAAATTGCCGCCACCCTGCGCAAGTGTTTCCACAAACGACTTCATGCTTTCCCATGCGCTAGGGCACAATTCTTCCGGTCTTTCGCCGTTTTCACTTATGAAGACCTGCCCGACATGAATGTCGCACGTATGCTCAATCGGATTTTCGTACAATGCCATGAGGTCTGTATGCACGACCTGGCGCATGGCTGTTATTCGGACTTTTTTCATTGTTTCTGAGCCATAAAAAAAGCCTGCATCAACACGACGCAGACTCTTTTATTCTGAACCTTGTATTAAAAATTCTTATCTCTTTGCGATATTGATGCTGGCGATTGCCTCTCCCTTGGTGTCGTTTGCATCGTTCCACGAATATGTGGTGCAAGTCTGGAGATTTCCATCCTTATCGAAAACAAGGTCACACAAGCTCTCGCTCTGGTTAAGGTCGAGCTCAATGTCGATCACGTTTGCCACCGATGTGTTCTCATCAGATGTTGTCATTGTGTTGACTACAACTGCTCCTGCAAGAATCGCAAGCGCGATGCCAAAAGTAAAGATAAAGTTTTTCATGTCTATGTTTGTATGTCTTTTTCACACGAGTTTAACGTGTGATTCGGCATAAGGTTACATAATAGTATAAGATTTTGTGTTAAAAAAACTAACATTATTGATTTATGAGCCAAGTTTCAACGTCTTTCGCCGCTTTACATCCACTGGCAGCAGCCGTGATGGCCTGACGATAGTGCGGGTCACAAACGTCGCCACAAGCAAAGACGCCCTCGATGTTGGTGCGTTGGCTGTCGTTTTGCACTTTGATATAACCTTTGTCGTCAGTCTCGACAGAAGGGAACAATGACGTGTTCGGCGTATGCCCAATAGCGAGGAAAAGTCCATCGATATCTATCTCGACATTTTTCTCATCGGGTGTGTCCTTGCGATACTTCAAAATGGCTTTTTCGACGCCATTTTCACCGGCCAGTCCGACAACCTGATGCTCATAGAGAATCGTAACATTCGATGCCTCTGAGAGTTTATTCTGCATGATCTTGGACGCACGCAGTTCATTGCGACGCACAACGAGATAAACCGTCTTTGCAAGCGACGCAAGATAGAGTGCCTCTTCGATGGCCGTATCGCCGCCACCGACAACAGCAACACGCTTGCCTCGATAGAAGAATCCGTCGCACGTTGCGCAGGCCGAGACGCCCTGTCCCGCATATTTCTTTTCATCCTCGAGTCCAAGATATTTTGCCGAAGCGCCTGTTGCAATGATTACAGCATCGGCTGTCGTTGTTCCACCATCAGACTCGATGATGAACGGACGTTTTTCGAGATTGACATTGACAACGCTCTCCGCGCGAATGTCGGCGCCGAAACGCTCCGCCTGCTCACGCATCTGCATCATGAGCTGAGTGCCGTCGATGCCTTCGGGAAAGCCCGGGAAATTTTCGACCGTCGTTGTCGTTGTCAGTTGTCCGCCTGGCTGCATACCTTCGAAGACGACCGCCTTCATGTTTGCGCGCGAGGCATATATTGCAGCGGTGTAGCCAGCAGGTCCGCCACCAATGATAGCTATGTTATGCATGATGCTAATGTTTTATTCGTTATCGAAATCAATGGCTTTTCGGGTGACAGCCATGCAGCTGACAAGTCCGTGTCCGCCCTTGACATTTGATTTGATTGTCCCCGTTCCGAAGACCGGGAGCAGCAGATAATTCTGCACGGCCGACGATGACAACATGAAGTTGTAGTAATCCTCGGTGTGGTGATACAGCAACACATCGACCTCATCGGCATCAGCCAAATCCGCTTCACGAATGCAAAGCGAGACACCTTTGGTGTAGCCATCGAACGAGCGGTCTGTAAAAATGCCCGAAGTCGGCTCGCGCTGAAAGCCAAGGATAGCCTGATATGCGGAAAAGAACACATAGTCGGTGTATATGCAGCCAATATTGCGAACCTTTCCGTTGGTCTTCTTTTGCACGGCAATCTGGTAGTAATCAGATGTTTCTGGAGGGTCGTCTAAATAGACATTGACGCTGACCACAGACTCGTTTGCATATGCGGCTTTGCCAGTCTCGATGCGGACGATTTCGACAGGCGCAAGCATGAACGTGTGTGCCTCGACATGCCCGAATTCGCCATCGGCACAGATAATCACAGAATCGCCTTGCACGATTCCGAGTGATGCGAACTGCGTTGCAATATTGCCATCAACGATGTCGCGTATTATCAATTCGCGGCTTGTCGTGGCAACGCTGACCGACACATCGCCAAGCGGCGCATACGGCAGAGAGTCGAGATATGTCGTCGTTCCATAGACATTGATCTGGGCGATGCTGTCCTGATAGAGAAAAGCCGTCATGACGACATCGCGGTGATTGCTGATCTTAATCTCCGAGTCGGTCTCACATGATGACGCAAACAGCATCATGATGATTGGCAATATGACTTTTAATCTGTACATCAGAACTTTATGCTATATTTGAGATACGGCCATGGCCATGCAATCAGGTTGAATTGTTTGAGCGAATAGCTTGGCTTATGGCCAGGTTCAGCATCGTTTGCTTTCCAATAGACAAACATTGGATTTTTATGCGCATAGACGTTGTATACGCCGAAACTTATTTTCCGTTCAGACGATGCCGACGAACGCAAGATGTTGACTCCCAGATTGAGCGAATGTGTCGAAGGCATACGATATGCATTTCGCGTTCCCTCAATAGGATATATTGTCTGATCCGGCATGCCGATCAGGCTGAAACGGCTTGCAGAGATTGTCACAGGAGCGCCTGTCGCGTACTGCCATGAGGCATCGACATCGACTTTTGTCGATATCTTGAAACTGAAGAAAGCCATTGCGCTATGCGTGCGGTCGTTATCGGCAGGAAATTCGACATTGCTGTCGTCATATCTATTCATCGCCTTCTGATAGCCATAACCAAGCCATCCGGAGAGACGTCCACTACGTCGGTGCATGAAAAATTCAGCTCCATAGGCACGTCCTGAGCCTGAGCTGAAAAGATCATCCCAACGTCCTCTCATGACGTTCTCGGTCACGTACGAGTTTTTGCATATCTGCTGATGCGAGAAGTTTTTGAAATAGCCCTCGATTGTCATCCACGTGTCGAATGGAGCATGAAAACTCACCTCGCCCGAGATATGATCGACGACTGGCACCGGCAGATCGGTCGAAACAGGCATCCACATATCAGCCGGCGAAGCAACAGTCGACAAACGAACCTGCTGGACGAACTGCGTCATGCGCGAATAGCTGAGGCTGACACCAAACTGTCCAAGCGTATAGCTTGCCATGACGCGAGGCTCGAACTTGAGAACAGGCTTGAAGTTGAGACGATAGAGCGTTGACAGATGAAGGCCTGCATTGAACATGAAATCACCGACACGAACAACATCTTCGACATAGGAATGAATCTCATAGCGGTAGAGCGAATTGCTCAAATCGACTCGGTTAGAAATGCCATTGGAATGCTCATTCAGCATCTCGTTTTCCCTATAGCCAAAGATACTCACGCCCGGATAAATCGCGTGATAGACCATGTTCGTTCCGAAGCGGACGACACTCGGCATGAAAGGCGTGTACCACGTGAAATCTGTTCGGACGCCATAGTCGTTGATGCCGTTGAAATAGCTGTTGTTGAATTTTGTTTCGTTATTCTCATCGGCATAATTCGTGAGGACATTGCTGAAACGATAGCGGCTGAACGAGAGCGTCGTGTTCGAGAAAAGACTTGCCCCAAAGACGTGATTCCACCTGAGCGACGTGATGATATTGCCCCAACGGATTTTCTGTCCGTCATTGATTGACAAGCGTTTGGTTTCGCTGCCATAAACAATATTGATATCGCGATAGTTATAGCCATAGCTGAGATTGTCATAACCCACAAAAGCACTGGCATATAGTCGGTCGCGGTCAGACAGACGCCAATTGAGTTTGGCATGAATATCATAGAAATTGAAAGCATAACGCTGATCTTTGCTGCGCTGGAGCTGCGACGAGATTATGTCGAAATATGTGCGGCGGGCCGAGATGATAAACGACACTTTGTCCTGAACAATAGGACCTTCGAGCGTGGCATTAGAGGCCAAAAGACCGATGTTGGCATAGCCGGAGAACGACTGCATGTTGCCCTCTCTCATCTTGACATCGAGCACCGATGACAATCGTCCGCCATAGCGTGCGGGGAAGCCTCCCTTGGTCAGCGTCGCACTATTGACCGACTCGGAGTTGAAGACCGAATAGATGCCGCCCAGATGACTTGGGCTGTAAAGCGGAACATCATCGAGCATGACAACATTCTGGTCAGTTGCACCACCACGCACACTCATTCCGCCAAAACCCTCACCACCAGTCTGTATGCCTGGAGTGTATTCAAAAGCCTTGATAATGTCCGATTCGCCCAAAAGGCTTGGCATTGAACGCATCTGCTCCATCGGGATGTTCAAAAAGCCCATGCGCGCCCTGTCAAGTTCCACAGGCGAGGCCTTGATGCGTATCTCTTCCATCGAAATTGTCGGATGAAGCAGAAACGAAAGCATTGTGTCGGCAACAAGTTCAACGGTCTTTTCAACGGTTTGATAACCGACAAACGATGCCCGCATTGTGCAATGGCCTTCAGGCAGATTGACACTGAAAAAGCCATAGCCATTGGATGCAGAGCCGCCAATCATCAGCGTGTCATAGACATTGGCACCGATGAGCGCCTCACCCGTCAGTGCATCACGGCAATAGCCACTCACCGTGAAATATCGCGCGCGGACAGGTGCTACAATCACCTTGCGACTCTTCGTCACATACTCGACCGGAAAACGCGAGAAAATAACATCGAGCAACGAGCGCATCGTATGGCTGCCATGATGGACGTTGACATGCCTGTTAGCATAAACCTTATTGCTATAACTGATGGTGATGCCTGTCTGCTCACTGACAACGCTTATCAGATCGCCGGAATCACCAGAATAGTCCTGACGCAGATAGACTTTTTCGGAATCGATGTCAATCTGTGCGTGGCAGACGACACAAAAGAGCATGCCAATAGCAAACAAAAAGAGACGTCCTGCAGAACGTCTCCCATATATCGATAAAAACCTGTTTGCGTATTTCATCACACATCGTCATTTCTGCGACGTGAAGTTACTCAGATATTGTCAGAAAACCATCATCACTGAGTGCAAAATTTAGTCCGAAATGTATCTTTAATTCATCAAGTATCTCTTCAATAGGCTGATTTTCAAACGATGTCGTCACCAAAACCGAATCGCCGTCATTGAGAATACGCACGCCCGAAAGCGAAAACTCCTTTTCAAGTTCTGCGACAACAGTCTGCAAATCAGCCTGTTCAAAACTGATAGAATAATCCTTCACAAGTTCATCAGTTTGTGCAGGCGCAGACAATTCTGTCTTGGCATTACCATTAGAATTCGATGAAAACAATCCGAGGATGTCGCCAGCCCAAATCGTACCGACAATTGCAAGCGGAACGAAAATAGCAGCAGCATATCGCATAAATGTGCGGAAGCGGAGATTGCTGTTGCGTGCTGTCGTCTGACTTGCGACCTTACTCCATATCTCTTCCTTGCGTTTCTCAACGGCAATGGCCTTGGCAATCTCAGAGCGCATCTGGTCGCTCAACTTGCCATTCTCAAGATCGTTGAGAATATTATCTATATCACTATTATTCATTGTTTTATACATCAATGGAATATTGCATATTCGAAGAAGTTGATTGGAGAATCAGGCAACTCCGCAGATGCTGCTTCAAACCCCTCGATCGCACTGCTGAGAGCGCTATCGCACACCGCAGGATCACAGCCGTCCACGCAGCCGTTTGCCATCTGTGCCAATAATTCGAATATAAGCTCCATTTCAGTTTATTTTGATGTTACACGCTTACAAGACAATCGAAACGGCATAAACACGTACAGAAAATCTGTTTTTTCACGATTATTTTTCAAACCTAATTTACAACTCACAGATATACAATGCATTATATTTTTAAATCAACAGCAAAAAAAGTAGAAATTGAGAATGCGAACTCAAATGCCAAAGATTTTCACAATGACATCACAAAACAATGCCTCATGCAAGATGTGCGTTGAAGAAAACGAACTAAATAAAACGTGCGTATGAAGAGTGGCGCTTGGCTATGGCCATGCATTCCATCTCGATAAGCCATCCAGGACGACATACAGGAGCAAGAGTAATGACGTATGGAACGTTTGCAAAACGCTCTGCAAAGAGCTTATTGACAACAACATAGTCTGCGACATCACGCAGATAGACAATGATATGCGCGAGGTCGTTTTCACCAGCCTCCGCCTCTGCCAGAAGTGCATCAACATTCTCAATCATACGATGCGTCTGCGCAACGATATCGCCCGGAGCAACCACATCGCCTTTATTGTCGATGCTGGCCGTACCGCTGATGAAAATATGTCTGCGATCGGCATAATCGACGTATGTGCCACGCTCAAACGTGACGCCATATTCAATAGTGCGGTTCATGTTGTCAGCGGCATAGAGATACCGCATCTGCCCTTCGGCAAGTCCGCCTACACAATATGCATCGAGCACTGAAGTGACCTCCTTTTCGGCATGACGTCCGCCAATGCCAGTGCTCGAAATATAGTGAGTATCCTTTGTCAGACCATTCTCGTTGAAATTCTCTCGACGAGCCTTGACGACAGCACCATAATTGACATCAATATTCTGCACGAAGAACCACGTGCGGACACAATTGTCGGCGATATTCAAGCCCTGACCTTTGAGCATATTATCAAGATAATCAAGCTGTTGCTTTGTCTCCGCATAAGTTTCCGCCATTGAATTGCAGACATTGGCCGACCACAAATGGCACATATCTCCACGCTTCACCATGACCGTTTTTTCATCAATGCGGTTAACGTCGGCATTTTTCTGAAGATAGAGCCAAACAGCGATTTTTGTACCATTGAGAGGCGGCTGTTCGATATACGCGATGGCGCTTTGCGGACAAATTTCCTGCATACACGCAACGGCTTCTTCGGCCTGATTTGCAGCATCGCTCAAGAAAACGCGGAGCATGACGGTCTTGAAGCCCTCTGCCCCACTCTGCATCACGAATTGCCCGATTGCCTTTGCGATTGCCGCAAGCTGATTGCCATACGAGAGTCGCACATCGCAAACCGTGGCAATGGCATGAAGCTCGCCGTCATAGGCAGCCGAACGAATCAGCACCTTATCATATCCGTTGTGTTCTATATAAAACATGTCTCCTACGATTGCAAGGGTCAAAATTACATATTTATAACAAGAAAATAAAAAGCATACAAAGTTTAAAGGTGGAACCATAATCATTTCGCCGAGTAACAACAACCCGAACTTACCGCCAGACTTTCATTTGCAACGACGAAAGGTGTCGTTCTTGTGTCATCATGTTTCAAAATACAAATGCTGCATATTTATGCACAAATATAAATACCCAAATGCATAATCATACACAAAAGAGAAAAAGAAGATTAGATTTGTGATGGTGAGGGACTTGCACTTACGGAAATATTCTTACATTTGCATCTGACAACAGACTTTTTCACACACGATGGCATCAACACTACGCAATCTGCTTGCGCTTGCGAAGAATACAATTGTCGTTTATCTGCTTTATGCGGCTTCGCGATTGCTTTTTCTGATATGCAACTGGGGCATCTATGCCGATGACATAACATTTGGCCATACGCTGTCGCTCTTCGTCGCCGGATTGCGTTTCGACACGACAGCCATTCTCTATAGCAACATCATCTTCGTCGTCATGTTTATGCTTCCGCTCCACATCAAGGAGACGAAAGCGTTCTACAACGTTGCACGATGGCTCTATGTTGTTCTGAACAGCATCTGTCTGTGCGCAAACCTATGCGACTGCGCATATTTTCCATATACGGGCAAGCGAACGACATTCAGCGTCTTCAGTGAATTTGCGAATGAAGGCGGCAACATGGTGAACATCATTGGCGAACAAGTCATCGACAATTGGTATCTGCTCATCGTGCTTGGCATTTTCGCCATCATCCTTTGGAAAGCATTCAGCGCAGGAACAGCACCGAACAAGCTCGTACCATATTACATTGGCCATACGGCAACGCTGGCCCTGCTCATTCCGCTGTGCATCGGCGGCATGCGAGGCGGTTTCACAACGGCCATCAGACCGATAACTATAAGCGATGCAAACAAATATACGAATCGCCCATCGGAATCGGCTCTCGTGCTCAACACTCCATTTTCGATTTTCAGAACGCTCAGCAAAAAAGCGTTGAAGACGCCGAACTACATGAGCGAGGAAGAGGCTGAAGCCGTTTATTCACCGCTGCATACGCCAAGCGACAGCACGACATTCAGAGCGAAAAACGTAGTCGTCATGATCATGGAAAGTTTCGGAATGCAGCACATCGGATTCTACAACGACGGCGAAGGCCGCACGCCATTCCTCGACTCGCTCATCACGACGAGTGCACGCACGTTTAAATACTCTTTTGCCAACGGACGCAAGAGTATTGAGGGAATGCCATCGGTTCTGTCTTCATTGCCGAACTTTGTCGAACCGCTGTTCCTAACACCAGCTTCGCTGAATGACCTCTCGGGATTGGCGCGTTGCCTGAGTGAAGAGAAAGGCTATACGTCGGCGTTTTTCCACGGAGCAGAAAACGGCTCGATGGGATTTGAAGCATTTGCGAAAGCAACTGGTTTTCAGAAATATTACGGTCGCACAGAATACAATCAGGATGCGCGCTATAACGGCGATGCAGACTACGACGGCACATGGGCCATCTGGGATGAGGAATTCCTCCAGTTCTATGCTGACAAGATGAGCGAAATGCAGGAGCCGTTCATGACATCGGTATTCACGGCATCGAGCCATACGCCATTTGCCATTCCAGAACGCTACAAGGGCCGATTTGCAGAAGGAGAAGATCCGCTTGAACCGTGCATCGAATATTCCGACAACGCATTGCGCAACTTCTTCGGAAAAGCAAAACAGCAGCCTTGGTTCAACAACACCATATTCGTGATTACGGCCGACCACACGAGCAAGCATTTCAAGCCTCGATACAAGACAACGACAGGCACTTATATGGTGCCGATAATCATCTATGCGCCAGGTGATTCAACGATATGCGGATACGACGAAGAACAGATTGCAGAACAGGTTGACATCATGCCGACAATAATGACTTATCTCGGCTATGACAAGCCATACATTGCATTCGGTCGCGACGTGCTCAGCACAAACGGCAGCACCCCGCTGGCGCTTCACTGGGTGCCTGAATTCGGCGGATATGAATATATCGAAGGCGACTACGCATTGCACTTCGACGGACAGAACGTGATTCGCGCATATCGCTATAAAACAGACATTTCGCTTTCAGAAAACATACTTGCCGAGATTGAGCCTGAGATGCTCAATGCCATGACGACGAGGATGAAAGCGTTCATACAGCAATATATGCAGCGAATAAACACGAACAACTTGATTGTCAGAGAATAATGCCATGGAATATACACATTATGCAGCCATAGACATCGGCTCGAACGCCGTCAGAATGCTCATCAAGCGAGTGAACAACGCGACGACGGGCAGCATGAGCAAAATCGTTCATCTGCGCATTCCATTGCGCCTTGGCCAAGAGGCGTTCACAATAGGCGAAATATCTGAGCATAAAGCATTTGAGCTAAAAGAAGTTCTGAGAAGCTACGCCATCATCATGAAGCTATACGGCGTCAAGAAGAAGAACTTCAGAGCATGCGCCACGGCGGCCATGCGCGAGGCAAAGAATGGCGAAAAGATTGCTGCCGAAATCAGCAAGCGACTCGACATGGAGATTGAAGTGATTGCCGGCACAGAAGAGGCTGCAATCGTATGCCAGGCACACACCGGCGGCGATACGAACCGAGACCTCGTTTATGTCGATGTAGGCGGTGGCAGCACCGAAATAAGCCTCATCAGCAATGGCGAAATGGTCAGCACGACATCATACAAAATCGGAACAGTCCGCATCCTCAACGGAGCATACGACAACGACGTCAAGGAGCAGATGGTACGCGACCTCGAATTGATGGCCATAGACCACCCGAAACTAACAATCGTTGGCGCTGGCGGCAATATCAACAAGCTCTTCGAAATAGCTCTCGAACGCGAAGCAGAGGGGCAAAGCTTCAAAACGGAGATGCTCCATAGTCTATACGACGATTTGAGGAGCGTGAGCATTGAAGAGCGCATCGAGAAATTCAAGCTCAAGCCAGACCGTGCCGACGTGATTGTGCCAGCGGCTGAAATATTCCTGACGATTGCCCACGCGCTGAACGCGACAGAGATCGAAGTGCCTTCGACTGGCCTTGTTGACGGCATCATAGATGGAATTTTCATCCAAAACCAGAATAAAGCTGCAAGAAGTGGACGCAAAAAAACGCAGTTTTTAAAATAATTCATATTTTTGCGGATGCATTTCAAAACGAGATGAGATTTAGGTTTATATTTTACATACTGCTAATTGCGACGTCGAATTTAATTTGGGCACAAGTCGACACAAACCGCACCGATACGCCACAACCAGGCGAAAGCATCGGCACATTTCTCATCCGCAAGGGTTATGACCCTTCTGTCTTCAAAAAGGAATTCATCGAGCTCAACAAGTCGAAACTCGGTAAGGAGAACACCTTGCTGCTTGGCGTGCGCTATACATTGCCTGAAAAGCCTGCCGACGACGTTGCCGTAGAGCCGTTGCTTGGCGAGAGCAACAAATTCGTCAAGATTGAAAATCACAGCCTTCGCGGCGCGACGTATTACCTTGTCAGCGGACATGGTGGTCCGGACCCTGGAGCAATGTCGAAGCTCAACAACCATGACCTCTGTGAGGACGAATATGCATACGACATCATGCTGCGTCTGGCGCGTCAGCTGCTTGCCTGGGGTG
Organism: Bacteroidales bacterium; assembly: GCA_024401295.1. Lineage (GTDB taxonomy): Bacteria > Bacteroidota > Bacteroidia > Bacteroidales > Marinilabiliaceae > W3P20-009. The sequence continues at coordinate 8,177 of JAKSLG010000021.1, read as the reverse complement.
CAAAAGTCCACATCATCATACAGGATCCGGACGATGGCATACGCGACGATGCCTATCTGGGATATGACAACCATGAGACGTGTATGAACGAGGTCATTCCGCTCGATCAGATTCAGCGCCTTCGTCAGCGATGCAAAGCCATCAACAATCTGTTTGCGACAGAACGCAATGGATATTGCAGAGCGATATTCATGCATCTCGACAGCCGCTCAATCAAGGAACGCATCGACATATTCCTTTACCACTATCAGAAGAGCGTCAAGGGCGAGAGTCTGGCCAATACGATGAGAGAAACCTTCGAGAAGAAATATAAGCAGCATCAGCCTAACAGAGGTTTTTCGGGGACCGTAAGCGAGCGTAATCTTTACGTCTTGAAAGAGTCGAATCCGCCAGCCGTATTCCTCGAACTTGGTAACATTCAGAATGCGCAGGACCAACAGCGGTTCCTGAAGGCATCGAACCGCGAGGCTGTTGCAAAATGGATGGCCGACGGCATCCTGGAAGAGTTTAAAAACAGAAACAAGAAATAGTCACAAGATTTCTATCAATAAAGAACTAAATCGTCATGAAATTATCAAAAGCAGCAGTTGCAATCATCGCGGCACTCATGACATCGTCATGTATGCAGAAGCAACAGCCAAAGGTGACAGGACTTGTGGCTATCGACCAATGCGGCTACGTCACAAGGACAGAAAAAATGGCTTTCATATCCGTAGAGGCCAAGGAGTTCCGCCTCATCGACGCCAACGGCAACAGCGTGATGGTTGGCAACGTAGGTGCACCACAATACTGGGCTGAATCGGGCGATTCTGTTCGCACTATCGACTTCACAGACATCAATGCAGAGGGAACATATCAGATTGTCGTTGACGACACGATTGCATCGTATCCGTTTGTAATTGCTGCACATCCATACGCAGAACTGGCACGCATGAGCGTTCGCGCATACTACTATAACCGTACAGCTACAGCCATCGATGCTGAACATGGCGGAAAATGGGTGCGCAATGCCGGTCATCCGGACACACTCGTGAAGGTCCACAGTTCGGCAGCCAGCAAGGCTCGTCCTGAGGGAACGATCATCAGCAGCCCACGCGGATGGTATGACGCAGGCGACTACAACAAGTATGTTGTCAACAGCGGTATCACGACTTATACAATGCTTCTCGCAGCCAATCAGATGAAAGAGATGGCGGCAAGAACAGACCTCAACATTCCTGAAAGCGGCGATTCAATTGCCGACATTCTCGACGAGACACTTTATAACCTCCGCTGGATGCTCACAATGCAGGATCCTAACGACGGCGGCGTATATCACAAGCTCACGACGCTCAGCTTCGAGAGCTTCATCATGCCGGATGAATGTAAGAATCAGCGATATGTCGTTGCCAAAGGCACAGCAGCCGCTCTTGACTTTGCAGCGACAATGGCTTTCGCCGCACGCACTTTGCCAGAGCAGTCTGCATCGCTCGCATCACTTGCCGACTCATGCCGTCAGCAGGCGGCTGCAGCATACGCATGGGCTGTCAAGAATCCAAACGTAGCATTCCGCAACCCTGCAGGTGTTTCTACTGGCGAATATGGCGACCGTTTCTTCGGCGACGAGTGGTTCTGGGCATCTGTCGAGATGTATCTGCTCACAGGCGAGGACTCATACAAAGAGACTGCACTTGCGAACCTAGCGCCAATGGCAGTACCAAGCTGGGTCTATGTCAATGCACTCGGTTACTACTCGCTTGCGCTCTCGGGCAAGGAGATTGAAGGTCTTGACGCCAAGACTGCCATTGTTGCAACAGCCGACTCGCTCGTTGCAGAAGCAAAGAAATCACCGGTTGCACTCAGCATGACAAGATATGACTGGGGCAGCAATTCGACAGTTGCCAACATGGGCATGCTCAAGCTCATCGCCGGCATGATATCGACTGACAAAAAATACTACGAATCGGCTCTCGACGACCTCCACTACATCCTTGGTCGCAATGCTACGGGCTATTGCTTCGTGACAGGTGCCGGCTCAAAGCCATGCATGAATATCCACCACCGTCCATCGGCAGCCGACAACATCGAGGATCCTGTTCCGGGATTCCTCTGTGGCGGTCCAAACACTGTAGTTCCAACAGACTGCGGTCCGACAAACACACGTAGCCAATATCCTGCAAAGGCATACGCAGATGAGACTTGCAGCTACTCGACAAACGAAATTGCCATCAACTGGAATGCACCTCTGACATTCCTCGTTTGGGGCATCGAAAATGCGAAATAAAGAAACGAACCTAAAGATATAAACAATTGAAACTCATCGTCAAAACACTCTACGGCGCAGAAGACATCCTCTGCCGCGAACTTGAACAGCTTGGCGCAAAGAACATAACGGCACAGCGCAGAGCCGTCAACTGCGAAGGCGACACAAAGACGCTCTACAAGATCAACCTCTGGAGCCGCTTTGCATTGCGTGTACTCGTTCCTGTGCTTGATTTTCAGGCAAACACTGCAGAAGACATCTACAGCGCAGTCTATGCTTTCGACTGGCAAAAATACCTGTCGCCGGACAAGACAATCGCAATTGACCACATCTCGTTCTCGCCAACGTTCCCGGACTCGCAGTTCCTTGCTCTCAAGACGAAGGACGCCATCGTTGACAAGATTCGCGAGAAATGCGGATCACGTCCATACGTCGATGTCGAGAATCCAGACATCCTGCTCAACGTACATGCAACAAGCGACGGCATCAAAGTGTCGCTCGACGCATCGGGAGCACCGCTCAACAAACGCGGCTACCGTGACATGACTATCGGACACGCGACAAACGAAGCATTGGCTGCCGCACTCGTAGAGCTCTCGGGATGGACTCCAGACATGACACTCATCGATCCTATGTGCGGAACTGGCACAATATGCATCGAGGCGGCAATGAAGGCTCGAAACATTGCAGCCAACTTCTACCGCAAACAGTCTTTCGGATTCACACAGTGGCTCAATTTTGACGAAAAGATATGGAAAGACGTGCGTCAGGAGGCCAAGCAGGTTCAGAACAACTGCCGACTCAACATCATAGGCAGCGACATCGACGGCAATTCGCTCGACGTTGCGAAACTTGCCACACTCGACCTCGGCCTCAACCATGACATTCGCATCATGCGCAAAGCTATACGTGAACAAGAGCGCACAACAGAAGAAGGCATAATAATCACGGTTCCACCTGCATACAAGGAAATACGCATCGTACGCGAGGACTTCGACCCAGAAGCACCACGACGCCGCTATGCCGACCGCGACAGATTCGAACGCGTCAACGAGATGGACGACTTCTTCAAGGAGGCAACATATTACCTCTCGCGCAAGTTCCCGGATCACGACGCATGGATCTTCAACACAAACCTCAAGGCCATGGACGCCATCGAGTATAGCGCCGAGAAGACTTTCACAATCTACAACGGCTCGCAGGAAGGCCGATTCTGCCTCTATCCATTCTAACCAACTGATAGACAGAAAAAAAAATAATGGTGGATGTCGATTTTTTCGGCATCCACCATTTTCTTTCATACACCATGACCTGTCCGCTCGTCACGATGCGTCAATTATCAGACGTTACCGTCATGCCATCACCTGTCCCAGACAGGTCGAATCAGACGACTTCGTAGCATCTGCATTGCGTACTGCAATGTAGAGTGCCAATGTGTCGCCTTTCCAAATCTCCGGGAATGTCACCACAGCCATACCATCAGCACGGGTAAACCGGCTTATGCTGTAGATTCCAAGGCTTTTGTTCGTGTTATAGACCATCGGCATGATGATGTCGGCACTGTCGGCCATGCCTTCGTAGGCCATGCTGTCCCACTTGAACGTAACCGCTGTTCCAGCGACCGACGTCTGCGCACTTATCGCCGCCATCGACCCATGAGCAACCTTGATATCTGCATAGCTTATGCTTGTAGCGTCGGATGCCACTGCCATCTTGTTCTCCGAAACAGCTTTTGCGTAAGCTCGCGAACCATACTCTGCATAACCATATCGCACGTACGGGAGCACCGAACGCACACAGGTTACCAGCATTTTGAATCGCGCCTGCTGCATCCTCTGCGCGTCAGACATCTTACTTCTGTTTCTTTTTCCGATTCTGCGTTTCAGAATCGTCTTGCCATCTTCAGCCGCAATGATTGTGAGCTTACCGATGGAACCACAAAAGCCTTCGAGGAGGCTATCTTTTGAAATTGCCATAAGCATATAAAATTTTGTTATTAATAATATGCAGCGTAAAAATCGCTGCGTTAACAATATATACCTATTATATATAGGTAGAACTACCGAAAACATCGGCTACGCTCATCTCACGGACAGTTCGCATAACGAAAAAAAACGTATGCGGTGAGACGAACAGATGAGAAAAAAACTTTTTTCATCGTCATCGCACAGATTATCTGCGTCAAAAAATTCAATAATTCACCTACAAGGATTTCGACCGCGTCTAACCGTCTAAAAAAATACCACATTATAAACATCTGATTATCAATATGATACAGTGCGTTATTACATGGTTGTTATATCCAACGCACTTTTACTCATCATTAACATCTTGATTATCAGCAATTTCATTAAAACAAAAAACACTTTTCTTATATCTCTCTTATATCTTTATTATATCCGTGTTACATCTTTGTTATATCCGTTTCATATCTTGGGCATGTGTAGAGTACATATAATGTATGTGCATAGACGGGCCACGACAGGAGACACAAAAGTCTTCATCCCCTCAAAAAAAGCCCTCAACGAGGGACGATTTATGCGGTCTCGTCACTCATTGAGGGTAGTTTGGCATTTAACCGGCAGCATCTGCGACGGAGATACTGCCGGAAAGCTAACGATTTTATTTTAGTGATTTGATAAATTCCTGTTTGTCAATAGTTGATTCATCTCCGCTTTCATATTTCGTGATTTGCCATGTGCCACCAACCAAGATAGGCAAATAGAATATATGATTCGTTTTTTTTGAACAAGCTTTGTAGCACTCTTTTAGACATCTTACCTTTTCATCATATTCATCCTGATTTATATTGAGAGAAGATGATTTGTTTACACTCTTAACCTCAAAAATATGAATGCGTCCGTTCTTATCTTTCATTATAAAGTCTGGATAAGACGTATGAATTCCATCTGAAAAATATTCAAATCTAATATTTGAATTCAATGGAAAGTTTTTACCCCAAAGAAACTTAGTATCATCATGATTCAATCCATGTGTTTTTCTAATACTTTCTTGTCGAATGTCCTTTAATATCTCCGCCCATTTCTTTTCAGCATCACTATCAAACGAAAATTCATCTGATATGGAGTCTTCCTCTTTTCTACACCATACCCAATCATCTAATGTGAGTGTTTTGTCCGTCTCGTTATAGCAACTGCCATAGGGGAAACTAACATCATTACATACGCTCATGCTATTTTCATAATCGGTGATATATGAATGGTATTTAGACTTTATTTCGCTGATATTCTCCATAAATATTCTCCATTTGCCATAGCCATCAGCGTACTCGTAACACATATCCTGTATTTCGATTTCTTGTTGCGATAGCAGTCGGTGCATTTCAAAAATATTTTCACCAGCTATTTTCACCTTCTTCGTGGCCAACAAACTGTTGACATCTATTTCGTTCTTAACCTTGTCAACTGACAATTTTGTAGGCGTCACACGTAAGTCTGCCTCTATGTTGTAATCTCTGAAAAGACTAACTTGTTTAGGAAAAACCGCATCCTTGGGTTTAATTCCCCAAATCCAAGCCTTTGAAGCCAAGTCTTGTGCATCCTTGGAAAGACGCTCAAAATCTAATAAGCGTGGATTACGGCGAACTCTACCCATTACCTGTTCGTCCAACTGTTTGCTTTGTGTATCGCGGACTTGATATAACATACAGGCTCTAGGAATGTCCCATCCTTCTGAAATTACCATTTTGAAGATGATAACCGAAATGCTCGATTCTTTCCCCTTCATGTATTCTTTCCACTTTGAAACAGGAAGTTTGTTCAATCCTGAGTCATTGGTTTTACATCCCTTTCCTGATTTGTCACCCGTTATATATACCCACTTCAGATCCTGATGTTTGGTATTGGCTAATGTGGGGAAGATATTGTTGTCCAACTCCGCCTCGGCCTTATCCTTGTTGGAGATTTGGATGATAAAGCAAGGATTCACCTCCAGTTTGTTGGTGTAATCAGCCTTTATCTCCTCGAATTTATCTAACGCGTCATCTAAAGAATCGCTCTCAGACTGAAACTCCACTTGCTTAATCAGTTTCACTTCTTCTGCTGCGGAATTGGATATTTCCACGTCTGGCAACTGCTTGCGTGATAGTTTAGGTGTTGCGGAATAATTAATGACAATGGAGAAAAAACTATTTAACTCGTCAAGATTCGATGTGGCGATGTGGCACTCATCTTTGATCACGATGATTGATTTACCCGCACCTCCTCCGTTCATTAAATCACCAGTTGTGGTTTGTAAAAAGTTCAGGAATGTTCCCTCCTCTTTCAGCTTGCTTTTCTCTTTGTACAAATCACGTGGTAAGACATACACATTGTGGTCCAGAGGAATATGCAAAGAACCCTCTCCGCTTGATTCAGAGTTAATCAAATATGGATTAAGGTTCGGAAATGTCCCATTTTGAACCAATGTGCAAAACGAATGGTAATTCTGTTCCGCCAATTCACTTTTTGACAAGGAAGATACGATGAATACAATGTTTTTATGGGTGGATAGCACACGATTCATGAAATCAGCCATCATATAGGTCTTACCACTGCCAGTTGGTGCTTTGAACGTGTATTCCTTTTTGTTTTGCGACAGTGCGGCCACCATTTGAGTCACCGCACGATTCTGCAGATCTTTTGCCTCTTGCAACATACCTATGCCTCCTCTATTCTTTTCAACCACTCTTCGTCATTCTCAACAGCCGATTGTGTTTTGTCGAAATTGCTGCAAACCCAATCGATCTTCTCTTTTATGGTTTTGAATTTTTCTTTTCCATAAAGAGTTTCATCGATCACGTCAAAAGGTGTCTTACCCTCTGCCCATTCAAAATTGGAAACGCTGCCGATTTCGTAAACATCAAGATTTCCTCCGTAGGCTTCGTTCTTTTTGATCCATTCAAAATCTTTGGTGCCATCGTAGCACTCACCAGTCATAATGCGTTTCAGACGTTTGCTGGTTACGTCGTAGGCAATGCCGTTAGGGGTTGTGTCGGTCTTTTCATTCAATTGGCAAAGAATGAATGTGCGGTTGCCTCCGTCCTGCTTGTTTAAGTCGAGAACGGCATGACCTGTAGTGCCTGAACCGGCGAAGAAATCGAGGATAAAAGAGCTTGATTTGGTCGCCAACTCCATTATTCTTCTTAAAAGGAAAGGTGATTTAGGATAATCAAACATTCCCTTCTGAAGAATGTCCTTGACGGATTCAGTACCTCGCTCATTAATGAATGCTTTGTCGTCCCAAATACTTCGTTGCATCTTTGATGAGTTTCTGTACTTCTGAACAATCATGTACCCACCATTTTGGTTTTCCTTTCCAAATATTTCGATATTAAGATTTTTTCTAGATTTCTCTTCCTTCCCCCATCTCCATACAGTTTGTATTCCTTGGGAAACGGCAGGCATAACTTTAACCGAAAATTCAGCATTTTCTTCTAAAGAGATTTTAAATAAACCTTGTTCATTCTTTGAATTGGGATTTAAATAAAATGGATAGCAAAGATTTGGACGGTTTTTGTCGTTAAATTTCACATTACGATTTCTAAGTTCCATAAGGTTGTATCCACCGATCTCATCTTCATAAGAAAATTTCTTGTCAACTTCTTCAATCATATTCAACTCATACTCAGATGAATTTTTTGCATATATAACAAGATATTCATGCTGGATAGCAATTCCTCCATAATCTCGTCCACCTCTATTGTTTACAATGATTGAATTGCTAACGAAGTTGTTTTCTCCCATTACCTCATCAAATAAGCACTTCACATACGCCTGGTTCTTATCGTCGATGCTGCAAAAAATCACGCCATCTTCCGACAGCAATTGTTTAGCTAACACTAAACGTGGGTAAAGCATGGAGAGCAAATTGTCTCGCGTTATGGCATTGTTGTAGTTGGTTTGGGCAAATTCACCCATAGAATCCTTGCCGTATG
>JAKSLG010000020.1 GCA_024401295.1 Bacteroidales bacterium | reverse complement strand
CAAGACCGATAACGATCAAACCTAAACCTACACTAATTAGATTCATAGCTTTAAATTTTTAGTTATTAATATTTTATGTTATTTTCTTATTGATTTTCTCGTTTATTCGTGGTGATCTTCCTGGTTGACGGCCAATCCGATATACAAGGCTGAGAGCAATGTGAATATGTAGGCCTGAAGGGCACCAAATATCAATTCAAGCGTGAAGATGAGGAATGCCAACAATACCGATGGGACTGCCATCGCGTAAGAGTGGACAATGAATATCACAGAGAATAGGCTCAATACGAGGATGTGGCCGCCTGTGATGTTCGCGAAAAGACGGATAAGCAGTGTGAATGGTTTTGTGAACATACTGATTATCTCGACTGGTATGAGAATTACCTTCATGAGTGCCGGTACGCCTGGCACTGTGAGGTTGTGTTTCCAATATCCTTTTGTACCGTTCCAGTTTGTTACGATAAATGTAAAGATTGCCAATATCGCTGTGAACGAGATATTACCGGATAGGTTCGATCCGCCTGGGAAAAATGGAATGAGTCCGATGAGGTTGTTGAACCAGATGAAGAAGAAGAGTGTAAGGAGGTAGTTTGTGAACTTGCCTGATTTTTCCTTTCCTATCTGATCGTCAGCAATGTCCTTCACGAATAAAACAACCATTTCAACGAGCGAGTTGCCGCCTCTTGGAACTGGGCTCTTCTTGTATGAACGTGCTGCACCGACAAACACCAAAAGAAGAAGGGCGCAGCTCATCATCATCGAAACGACATTTCTTGTTATTGAGAAGTCGAATGGCTTGTCTTCCGAACCTTTGACGTGGAGTTTGTCGTGCTCCATATAGAAAACGTTACCGTTTTTCTCTACAGTGCCTCCGTTTTCAAAACTTGCAGAAGTGGTGAATATGAAACTGCCTTTGTAATAAGCCATTACAGGGAGGTGTATCTTTATCTCGAATTCCTCGCCGTCGGCCTTCTTGTTGCTGAATATGTTCCAAGTGTGTGAGTCTGATATATGATGGCCGATGAGCTCGTTCATGTCGATGGCTTCTTCTTCAGCCTCCACAGCTACGCTATCTGCAACGGCTTCTTCCTGAGCCATTGCCTTCTCCGATATCGAGAATATCGCGAGCGACATCAATAGCGACAATACGAATTGTTTCATATTCATTTATTAGTTGTTTTTACCCCATTGTACCCATATGTTTACGGCAATTGCCATAAAAAAGTTGCCACAAAATAGCAGTGCATATAAGGCTTTTTCTTTGTCTAAAAATGAGGTGATGCAAAACAATGCAACGATTATCAAGAAATATCGGATCATTTCAATCATGAGTCCGAAATTCAAATTGTCAGCAAATCGTTTTGGCCATCTTTTTTTGAGCAGCACGTTCTTCAATCCTTCGAGCCCAACGGGTATCAATCCGGTCAGAACGAGCCTCAATTCCTCTATATCTGTTTGTGTGAACAACACCACCATCCATTCGATGAATAGCAGCGTTATCGTTACAACAATAAATTTCAAAGTGCTTTATTTGTTTGCAGTGTCTGCGGTGTCCGGCTCCTGGTTCAAGCCTGCCATGTGGCATGTGCCATTGAATATTGCACTTGGTTCAACACTCAGTTTTGCAATAGACATCTCTCCGCTGAATGTAGCCGAGCTTTTCAGTGAAAGTAGTCCCTGAACTTCTGCTTTGCCGTCAAAATAGCCGGATATTTCTGCGTTTGCACACTTAATTGCACCTTTAATACATCCCGCATGACCGAGAACGATTTTCCCTTTTGATATGATATTTCCCTCGATAGCTCCGTCTATGCGCAAATCACCATTGGTTTCGATATCACCAATGATTTTTGTCCCAGAACCGATGATGTTTGGGAGCTTGTTTTCTACTTCAAATGTTTTCGACATCTTGGTTACGTTTTTCAATTTGATTGCCGAATACAAATATAAGTGAAAAAAAATCCAATTTCCTTAAATTAGCTGAAAAATTTGATTTAAAACTTCAATTTGTTTCTTCGGTTCGACTTCTGCCATCTCGCGTGCACTGTTCGTGTACAGTACAATGTTCTCTATAGCATGTACTTGTGATTTATACCATTCTTTTTTGTTCGAGAATTTACCGCTTTCCATCGAACATGTATATTGGCTCTTTATCTGAATTGCGAAGTCTCTCTTGTAATACATTATATTATATGTATCGTTTACGACCTCTTCAATATGCGATTCAGGCTGCTTCTTTTGCAGAACGCGGTTCACCATTTTGTTGAGATTGTCAACAAAGCTGTCGTCAACATGAATGCGGCGAAGATGTCGCGACAATTCGACCATGTCGACTTTGTACATTTTTGGACAATCACGATGTGCGAAAGCAAGCATTGAGAGTATTTTTGCGAGCATTGTGTCTGTCTCGGAAAAATATTCGTGGCGGCAGATGATTTCGCAATCAATGAGCATGTTTTCAAAGCGCTCTACATACAACAGGAAGTCGTCTTCTCGGAATCTTTCGACAAATTCTGCGAGAATGTCATTGACCTTCATTGTCTGCATTTTTGTCTTCATCAGCTGGTTAGGCTTGTATATCGAGCCTGGCTCGGCATATTCAGCCTTGAGTCGCTTGACGAAATACATGTCTATTTCGCCCTTGTATTTTACAGGCATCTTGCCTCGATACTCACATTCGAAATAGTTTGATATTTTTGAATATGTATCACCACTGACGTTGACTTCGCCAGGGACACCGCTCGATTCCATTCGCGATGCTGTGTTGACAGAGTCGCCCCAGATATCAAAGATTTTCTTCTTGTTGCCTATCGCCGCTGATACAACCGGACCGGTGTGGATGCCGACACGTATATTCCAGAATCCGTCGGTTGTCTCACGTCTGTCGCGGACGTATTCAATCATGCCGAGACCGACAAGTGCAACTTCAATAGGGTTTGCGCTGTCCATGTTCGGAACTCCGCCGGCACACATGTATGCATCACCGATGGTCTTGATCTTCTCGACGTTGTATTTCTCGACAAGTTCGTCAAAATATATGAAATACCTGTCGAGCTGATCGACAAGCTGTTCCGGGTTCATGTGTTCTGCAATCTTCGTAAAGCCTTGTATGTCGGAGAAAAGAACGGTTGCACAGTCGTATTTCTTTGATTTGCGAGGTGCTGTTACGCCCTCTTCTGCACGGATTCGTTCTTCGACGGCACGTCTCACCTTTTTGCGGTAACGCAATGTCGAATAGAGGACTCCTATCAGGAATGCAGCTATGGCGATGCCGATGATTACATTTGCGTACGATTTGTGGTATGTAATGCTGATTTTTGCCTCGTCGCCTCTCTCGTTTGTCAAATGGATGACAGCGCCATCGGCTTCTTCGCTATTGATGACGTATGACGGAATTCTTGTTGTTTCTGATGAAATCAAGACATCGTCTTTCGAGATCTCGATGGTGTATGGTTCGTTCGGTCTGAACGGAATCCAGCTCAGTGTGACGAACTTCGAATCGGTGTCTATGATACCGTCTGTGACCTCAGAAAGGGCCCCGTTTCCGTCCGCATAATATATTTCTTGACAATTTGCGCAAATTGAATTTAGTGCCAAAAATAGGCTCAAAATTCTGCAAATCAATCTCTTAACCACTAAATCCATTTAATAGCCTTTTGAAATATTCCGCAATTTACTTTTTTTTTTACAAATAAACTACTATTTTTAGCGTTTGATATTTACACCTTTATTCTTATGAGTGCTTATAGTGATTCTATTATCGTTCCGTATGACTTTACGGAGAAAGCCGATTTCGCAGTGAAGCATGCTGCGATTATGGCAAAGAATATGAATGCGGAGGTGATATTGCTCCACATTGTCAAGAAGGAAGACCAGTCGTCTGAGGCTGAAGGAAAACTTGAGGAGATTGCTGCGAAGCATACTTCCAATCTTGGCGTAAATGTGCGTCATGTCACTCGTGAAGGAACTATCTTCAAGACAATCAATGAGGTTGTTGAAGAGATGAAGAGCGTGTGCGTCGTGATGGGCACACACGGCATGAAGGGTATGCAGAAGATTACTGGTAGCTGGGCTTTGAAGGTTATTGTCGGTTGCCATGTTCCATATCTTATCGTTCAGAAAGAGCCAGAATATCATGAGGTTGCAGACATTCTCTTCCCAGTAGACTATAAGCTTGAAACAAAGGAGAAGCTGAAGTGGGTGAGCATGCTCAGCTATATCTCAAAGATCAAGGTCAGCCTTCTTGGTCAGCAGGGCAATGGTCCAATGTATGACACACCAACAAAGGCAAACATGAACTTCTGCAAGAAGTATCTTGCTGAGCGCGAAATCGAGTATGAAGTTGTTTGGCTTGATCAGAAGGGTTCATTCTATGAACTTTCGCTCAAGTATGCTAAGGAGCATAACTCGGACATCGTGATGATCACAACAACTCGTGATATCGCGTTCCATGATTATATCCTCGGCGCTTATGAACAGCACGTGATTGCTAATGAATATGGTATTCCAGTATTCGTTGTTAACCCACGTTCTGAGGTTAAGCTCGCATATCAGAATTTCTAATTACAATTAAAGTCCTGAATACAATTTGGAGGGCGAATCAATCAGGTTCGCCCTTTCATTTTTCAACATGTCAATGAAAAAGCTGGTCTTTGCATCGCACAACAAGCATAAGGCTCAGGAGATTGCAAATCTCTTGAACTCCGAATATGAAATATCGACACTCGACGAAATAGGTCTCACGGAAGAAATCGCAGAAACAGCTGAGACACTCGAAGGAAATGCCCTCATTAAGGCTCGTTATGTTTATGAAAAGACGCGTTGCGATTGCTTTGCCGATGATACGGGACTTATCGTTGATGCCATCGGTGGTGCTCCAGGTGTCTATTCTGCCAGATTTGCAGGCGAGGATGGCAACGCTGAGCGAAATATGGCGAAATTACTTGCAATGATGGATGGTAAAGACAATCGTGCTGCTCGCTTCAAGACGGTTGTTGTTTACATTTCAGATGGCAAGGAATATGTATTTGATGGTATTGTTGAAGGTGAGATAACCACGGAAAAGCATGGTAATGAAGGTTTTGGCTATGACCCGGTCTTCGCGCCTGTCGAGGCTGGTGGTAAGACCTTTGCTGAAATGACATTGGATGAGAAGAATCTGATTAGTCACAGAGCTAGAGCCGTCAAGAAGTTTGTGGAATTCCTAAAAGGCAGAAACTAATGAAACGCTTTTGCTTGGCAGTCATATTATCCGTTTTTGCCTTTTGCTGTTCAGAAGCTCAATGGACATTGCATCTTGCGATGAGCAATTCGACGTCTTTCCAGACAACCGAGGGTCAGGTCATGGCATGTTCTTCCGGTTTCTTCCTTAACAATAAAAACGATGGCAGTCTCTTGGTGTTCAACAAGGCAAATCATTTGTCTGATGTTAATATCACGGCAATATCTTCGCACGGCTCAATCGTTTATGTCGGTTATGCCAATGGAAATATCGATGTCGTCGATGTCGCAGACTTTACAACGATAAATATTCCTGAGCTGAAGAATTATTCTAACCTCGAGAATAAGACTATAAACAATATATATAGGTATAATTCAAATCTGTTGTGCTCGACGAATAGCGGTGTGATCGTTGTTGATTTGAACAAGTATGAGATTAAGGCGCGTTATACCGTGGACAAGTCGCAGCCTTCCGTCAATTGCATTGCCATCCGCAACGATAGTATCTATGCCAGCACGTCGATAGGATTTTTCCGCGCATATATGAAGAGTAAGGTGTTGGAAGATAATGATGAGTGGGAACGCTATCGTGCTAATGACGTGCCGTGGCCGGGCTGGTTGTTAGACTATGAAGGTGACTTCCCGAATTCTCCTGCCAACAATAATTCGTATGACATTGTAGCAACGCCAAAAGGTGTCTTTTGCACGGCTGGCGGTTTTACCGATGATTATAATAATCAGAACCGTCCGATTCAGATCCATTCGTATATCAACAATAGTTGGCATACTGCAAGTGCTGGTTCGCGAGATGCGCTGAAATTGGCAGTAAATCCAAATGCAAGAGACAGTGTCTATTTCTCGACATGGGGAAGTGGCGTCTTCAAGGTAAATACGGAGGATGGGTCTGTAACTCAGCACTATACTGCTGAAAACTCAACTCTGATGGATATTCTGGGTGGCTCTGCTTATACGCGAAATGCTGCAATTGCATACGATATGAATGGTAATTTGCATGTTTGTCAGGCAGAAGTTGATGCAGCTATTGCAATCAAGGGAGCTGACGGACAATGGTATTCATGCTCATATCCGGGTCTTACGAAATTCCATTCAACAAGGATGATGCTTATATCTTCGAACAATAATGCTTATGTATGCAAGACTGATATGACCTTGAATCCGGGAATTTTCGTATACAATACCAATGGCACTATTGAAGATGACTCAGACGATATGTATCGAGGTAAGAATGTCTACGATGATGACAGGGATATGGGCGAAATTCATCTGTGGGACGAAGACGGCGAGATTATCTCCGATTACATCAATGATATTATAGAAGACAAGAACAACGTGCTGTGGTTTGCAACGAATCATGGTATTGCGACATTTACTGGCGACAAAGATGTCTTTACAACAGAGCGTCCAGTTTTCCGTCGCATCAAGGTTCCTCGTAATGATGGCACGAACAATGCCGACTATCTGCTCGATGGCGTGAGAATAAACGCGTTGGCTGTTGATGGTGCCAACAGAAAATGGATAGGCACGGATATGGAAGGCGTTTATCTTGTGAGCGCAGACGGAACAGAGACGATTCATGCGTTTAACACGTCTAACAGTCCGTTGATTTCCAATACGATATATTCAATTGCTGTTCATCCGACAACGGGCGAAGTCTTCTTTGCAACGCCGCTCGGCATCGTGTCTTATCAAGGTGATGCAATAGAGCCTGTCGAGAAGATGACGAAGAGCGGAATCAAGGTGTTCCCAAATCCTGTAGGTCCGGATTATAATGGTGAAATCCGTATGACGGGTTTCTCTGATATGGCTCAGGTTAAGGTTACCGATACAAATGGCAGACTTGTCTTTGCCACAGAGACGCTGGGCGGTATGACAATATGGAATGGTCGTGGATTGGACGGCCGTCGTGTTGCAAGCGGCGTCTATATCGTCTGGGCAACAGATTCCGAGGGTACGGAAAAGGCTGTTGCAAAAATTCTTTTTGTGAAATAATGAGGATGGCTTTTATGCCAGAAGCATGAGGATTTCGTTGCTGAGCGTGTCTTTACGCTTGCGCGACGATTTCCATTTTCCGTTGTCGATAAGAGCCTTTTTGAGGAACAGGAATTGTGTGACCGGGAATTCGCCTTTTTGCCATAGCTGCGAATAATTGAGCATGCCATGCAGCTTTATGAATCGGTCGAGATTGTCGATGATTGCGAATATAAGGCTATGGAATTTGCAAGAAAACTCGATGAGGTCATACTCGTTGTCGTCGTCGAAGAATCCGACAACTTCCTTTACGCATACGGTGCAGTGTTCGTCGTCGGTACGTGTGATAGTCCAGTTATATGTTGATGATTCACCATACCAGCTGATGTGGCATGAGTTTTCCTCGCCCCAGATGTGAGAAGGATTTGTAATCGTCGCAACAAGGCCTTCGAGCAAATCGTTCAGCGGATCGCTGACATTCGATAGCTCGAATTCGACCTTTTCGCCATGCACTTTCAGGGTTGCTACGGCTTGTCCTGGGGACGTGAGTCGGTAGTTAAATGTAGGTCGCTCGTTACGCATTCTAATCTAATAACAGCCAAAGTTATCAAATTCATTTATTTAATACGCAACGAATGTCAATTTTTTTTGTGTCAGAACATTATTTTGATAAGGTCCTGAATCGTTTTTAGCCTATCGGTCTTGCGTATGCGGTTACATCTTCGGCTGTTATCTCAGCTCCGCTTGTTAGAATAGCAAGTCGTTCGATGACGTTGCGGAACTCGCGAATGTTGCCCGTCCAGTTGATTTTCTTCAGTTCCTCAACGGCGCCCTTGCTTATGGTTTTGTTCGGTACGTTGAGTTCTTGTCTTACAATTTCGAGGAAATACTCGGAAAGGGCAGGGATGTCGTCTTTGCGATCGTTGAGCGAAGGCACGTTGATGATGATTACGCTCAAACGGTGGTAGAGGTCCTCACGGAAGTTGCCGGCCTTGATTTCATCGGCCAGATTCTTATTAGTTGCAGCCAATACGCGGACATCGACCTTGATGTCCTTGTCGCTGCCGACGCGAGTGATTGTGCTCTCTTGCAAGGCGCGAAGCACCTTCGCCTGAGCAGGGAGGCTCATGTCGCCGATTTCGTCTAGGAAGATTGTGCCGCCATTAGCTTGTTCGAATTTGCCGATACGCTGCTTGATGGCTGATGTGAAAGCTCCCTTCTCGTGTCCGAAAAGCTCACTTTCAATGAGTTCTGAAGGAATTGCTGCACAGTTGACCTCGACAAACGGGCCTTGCGCTCTGCGGCTTCCTTCGTGCATGGCACGTGCAACGAGTTCCTTGCCTGTACCATTGCTTCCGAGAATGAGAACTCGTGCATCGGTTGGCGCTACTTTGTCAATCATTTCGCGCATCTTGAGCATTGGCTCTGAGTCGCCAATCATATCGTAGGTGCGGTTGACTTTCTTCTTCAAGGCCTTTGTCTCGACGACAAGGTTAGTGCGTTCGGTAGCATTTTTGATGGTTATCAGTAATCGGTTCAGATCGACAGGCTTTTCGATGAAGTCGTATGCGCCTTTTTTGATTGAATCGACCGCAGTGTCGATATCACCGTGTCCCGAAATCATGATTACTGCAGTGTCTGGACGTGTCTCCATTATTTTCTGGAGGACTTCGATGCCGTCCATTTCTGGCATTTTGATGTCGGTAACCACAATATCGAATTTGTCCGCATTGAATTTCTCTATGCCCTCAAGTCCGTTTTCAGCCAATTCGACAGTATGTCCTTCGAGTTCGAGAATGTCTTTTAGTGATGTGCGGATGGCACGCTGGTCGTCGATTACTAATATCTTTGACATGACTTATTGTAGATTTCCGTTTATAAACTGATATACAGCACCTTGCTTCAGTGCGTAACCACACTGGAAGATGTGTTCGATGCGCATTTCACGAACGATGAAGTTGATGAAGAGGCTGCCGAGAACGATTATGTCGATTCTGCTTGAATCCATCTGCTTCATCTCTTTTCGTTGCTCGGCTGTCGAAGCAATGATTTTGCGATGCACTTCTTCGAAGTTCGGCACTCGTATATTGTATGACGTTGACAACTTGACGTTGAGGTTCGGATGTTTCATCGCTGCGACAATGGCAGCAATGGTGTCGAACGAGCCAGACGTGCCGATGAGCGTTGTTGTCGGGTAGTTGTGAAGCGCCTCGTAGAGCGGTGCGAGCTCAGTGCGGAGATACATCTCGATGGCTTTGATTTCGGTTGATGTGATTGGGTCTGACGGCGTGAATTTGTCGAGCAGACGAGCCATTCCGAGTTCGAAGCTGTGCATCCAGATGATGCCGTCCTTGTTGGCAATGATGAATTCGCAGCTGCCGCCACCAATGTCGAGGATGAGCACGCGGTCTGATCCGATCGGCATCACTTGCTTTACGCCGTCGAAGATCATTTGTGCCTCTTCGTCTCCCGAGATGATGTGAACAGGAATGTTGAATTTCTCTTCAACCATTTTTGCAAAATCGAGACCGTTTGAACAGTTGCGCATGGCTGATGTGCCGATGGCAATGGTCTTGTCGACGTTGAACGTCTTGATGGTCTCTGCGTGATGAGCAATTGCTGCGATTCCGCGTTCAATGGCTTCTGGCGTAATCACGCCTTCGTTGATGCCGCCTTTGCCCATGCGGGCAGGTTGTTTGCTGCTATATACAATCTGATAACTGTCGTTCTTTATGACAGCGATGGCCAAGCTGATGGTGTTTGTACCTATGTCTATTATTGCTAAACGCATATATTATTGTTTTTGAACGGATTCAACCTCGTCTATTGTTGCCGGAAGACGGTTCCCGATGATGCGGCTTCCCGTGGCTGTGACAAGGATATCATCCTCTATTCTTATACCGCCAAAATTGCGATATTGTTTCAGTTTTTCATAATTGATAACATCTTTGAATTTTCCTTCTGCCTGCCATTTGTCAATGAGCTGCGGAATGAAATAAATGCCAGGCTCGTCGGTGACAATGAATCCTTCGCGAAGGCGTCTGCCAAGTCGAAGTGACGACAGTCCGAACTGGTCGCTACGTCTCACTTCCTCGTCATATCCGACGCGTGTCTCGCCATAGCTGTCCATGTCATGCACGTCAAGTCCGAGCATGTGGCCGATGCCATGAGGGAAAAACATCGCATGTGCCCCACGTCTGACAATGTCTTCCGCATTGCCCTTCATGATGCCAAGCGCAATAAGGCCGTCGGCAATTGTCCGTGATGCCGCGAGGTGAACATTCATATATAACACACCCGGGCGCATGGCTTCGCGTGCCACATCGTTTGCGTTGAGCACAATCTGGTATATCTCTTTCTGCTGCTGCGTAAAACGTCCGCCGACGGGTGTCGTGCGGGTGTTGTCTGTAGCATAGTGAAGCGGAGAATCGCTTCCGGCATCGACAAGCAGAAGATCGTTTTTCTTCAATATGCCTTCGTACGAATGGTTGTGAAGCGTCTGACCGCTTATGGTGCAGATCGTCGGGAAGGCCACTTGGCATCCGCTTTGCAGCGAGATGTCGTCTATGGCTGCACGAATCGCCTTCTCGCTCTGTCCTTCAAGGGCCATTCGCATGGCTGTCAGATGCATTTCGTTTCCGACGGTTGTATGCCGTTCGAGTTCGGCAATCTCGCATGGCTCTTTTTGTGAGCGCATCTCGATGAGGGCGTCAATGAGCAGGGTAGAGGCGTTTTGTGCGATCGCAGAAGGTGCGATATTAGTCAGTTCGGACAATTCAAGAGTCGTCTCGCCACGATAGGGTGGAACGAAGTGGATCTTCCTTCCGCTTGCAATGGCTTTCGCTACGTCTGCAGCGAGGCTTTTGCGTGGAGCCGTCTTGCCAATGCCTGCTTCAGCAGCTTTGTCGCTGACGGATTTCTGAGGTCCCATCCAGATGATGTCGTCGATGGTTACGTCATCGGCATATATGGTTGTCTCTCCGCTGTCAATAACAGCGGCAAAATCCGGCTCGTCAATGCCGAAGAGATAGAGAAACGTGCTGTCTTGTCTGAATGGATATTCGTTGCTCAAATAGTTGTAAGCAACATTGCGATTGCCCAGAAATAGAAGGAAATCATCTGCAAGAACCTTTGTGAGTCGTTCGCGACGAGCCACATAAACCTCTTTTGGAAACATTTGTGATTATTCTGGAAAGGATTATTTTTTGTCTGGTCGCAAGTCGCTGACCATTAGTTGCAGATTCTGCTTGTTTCTGAAATTGTTCATTTCAATGGTATAGCAGATGCTCAGCGGGAGTCCACTCTTCACGTCTGCAATCCTGTTGCCAAGTCCGAAGGCAACGCCTTGCATCGTGCCTCGTGAATGGTTGTCTGTCACTTCGAGTTTGATGTGCTTGCGTGTCTTGCCGCCATGAGTCTTGTCGTGAATGTCGCGACCTACGGCTTTTGATGTGCCGAAGTCATAGACTCCGCTCGACATAAACACAGGTTTCGGATTGAGTGGTCCGTATGGCTCGAATTTGTTGAGCATTGTGTAGAATTCCGGCGTGATGTCCGACAGGTGGAGCTCTGCGTCGATGTCGATTTGTGGCTCAAGTTGAGCGCTATCGATGTTCGCAGCCACGTATGCGTCGAAACGGCGTGTGAATTCCCCGATGTTTTCGATTTTCAAGGTGAGACCGGCAGCATACATATGGCCGCCGAAATTCTCGAGCAAGTCCGAGCACGAGCCGATGGCGTTATATATGTCGAAACCGTCAATTGAGCGTGCGCTGCCTGTTGCAAAGCCGTTCGACTCGGTCAGTATGATTGTCGGCTTGTAGCAAATTTCGGTTAGGCGCGATGCAACGATTCCGATGACGCCCTTGTGCCACAATGGATTAAAGAGTATCGTGGCATTGCCCTCTGCAATGTCTGGACGTTCTTTGAGCATTTTCAGAGCCTCTTTCGTGATGGCTCTGTCTAGGTCTTTGCGGGCATCGTTGAATGCGTCGATGCTGTTGCTGATGGCTTCGGCTTCCGAGTCGTTGTCGCAGATGAGCAGCTTGACGGCTTCGTTGGCCGACTGCATACGACCTGCGGCATTGATGCGCGGACCTATTTTGAAGACGATGTCGCTTATCGTTATCGTCTTATGCTTGAGACCTGCAACATTTATGATTGACTTCAGTCCGACTGAAGGATTCTCGTTGATCTTCTTCAGGCCATAATGAGCCAATATGCGGTTTTCGCCCATCATCGGAACAATGTCCGAAGCTATGCTGACGGCAAGTATGTCAAGATACTGGAGCAAATCGTCTTCGCGGCAGTCGTTGCGGCGGCAGAATGCCTGCATGAGCTTGAATCCGACACCACAACCCGAAAGATTCTTGTCCGGATAGTGGCAGTCCGAGCGTTTCGGATCGAGACAGGCAACGGCCTCAGGCAGAATGCCGTCCGATGTATGATGGTCGCAGATAATCACATCGATACCCTTTTGCTTGGCATATTCAACCGAGCTTACTGCCTTGATGCCACAGTCGAGTGCAATGATGAGCGAGAGACCGCGCTCTGCTGCATAGTCAATGCCTTTCTGCGAAATGCCGGAACCCTCGTCATATCGGTCCGGAATATAATAGTCGATGTTGTCCTCGCCAAAATGTGGCTTGAGATATGAATAGACAAGCGCAACAGCTGTCGCGCCATCGACGTCGTAGTCGCCGTAGACAAGCAATCCCTCGCCGCGTTCAATGGCATCGTTGATGCGCTCAACGGCCTCCTCCATGTCCTGCATGAGGAAAGGATTGTGCATATCTACAAGTTTCGGATTGAAAAAGGCATGTGCCTGCTCTGCCGTGCTGATGCCACGCTGGAGCAGTAGTCTTGCGAAGACAGGATGGACATCGCCCAAGGCCTTCGACAAGCTGATAACGTCCTCAGCGTCGGGGCTAGGTTTTATATTCCATCTCTTTTCCATCTTTTCAGTCAATTTCTTAAAATGCCTTTAATATGCAAAATTAGTTAAAAAAGTTGCATCGACAAACTGTTAGGGTGTAATTCTGAACGCAATGATGCATAAAAATGTTCTCATTCTAAATAAGAGTGCTCGTCTTTATGTCGCATCGGTTTGATTTACAATTTATAAGCAATGACTTGAAAAGAATGTATCGAGAAAAACTAAATAGCGATAGGCGGATATTGGAATCGAGAAATGCCAACCTCGATTTACTTCTTTCCACGAACGGATTTTCATCGCTCCTCTGTAGTTTTTATTGCATGATTAAGGCGTACGCAATCCGTTCAGTTGCGGAAGGAGCAGAAACAACAAGGTCGACAACTCACGCTCGCAGTTGCCGACCTTTCATTTCTTATTTCGTATTCTCTTTTACAACACTTAGGATATACTCTGCATTGAGCCAATATCCTTTCTTCTTGACCATTCGGCCAGATGGTGCTTCTGTCAAGTCTCTACTATTTTTGGCCTTAGGTCTTACGTGACATATTCTATGGTTGCTAAGTTTCCAAAAATCATCAAACACATCGGCAGAAACTTTCTCCTTTATGTCTTTCCAAAATGCTTTTGCCACATCCAAGTCCTTCCTTGGCATTGTCCAAAAGAAAACTTTCTCAAGTATTGCCTTTTTATTGTCTCCGTCGGCACTCTTCCGAAAGACGATGAACAAAAATCTTTGGGTCAATGTTTCATACCATACGGAGTCTTCCCATTCTTCTTCATTTACGACTTCCTTGTAGTCTATTTGTGAAAAGTCCATTGACTCTTTCAAAACTCCACTTGGCTCAAGCCTAATTGTTTTTTGCTGTAAATTCGCCTTTTCAAACTCACGTATCTTCGGAGTATTCACTCCAAGTATTGCGTGAATCACTTTGTTTGAGATAGACTTCGGATTATTAGATATTTCCCATCCTGTCATCTTCTCTATTTCATAAACATTCTTGCCGTAATAATGTATGAATCGTCTCTCTACAAGTTGCTCAAATGTCTCTTCTTCCTTGTATTCGTCCAAGCTGGTTACAATGTTGCTTGCTTGGGTGACGCTCTTCTCTATCTTTTTTCTTTGCTTTTCGCTGATAAATACACCGTTGCACATTTCGGGATGCAACAACGATTCTAATATTACCGTATTTAGATATTTCGACTTGATTGAATATGCTCGTTGTTGTGCATCAGGTGCACCGTCGACAAACTGCTTTCTCATCTCTGCACCAGCCTTTGATCCCTTGGGACAAGCACCCAAATAGAGGGTATCTCCCTCAGAGATTTCATGCGCCAAGCCATGAGTCATCTTCCAATGCAGCCTGTTCCAATCGTCCTCTATTATCTTTCTGTCGACATCTGGGAAGTTCCATAGTCGGACAATCTTAAATATCAAGTCAATAACATTCACTCCATTTTCATGCAGATAGAACATAAGTAATATTAACTGATTCTTATGCCAAAAACTGCTAGTCTTGAATGTTGTCTGCGCTTCCGCTACATAATCAATGATATTCAGTACTAGACGTTCTTTAGAAACCATACTGCCATCAGCATTTTGCTTCAATGGCGTACATTTAAGTTCTACTCCTGCTTCTGCAAAGTCTGGTTCTGCCTCTGAATTCGGATTATAACCAAAATGAAACTTTTCTACACTTTGTCCCATGCGACCCTTGCCTGTACTATACTCAGCAGCTTCGGGATGTAGCTCTCGCAGAGTTTTTCCTAATAGCAATCGTCCATATTGCTCTATCGATTCCTTAGAAGTGTGGTCGTATGGTAGTTTCATGTTACATTCTATTTTTCAGAACCCTTCCTATTCGCTCAACAATACCTGTCACAAGCGCATTGCCCATCAAGAATGCTCTACGCATATCAGTTGCACCTACTGTGTGATTATCGGGGAACATATTTAATCTTTCAAGTTCTATAGGCATCAATCTTCGATAACGTCCCGATGGAGTCAAAATAACATGCTTGAAACGTGATGGCGCTGCACCACCTTCGCCAGTTATGATTGTTCTCGACGGCTTGTCTAGCGCATCCGGGAAAGCCATGCTACCCTCTGAATAATTATACTCAAAACCGTCCTTTGTCATTCTCTTTTCTGACTTGCTACCTTTTAGGTATGTCCACTTTGGCATTTCTTCGTCCGATATAAAGAATTCCGCAGGAACTTTCGAGTCCGGCAATATTATTTGTCCAAGTGTTATACATGGTCCGTCATACGTTGAAACAACATCCACCGACCAAACTTGCCTATCGGCCATGAATCCAGCTGTGCCGAAAGGACTTGCTGCATTGCCATTCTCCGACTTGTTGAAGTTTTCAGTCACCTCTACCAAGTCGCCATCTATTGTAAAATCAGACCTCGTATTCTTCTTGGAATCCACCTTCGACTCAAATGCGACACCGAGAATGCTTTTCTCCAACATCCATTTCATAGGGTCGCCTGACTCGCCCTTCCATTGTCTTGCAATATTGCTCGATTTATGATATGCTACGATGTAAGTTCTTCTGCGTCGTTGTGGCATTCCGTACTCGGCAGCATTAATAACTCGCCATTCTACATAGTACCCCAAATCAGACAGTGAACTAAGTATTATCGCAAAGTCTCTTCCTCGCTGCTTAGCAGGCGAACCGAGCAAACGGTCAACATTTTCAAGTACTAGATACTTGGGAGCATTTTCTCCTTTGTCGCGCAAAATGCGTTGTATCTGCCACCATAGCACACCTTTTTTACCCTCTATGCCTTTTGAATTGTGAAGGGTTGTCGCTACAGAATAATCTTGGCATGGGAAACCTCCACACAACAAATCTGCGTCGGGTATTTCCTCCACAGGAACAATCGAAATATCCTCATTTGAGTGGCCTGCCGAGCCAAATCTATGCTGATATACAATGCTTGCATCTTGTCTTTTCGTCGAAGGTTCCCATTGGTTGTTCCAAACAGTTTTGAATTTATCCGAAGCACGTTCAAAGCCTATTCTAAAACCTCCAACGCCAGCAAACAATTCTATAATTTTTATGTCTCCTTCATTTACTGATGGAGTTATGTCATTAAACAGACTCAATTGCTTGAATCTGTTTGCGGATACTCTAGAATACTCTTCAATGGGTTCACAAACAGCCCATTCAAATTCCTCGTCTTCTGTATTATATTTAATAATATGCGCCATCATGCCAAATTTAGGGCACAAGTTACACATAAATTCTGATATGTTGCCATCTCTTTGGCATTTCTTGTCCATATTGGCTATGTGCCAATCTCTTTCTCCCACCTAAAACAAAAAAGCGCCTGCGATATGACCCGCAAGCGCTATGTCGTCTGACAGATTCTGTTATCAGATCTTCAGGTAATCGATGATTTGATCCATGTTTGGCGCAAGGATAATCTCTGTGCGGCGGTTCTTCTTTCGTGCCTCGGCAGAGTTGTTGGTGTCGATAGGCATCGTGTCGGCACGTCCTGTTGCCTCGATGTGGCTCTTGTCGATTTGTCCGTTCTCAATGAGTATGCGGAGCACCGATGTCGCACGCTTTACAGAGAGGTCCCAGTTGTCGAGTATGACCTGTCCGTGATATGGAACATTGTCGGTATGACCCTCAACAACGATGCTGAGTTCCTTGTGCGATGCCAGTACGGAAGCAATCTTGCGGAGTGCTGTTGCGCCGTTTGCGTTGACGTCGTATTTGCCCGATTCAAAGAGGAGCTTCTCTTCGAGAGACACATAGACACGTCCGTTGCGATGTGTGACTGTGAGGTCGTCGCTGCTGAAGTCTGTGAGCGCATTTGCAATTGTGTTGCGAAGCTCTGCCATTGCCTTGTCCTTGGCAGCGAGTGCTGCCTCGAGTTCGCGCAGACGGGCAGCCTGCTCTTCAATCTCGTTCATGGCATTCTTGAGCTCGGCATTCTGATCAGCAATCTGTTGGTTCTTGTTGCGGAGCTCTGCATCCTTGTCCTGTATCATCTGTTCGCTGCGAAGCAGGTTTTCTTCGCTCTCTGCGAGTGCGTCTTCGGCATCGGCGAGTGCTTTCTTCTGCAATTCGATTGCACGTTCGGTGTCGAGTCGCTTGTCTTCGCTGTCAACGAGGTTGTCCTGCATCTGGAGCAAATGCTTCATGAGAGCCTTGTATTCAGGGCTGTCACCATTGCGTGCAGCAAGTGCTTTGAGGTCATTTTCAAGTGTTGCGAGCTGACTCTTAAGCGTGCGGTTTTTCATTCCGTAGAGTGTGGTGTCCTGCTCAAGGGCATGCTTATCTGCCTCATACTGAGCAATATCGCTTTCGAGTTGCTTGATGCGTTTTTTGAGCAGATCGGTTTCGACTGCACATTCGTCGCTTTTGACTCTGTAATACTCAACCGACTTCTCGGCATCGTGATAACGCCTTGCTGGTACGCATGCAACTGTGAGGAGCGCAGAAACAGCAATAGCAATCAATGATCGTTGTGTCATTTTGTTCAGTTCTTATTTTTTGGGCAAAGATATTTATTTTTCTGTATCTTTGCACGCCATTTAACAAAAAGCCGACTACAAACGATGTTTGAACTGCTCAATAGCATAAATAGTCCGGAGGATCTGAAGAAGGTTCCGATTGATAAATTGCCAGTCGTATGTGACGAATTGCGCAAGTTTATCATCGAATCGCTTTCGCATAATCCGGGGCATTTTGCTGCGGCTCTTGGCGTTGTAGAACTCACTGTTGCAATACATTACGTGTTCGATACGCCTTACGACAAGCTCATTTGGGACGTTGGCCATCAGGCTTATGGCCATAAGATTCTGACAGGTCGTCGCGATCGTTTCGATACAAATCGCAAGCATGGCGGCTTGAGTGGTTTCCCTAATATTTTCGAGAGCGAATATGATGCATTCGGTGTCGGTCATGCTTCGACGTCGATTTCGGCAGGTCTGGGAATGGCCATTGCATCGCACCTGAGCGGCGAGAAAGACCGCAACATCGTGGCTGTCATCGGCGATGGAGCTCTGACGGGCGGCATGGCCTTCGAGGCGCTTAACAACATGGCTGCCGCAAACCACAACATGCTTGTCATCCTCAACGATAACAACATGGCGATTGACAATGTCACCGGTGGTATGAGCCAGTATCTGCTTGATATTTCGACGTCTAAGGCCTATAACAGGCTTCGCTCGAAGGTCAGCAGGGCGCTTGGCAACAGCAAGGCAAAGCGTAACATCTTCATCCGCTTCACCAACGCGGTCAAGAAGATGCTCACGCGACAGACAAATATGTTTGAAGGTCTCAACATTCGATATTTCGGTCCGGCCGATGGCCATAATGTTATCTATCTTGTTCGCATCTTGCAGGACATCAAGAAGATTCGTGGTCCTAAGATGCTCCACGTCATCACAACGAAGGGCAAGGGCTTCAAGGCTGCCGAGGAGAATCAGACCAAATGGCATGCTGTCGGCGGACGATTTGACGTCACGACAGGCGTCTCGCTTGACAAGCCTAACGACAAGCCGCAACCGCCTAAATTCCAGGACGTGTTCGGACATACGATTCTCGAATTGGCACGCAAGAATCCGAAGATTCTGGGCATCACGCCTGCCATGCCATCGGGCTGCAGCCTCAATATCATGATGAAGGAGATGCCCGACAGGACATTCGACGTTGGCATTGCCGAATCGCATGCCGTCACATTCTCTGGCGGATTGGCAATCAGCGGTTATATTCCTTTCTGCAATATCTATTCTTCGTTTGCACAGCGTGCATTCGACCAGGTTATACACGACGTGGCGCTCCAGAAGCTCAATGTCGTCTTCTGCTTCGACCGCGCGGGCATCGTTGGTGCCGACGGTCCGACACACCACGGCGTCTTCGATATCGCCATGCTCCGACCTATACCTAATCTGACGATCGCATCGCCGATGGACGAGTCTGAGCTGCGCAACATGATGTTCACCGCCCAATTGCCGGACCAGGGACCGTTCATCATCCGCTATCCACGCGGACGTGGCTCGATGATTGAGTGGCAGACGCCTATGACACAGATTGAAAAGGGCAAGGCCCGCTGCATCAGCGAAGGCAACGACGCCGCCATTCTGACTCTCGGCCCGCTTGGCGTCAAGGCGCAGAAGGTCGTCAGACGTCTTGCAGATGAGAATATCCACATCGCGCACTACGACATGCGCTTTGCAAAGCCTCTCGATACCAATGTGCTCGACAAGGTCTTGGCTGGATATGACAGCATCGTGACGCTCGAAGATGGATGCATAGCCGGCGGCTTCGGATCGGCAATCGTTGAATATGCCAATGCCCATGGCCACAGATGCAAGATCACGACTCTTGGCATTCCGGACCGCTTCATAGAACACGGAAGTGTTGATGAGCTTCATGCCGAATGTGGCATGGACGAAGAGGGCATCGAGAAAGCTCTCCGTTCCCGTTTCTGAAAACAGAGATTTTCCCTATCATAGCAATCGTTCAGACTGAATGATTGCTTTTTTTGTCTGTTGTTATTTGGTGAAAAGGACTTTATTCGATGCAGATTGTTCGTGTGCCGTCGTCGGCAACTGAAATGGTCAGGCGAACCGTGTCTGCTGGAAGAATTGCATCTGCAACCTCTGGCCATTCAACAAAGCAGAAACATCCCGAATAGAAATAGTCTTCACATCCCATATCGATGGCTTCGCCGATGTTCTTGAGGCGGTAGAGGTCGAAATGATAGACGGAATTGCCGTCGGGCAGCTCATAGTCATTGACAATGGCAAAAGTCGGACTGTTGACGATGCTGTTGCTTCCCATCTCCTCGCATAGCGCTTTGATGAGCGTAGTCTTGCCTGCACCCATTGGTGCATCAAAGGCAATGATACGTCGGTCGCCGAATGCCTCAATTATCTTTGGAGCGACGTTTTTCAGTTCGTCGGCTGTATGTGCTGTGAATGTTTGCATTTTGATGTCTGTTTCGATGTGCAAAGTTAAGAAGCTGTTTCGAATTTCCTGCAACAAAAATATATCGAAAAAAATCGAGACTGTCTCTTATTTTTTACGCTCTTTGGATTTAGAATAGTATCTTTGCGACTTGAAACTCATGATAAAAGAAAAAACAGCATATTAATCATGTATAGAACTCACACATGCGGCGAACTCCGCATCAGCAATGTTGGCGAGACAGTTACTCTCGCAGGCTGGGTACAGCGCACACGTAAGATGGGTGGCATGACATTTGTCGATCTCCGCGACCGCTATGGCATCACTCAGCTCGTTTTTACTGACGAGATAAATGCAGAATTGGCAGAGAAGGCTAACCACCTCGGACGTGAGTTTGTGCTTCAGATCACCGGCAAGGTTACTGAACGCGCAAGCAAGAACTCTAAGATGGACACTGGCGATATCGAGATCGAAGTCAACACACTCAACATCCTCAACGAGTCGCTCACACCACCATTCACCATCGAGGAGAACTCTGACGGTGGCGATGACATCCGCATGAAATACCGCTACCTCGACTTGCGCCGTGAGGTGGTTCGTAAGAACCTTGAGCTCCGCCACAAGTTTGCATTTGAGGTACGCCGCTATCTCGATGAACAGGGATTCCTCGAAGTTGAGACTCCTATCCTCGTGAACTCAACTCCAGAGGGTGCTCGCGACTTCGTTGTTCCAAGCCGTATGAACCCAGGTCAGTTCTACGCTTTGCCACAGAGCCCTCAGACATTGAAGCAGCTTCTCATGGTATCAGGCTTCGACCGTTACTTCCAGATCGTTAAGTGTTTCCGCGACGAGGACCTTCGTGCCGACCGTCAGCCGGAGTTCACACAGATCGACTGCGAGATGTCATTCGTAGAGCAGGAGGACATCCTCCAGATGTTCGAGGGCATGAGCCGTCATCTCTTCAAGACTATCCTCAATATCGACATACCAACCCTCCCACGCATGACATGGGCAGATGCCATGAAGTATTACGGCTCTGATAAGCCTGATACCCGCTTCGAGATGAAGTTCGTTGAACTCATGGACATCATGAAGGGCTACGGTTTCTCTGTATTCGACAATGCGGCTTATGTCGGCGGTATCTGCGCTAAGGGTGCTGCAACATATACTCGTAAGCAGCTCGATGCTCTTACAGAGTTTGTTAAGCGTCCTCAGATTGGCGCCAAGGGTATGGTTTACGCTCGTGTTGAGGCAGATGGTACAGTCAAGTCGAGCGTCGACAAGTTCTACACACAGGAGGTTCTTCAGCAGATGAAGGCTGCCTTCAACGCAGAGCCTGGCGATCTTATCCTCATCCTCAGCGGCGAGGACGCAATGAAGACTCGCAAGCAGCTTTGCGAACTCCGTCTCGAAATGGGTAGCCAGCTCGGTCTTCGCGACAAGAGCAAGTTCTCTTGCCTCTGGGTTATCGACTTCCCTATGTACGAGTGGAGCGACGAGGAGCAGCGCCTCATGGCAATGCACCATCCGTTCACATCGCCAAAGCCAGAAGATATTCCATTGCTCGACACAGATCCAGCAAGCGTACGCGCAAATGCATACGACATGGTCATCAACGGTGTTGAAGTAGGCGGTGGTTCAATCCGTATCCACGATGCCAAGCTTCAGCAGAAGATATTTGAGATTCTCGGCTTCACTCCTGAACAGGCACAGACAAAGTTCGGCTTCTTGATGAACGCATTCAAGTTCGGTGCGCCACCTCATGGCGGTCTTGCTTATGGTCTCGACCGTTTCGTAAGCCTCTTCGCAGGCCTCGACTCTATCCGCGACTGCATCGCATTCCCTAAGAACAACCAGGGTCGCGACGTAATGCTCGGCGCTCCAGGCGAGGTTGACCAGAAGCAGCTTGACGAACTCAGCATCGACATTCGTCCTTTGGCATAAAGTAAGTTTTCGGACTGAAACCAATAACAAAAGTGGCATCGGGCTTTTAATGCTCGATGCCACTTGCTTTTTACATATAATCAGTATACGTCTCAAATCAAAGTTTTTCGATATCTTACTCTGCTCCATCTACCGTTATTATTGCATCACGTTTCTTATCCGGCACATCGTCACTGCCTAACACAATCGCGTATGAAGATGACATCGGTTTGTATTCTATCTCAACAGTTGTTTTCCCTCTCCATACCTCTGGGCCCAAGTAAAAGTACTGCCCATTCTTCACTTTAAAACCACAATCGTCTTCATCCTCTTTATTGCATACAATAAGTTGAATCGGCACAGGAACACCACCTTCATTGATCACCTCTACAGTATTCGACTTAGTTTCACTCCTTCTCATCGAAAGGTCTGGCTTCTTCTCACTATAGAACCAAGGTTGAATAAACCACTCTAAATCATCGCCGTATGCCGTTCGTGCTGCATTCAGAAAATCTTCTGCCTTTGGATGCTTGTACGCCCACGCATCAAAGAAATCATGTATCAACTTATCCATGCTCTCTTTCCCTAGAACTTCCCTCAGCATAGCCATCGCAACGAATGATTTGTTATAGCTTATGTATTGATAATCAAAGAAGTCTGTGTATTTGTTCGACTCTTTGAATAATGGGTATTCAGGGTACGATGTGAAATCCGACAACACTCCTCTTGCCTCGCCCCAGTCCATCCAACACAATGAAATATATTTGCGTTCTTTTCTGAGCTCATCCAATTCTTTTGTCAAATATGGTATGAATGATGCAAATCCCTCATCCATAAATGCCTGCTTGGCTTGATTGAATCCAGCAAGGAATGGTGCATATTCATGTCCAAGCTCATGTTGAACTACATAATTGGCAGCATTGGATTCCACACGTATAATACCTAAATTCACCATTCCTGGAAACTCCATACCTCCGTTGTGTCCTCCGTTATCAAACAAGACCAATTGCTCGAATGGGAATTTTAGTTTAGGGGCACTTTTTTTAGACGTTGATTTTATAAAGCTCGTCGTAGAACCGATAGCATTTTTTTTTACATCAAGATCCTCTTCTCGTGCAAATACATGCAGAGATATCATAGAAAACAATATAAGTAGCAATCTTGACATAATACAACAGTTAATCTTTTATCTTTTACTTTAATCTTTAATCAATCTTATGGAAGTATAAGTCGTTTGAGTATCCAAATAACTTAATTTGCCATAAGGATTTGCAATGCCTTTGCTATACGATGACAAAACGACAAAAGAATAGTAGTCCTCATCGGATACCTTTGTCATATATGTACATCCATACCCTTCACCCACAAAAGGTTTTGCATTAAATAGGGATTGATAACCCTCGTATTCTTTATCCTCCTCATCTAATCCGATCCAATCGTCATTATTCAAAGACATCTTAGCACGAATATTTGTTTCATTTCCGACAAAATCATCATACAAACCAATTCTTAAATAATAATCATGTTTATAAGGATTCATATAGTCATATGGATAAATATCAGTATCATATAATAGCTCAGGATTAGACACTCCATAAAACGACTCTAACTCAGCCCAGTCCTCAAATGTAGGAATATGAAAACCTTTGGGAACAGCGCCTTCCATTATATATCTTGCATCAATTCCTGTTCCATCACCAAACTTTGAAGAACTACTAAAATAAGGTTTATAAAAATATATAACACCTTGAGCACCTGAATTTAAAGTTACTATCCTATAAGGTGTGTACTTTTTATCCCAATAATCAATGTCATCTAACGAATATGTCTTTCCATTATAAACAACACTTTTCGCTCTAAAATCTTCAGCCATCCATGTCTGATTACCTATCTTTATCAATCGATAAACATTAAAGTCAATATCTCGGGCACACGAACTTTTATCCAGAATAATCTCTCTCGCCTTGTTGGTAACAGTAAAAATCTTATCGCCTACCTTTAAATCCAGTGATATATCAAAATCATATATTATTGGCTCGTAGAAAATATTCTTTTCGTCATCCCACCAATGTGTATATGCAGCATTAGTAGGATTATGTGAATTACCAAGTTGTAGATAGCACGAATCCTGCCCTTCCGCCAACTCTAGTTCTGCTTGATATGGATATCCTTTCTTGTCTGGGGTAATTGCAACCTTTCCCTTTTTGATTACATCCTTCAAACCCTTAAATCTGACAACAGCAGCCCAATTACCATCTCCATTGTCAGTTTCGACTTCAACTGGCGGAACACAATAGAATGTGCGTATATCAGATGCTTCGGAATACTCTTTTACGTCTCCGGACCACGCTACTCCCTTTGCACACCAAAAATACTGAGTATATGGCTGTAATTCTATTTCGGAATCCACATTAAATTCTTGCATGTTATCAACTGAAGTTCCACAGTAAATCCGATATCTCAGGTTGTAGTTTTCATTTTCTACAATACTACCCGAAGCCGAAAGTGTTATTTCTGTTTCTTCTATAACAGCACCATCTTCCAAATTAAGTTCAGTTGGAATAGATGGAATATTACTTGGTTCAGATTCCTCCTTACATCCTACAGGGGTCAGAATATAAAGCATTGCAATGGCAGACGCTAAAACCTTAGTTAATTTTTTCATGATTATATATAATTTATAAATTAATATTCATTTTATATTCACTTGTCGTTTTATTCTTTCCAGGCAGAGTGTGCTTAAACAACAAAGGATAAGCGCCTTTGGCTGTCGTAGGCAGATTGTCTGCATTCATAAACGTTTTCACGCCAACAGGTCGTTTTGTCACCTTCCCCATTTTAGGACAGTATTGAATTAGACACGCTAAGATACATTTTTTTTGTTTTTTCTCCAAGTGATTTTTGATATGCACATCAAGGGAGTGCCGTTATTTCTGTCAAGGGTGTCCCCCCCATTCGGCGTAGGCTCCAGCCTTGCGCAAATATAACAATGAATATGCTTTAAGCAAAAACTCACCTTCAAAAATGGCTTCAACGAAGCCATGAAAGTCGCCTTGAGCTGTTTGCGTTAAAAAAAATCGGTAAGATCAGCGTAAAGCACGGCGAATGTCTGAGCGGAGCGAGTTTTTGCCGTGTAGCTGAGTGAGACGATTTTTTAGCGAGACAGCTCTCTGCGACGAGTTCTTCTCGCTTCCGTCTTCTGTCGGCACAGAAGATGGAAGACATGATCAAGCAAGAAGATGAAGCAAGCAAGGCATGGAGCCTACGCCGAACAAACTTGCCACTCACAACTTAGAGGATAAAAATAACGATGGAAAAGGAGGGCGGTCTCAGCGAAATGAACTATGGCAATCCTTCGGGATGCCTTCGAGATCCGTTCGAGAGAAGATGCGATATCGATCTGGTGTTTTCCCATGAATAATCCATAGAGAAAACTATCGCATCATTGGAAGATGTACTGATAATATTTGCATTTTTTTACACATCAACCAAACTATTATCACTCACAATACGTATCACAAGTTATAATAACCAAAAAACAGAAAAATATCATGGAAGGATTGGATTTGACAAGCATCTGGAATAGTGTGATGAACAGCACTAAGTCTTCTTCTTCATCTGACGGTTCGCTCAGCAATTCGGCATTGAGCAGCATTGCAAAGAGCATCGTTGCAAATATGGCTTCTTCAAACAAGGCTGCTGCCACATCGAAGGCATCGTCATCACTCGACTACCTCGCAATCGCAAAGCAGCTCATGACACTCTACAACCAGTATAAGGGTAGCTCAAACAGCACAGAGGCAGCTGCTGCAAGCAATGTGAAGCAGATCTCTGACATCGTTGGTGCAATGGGTGGCGACAAGGGTAGCCTCATCAGTGCAGGTATGAGCATACTTGGCAAATTCTTCGGCAAATAATCCGAACGATTGCCCTCAAACAAAAAAAGTCCGACTCGTCTGAGCCGGACTTTTTTTCGTATGTATGCGAACCGTTTTTTTAGTGATTAGCCTTGAATGATTCGATACGATCTTTGAAAATTTGTTCCTGTTCCTTCTGGAAGAAAGAAGTGCAGACGCGCACACCCTGCTGCTCAGAGCCCATAGTGTCGAGTGGGAAAACGGCGATGCCATAGTACATCAGTTCGCGTGTGAGCTGAAGGTCGTCCATGCCTGGATACTGGACAGTGAAGTAGAAACCGTCGGCCAGTGGAGCTCCCATATCGTTGTCGTAGACGAGGTAGAAGCCATTGGCGAGGAGCACATCCTTCATGAACTTAGCACGGCGGCCATATTCCTTGACATCGTCGAGGAAATTGTATCGGCCCTCGCAAGCAGCCTCCATGAGGGCAGCCATAGCATGCTGGACGCTATGAGTAGTGCCGCTGGAGAGAGTGTACATCAGTCGGTTGCAGAAGAAATTGCCGAATTCGCCGACGCCGAAATTCTTAGCGAGAGGCTCGAACACGCGGTGGTAGAGAGAGTTGCTGATGCAGGTGACGCCAATGCGCTGACCGGCATAGGAGAACGCCTTAGAGCCAGAGACCCAGAGTACGCAGTTGTCGGTATACTTAGCCACCGTAGCCTGGTAAGGTGCCTGGAAAGGATGCGAGAGGTCGCGTCGGAAATCCATGGCGAAATAGGCGAGATCTTCGAGTATTATGACATCGTGCTTGTCGGCAAGTCGGGCGATACCCTTGAGTTCGTCGTCGGTGAAGCATACCCACGAAGGGTTGTTAGGGTTGGAATAGACGATGCTGTTGACATTGCCGGCAGAGAGCATCTCGTCGAGCTTAGCGATGAGAGCGTCGCCACGATAGTCGTGGATGTCGAGTCCGACATGCTTGAGACCGATGACATCGCACTGAGTGGTCTGCACAGGGAATCCGGGCTGAATGAAGAGGACAGTATCCTTAGGCGTACCGGCGAAAGCGTGTCGGATAGCCGTGAACGTAGCGAACGTGCCCTGCATGCTACCAGTAGTCGGGATGCAGCAGAGAGGGTCGATATCGATGCCTATGAAAGCCTTAACGAACTGCGAAGCGGCATTCTTGATACGAGGGACACCTCCATTTGGGGGGTAGATAGTAGCGCAGCCGTTGGCGAGAGCCTCCTGCTCGGCCTTGAGAGCAATCTCGGAAGGCTTAAGGCCAGGGACGCCCATTTCGAGGTGGATGACACTTTGGCCAGTCTTCTCCTCGAGGAGACGCGAGAGAGCCTGAATGTCGCGTATGGTAGCGCTAGAGAAGTCGCCAAGGAGCATAGAGTCGATGGCGGCGGTTACAGTATTAAAGTCTAATGGAGTATTCATGAGTAGGAATTAAACCGAACAAATGACGAGCGACAACCATAGCAGGGTCGCTCGTCATCATTCAGAGAATTATCAGATTAATATTTATCCTTTGAAATTTCTCTTATCATTGACATGCTTAGCCTTGCCCATTGAGCGTTCGATGCTGCCCGGAGGGAGGATGTGGATGTTAGGCTTGATGCCGATGAGGCTCACGATGCGGTCGTAGAGAGGCTTGATGAAAGGCATCTGCTTCTCAGGGTTGGCACTGAAGTACTCCTCGCGCAGTTCGACATCGAGGTCGAACATATCCTCGTTGTTCTTACGGTCGACAGTGATGAAGTAGTAAGGAGTGAACGAAGGGAACTCGGTGAGTACAGTCTCGATCTGTGAAGGGAATACGTTGACACCACGAATGATGAGCATATCGTCGGAACGGCCGAGAATACGGTCCATACGGACAGCGGTACGTCCGCACTTGCAAGGCTCGTAGATAAGGCGAGTAAGGTCGCGAGTACGGTAGCGAAGGATAGGCATAGCCTCCTTGCAGAGCGAAGTGAATACGAGTTCGCCGAACTCGCCAGGAGCAACAGGCTCGAGAGTGTCAGGGTTGATGATTTCAGGGAAGAACATATCCTCCCAGAGGTGAGTACCATCCTGATATTCGCATTCTCCGCCGACACCAGGTCCGCTCATCTCGGTAAGACCATAGATATCGATAGCCTTGATATGCAGCTTGCTCTCGAGTTCCTTGCGCATACCCTCGGTCCATGGTTCAGCGCCGAAGAAGCCGACACGGAGCTTCATGTCCTCGATTTTGACATTCTCGCTCTTCTCGATACATTCAGCGAGGTGGAGAGCGTAAGATGGAGTGCAGCAGAGAGCCGTAGAGCCGAAATCCTTCATGAGCATGATCTGCTTCTCGGAATTGCCGGCAGAAGTAGGCAGCTGGACAGCACCACGGACGTTTGCACCATCGTGAGCACCGAGACCGCCAGTGAAGAGGCCGTAGCCGTATGACACCTGAACAACATCGCCTGGACCAACATCACCAACAGCCATGACGCGAGCAACGCCCTCGGCCCAATTAGCCACATCATTGTCGGTATAAGTGTCGACAACAGGCTTGCCAGTAGTACCGGAAGAAGCATGTATACGACGCACATCGCTCATTGGTACAGCCTGGAGGCCGAATGGGTATTCGTCGCGGAGGTCGTGTTTAGTTGTGAAAGGGAGCTTATTGATATCGTCGATGCTCTTGATATCCTCGGGCTTAACGCCCATCTCATCCATCTTCTTCTTGTAGAAAGGCACCTTTTCATAACAAGTCTTAACGACCTTGACGAGTCGTTCACTCTGTAGTTTGCGCATATCCTCGCGGCTCATGCACTCAATTTGCGGGTTGTGTATCATAGATTCTCTATATTTAATTGGTTGTAATCTGAATTATTTAAGTGAGTCAAACTCAAAATCTTTCTTAAGTCGATATGCAAGGCCTGTCATCGTTGCCAGGATTTCGCCTTTTTCATTCGTGACGCGAATGTCGCAGTAAGGCAATTTGTGATGATTGACAACCTCTGTGCATTCTGCAATAATGCGTTCACCAAGCATTGCTGACTTTATGAATGTTATGGTATTGCTGATGCCAAGCGACAAGATGCCGTGGCTGTTTGCCACGCCGGCAAAACTAAGGTCTGCCAGCGTATAGATAACGCCTCCTTGACATACACCAGCGCCATTGAGATGACGCTCTTCAACGACTAATTCAGCCTTGGCATAACCCTCTCGGAGGTCGGTCAATTGAGCACCGATGCTATTGGCAAAACGATCGTCTTTGTTTAATTTATCGAGCAATGTCATAATCAATCTTTTTTATAGCATTCAAAAATCTTATTCACCCAATCTCTGTCACCCTTTGGCGTGATAAGACTGACCAGGATGACAACGGCAAAGCCGCCAACCATGGCGATGGCACCACAATTGATAGGGTTGATAGGATTGCCCATCAGCATGTTGACAACCGTCAATCCTACGCCCCATGCAAAACATGCCCATACTGAAGTTGTCGTGACGCCACGCCAGTAGAGTCCGAGCAGGAATGGAGCAAGGAATGCACCTGCCAACGCACCCCATGAAATGCCCATCAGCTGTGCTATGAACATTGGAGGATTGAGAGCAATCATGAGTGAGAGGACGATGAAGAAGACGATGAGCACGCGCATCACTACGACCTTGCGACGTTCGATACGTTCGGCAACAACTTCGTTGATCGTTCCGTTTTCAACTTCATCAATTTCAGATTTCTTGTCGCGATAGATGAGGTCGAGCGTCATTGTTGATGATGATGTGAGAACAAGCGATGCAAGTGTTGACATTGATGCGGACAGCACGAGCAGCACGACGAGTGCTATAAGCGCATCAGGCAATGTCTCGAGCATTGATGGCACTATGGCATCATAGTCATACGTGCCATTGGCTTTGAGTGAAGGTTCGCCAAAAAGTCGGCCGAAACCGCCAAGGAAATAGCAGCCACCAGCAACGATGAGTGCAAACACAGTCGAGATGATGGTGCCTCGTTTGATAGCCGCTTCATCTGTGATGCTATAGAATTTGCCAACCATCTGTGGCAAGCCCCATGTTCCAAGCGAAGTCAGTACGATAACGCCGATGAGCGACATGACATTAGGTCCCCAGCATGATGCAAAATCTCCGGCACAGAAATTAGCGAAAAGTGGACTTTCCAGGTCCTTTGCTGTCGGCATGGCCTCCGACATGCTGTCTATGGCGGCACAGAGGCCTCCTTTGCTCATGAGCACAGCTGCGATAACTGCAACAATGCCAAAGAGCATTATGATGCCTTGAATAAAATCATTGATGGCTGTTGCCTTGTAGCCGCCAAGAATTACATAAACAGCTGTCAATATGGCCATTATGACAACGCAATATTCATATGGAATGCCGAAGCCCATCTCGAAAAGTCTCGAAATGCCATTGTATACGCCTGCTGTATAAGGAATGAGAAATACGAATGCGATGATTGATGCAACGACACGAAGTCCTTGCGATGCAAATCGTGTTCCAAAGAAGTCTGGCATGGTGCGAGAGCCGATGTGTTGTGTCATGAGTTTTGTTCGTCGGCCGAGCACCATCCATGCAATCAAAGAGCCTATAAGTGCATTTCCGATACCGATCCATGTGCTCGCCAAGCCATATTTCCATCCGAACTGGCCGGCATAACCGACAAAGACAACTGCTGAAAAATAGCTGGTGCCGTATGCAAATGCGGTGAGCCATCCTCCGACGTTGCGTCCGCCAAGCACAAAGCCGTCGACAGACGATGCCTGCTTGCGCGAGTATATTCCTACGCCAACCATGACGCAAAGGAATATAATTGTAAGTATTATCTTGATTAACATAGTATTATGCAAATAATTCCATTAGTTGAATCGCACCTGCATCTGGCAGATGATCTGATGTGTTGCATCGTGATTGAAGAATGTCGAATAGTTTGTCGTGGCATTCTTGTAGACATATTGCGCCTGGAATCGGCATTTCTTGAAGAACCAATACTGCAATCCTGCAACGATCTTGTGCATGTCCATATTCTCGTCGGTGTTGAAGTTGAAATAGTCATAGCTGGCAACAAGATCAAACTTCTGAGGAACAAAAGCCACGCTGCCCGTCAGATATGCGCCTCTGCTCGTTACGTCGCCATCAATGCCATCCAGATATTCGCCATGAACATTAAAGCGCGTCGATTTATAGTCAAAGCCTATTGTCCAGCGGTTGCGCTTATAATCATCGCCTTGCTGAATCTTAGGGTTGAAAACGCAATTGCCCACGAGTGCACTGCCTTTTCCAATCTGAGCCGTAGCGCATAGGTTAAGTCCTTGAGCGGGACGGAATTCGAGTCGCGCGATGACGTCCTTCGCATTGTTTTTATCGCGGACATTGATGCCGGTTCCGTTCATCACCTGAAGTTCATAGCGGAATTTCTTGTTGTCGGTTTCGCCAAAAAGTGCAATGCCTTGATCTCGTCCGTACTGAACGCCATTAAGCGGATCACTTCCGCAACCGGTGAGGTATGTAACGCCTTCAGAATAAACGTCAATTGTCTCCATCGATGTCGGCGACAATGGATTTTCGTATGAAAGCGCATTCTTGAACTGTCCGAAACGAACGGTCAGCATGTTGTTGTTTGTTATGCGATAGTCGGTGTAATACTCTTGCACAACGCTGCTGAAATCATGCATGAACTGGAAAGCCCAACGGTCTGTTATCTTGGCATTGGCCCAGAATATGACTCGCTTGCAGAGGAAAGTGTTGGATTTGTTTCCGCCGGCATTCTGATAGTAATACCATCCTTGCGCATAGCCATGCAATTGGATGCGTGAAGCCACGTCCGCAAGCCAGTCGGGACCTTCTGAGTTCGTTATGGCAGGTATCTGCTGGGCAAGTGTTTCGCCTTGTTCATCATCGCGATAATGCTCGGCCCATGCCGATGTGCCTGTCAAAATACACACAAGCACAACGAGTGCAATTTTCATATTATTGAGTTTATCCATTGTTTTTATGGTCTAATTATAAACCGTTCTCTTGTCAACGACACGTACGGCTTTGCCTTCGCTCACAGGAAGTGTGCCTTTTTGAACGAGTTTGACAATTGGCGTGAGCAAAATCTCGTCTTTCAGAGCGCGTGTAACGGCTTTCAAGAGCTTCTGATGGTTCTCTTCAGCAAGTGGTTCTGCGAGCTCCACTTCAACTGTCATGTTGTCGTTGTCGGCATCGGTTGTGAGTGTGATGAGGTAGTTGCTTGCCAGTTCCGGATATTGCATCAGAATCTTTTCAATCTGTATAGGGAAGATGTTCACTCCCTTCAACACCATCATGTCGTCCGAGCGTCCTTTCATTCGGTCTATGCGTACGTGATTTCTGCCACATGCACATGTATGGCCCAATACTCTCGTAAGGTCGCGTGTGCGGTAACGAAGCAATGGCATAGCCTCACGTCGGATGCTCGTCAGGACGAGTTCGCCGATCTCGCCGTCAGGTACGGGTTCAAGTGTCTCTGGATCGACGATTTCTACTATGTAGTAATCTTCCCAGAAATGAAGGCCTTGCTGTTCCTTGCATTCAAAACCTACGCCCGGACCGCACATCTCACTCATGCCGAATGAGTTGTATGCCTTTACGCCGAACATGTTTTCTATGCGCTTGCGCTGCTCTTCTGAATGTGGCTCTGCGCCGATCGCAAACACCTTCAGTTTAGTGTCTTTTCGTGGATCCACGCCCTCTTGATCCATCACCTCCTTGAGGCGGGTCAAGTATGAAGGTACCGCATGTATGGCGGTCGTTCCGAAGTCCTTGATGAATTTTATCTGTCTGAGTGAATTGCCCGCTGCGGCAGGCACGGTCAGCATGCCCATTTTTTCTGCACCGAACTGGAAGCC
This sequence comes from Bacteroidales bacterium, assembly GCA_024401295.1. Classification (GTDB taxonomy): domain Bacteria; phylum Bacteroidota; class Bacteroidia; order Bacteroidales; family Marinilabiliaceae; genus W3P20-009. The sequence continues at coordinate 17,008 of JAKSLG010000020.1, read as the reverse complement.
CAATCCACCAGTGAACATGCCATATCCGCTTGAGTTCTGGAAGATATCTGTCGGGCGTAGGCCCACCATCCAAAGGTTTCTCGCCACTTGGTTTGCCCACTCGTCGATGTCTTTGTCCGTATGCAATATGACGGTCGGATTGCCTGTCGTTCCGCTCGAGGAGTGCAGACGTGTGCATTTCTCAAGTGGCACCGAAGCAATGCCAAAAGGATATGTGTCGCGCAGATCGGCCTTCGTAGTGAACGGAATCTTGCGAATGTCGTCGAGCGTCTTGATGTCATCGACACTCAGTCCGGCTTCTTCAAAACGCTTCTTGTAGAATGGCGAATTCATACAGTGAGCAACGGTCTCTTTGAGACGTTTCAGCTGTAATTCTCTGATAGCCTCTATCGAGAGCGTTTCTACTTCAGGATTGAAATATTCGCAGCTGTAATCTTTCTTGATGCCCTGGTTTTCCATGTCTGTCTCGATTATTTGTTAGCGGCATCGAACGCCTTGAGATTGCCCTCGACAACGGCTTCGCCTTTGCGTGCAAAAATCGTTGCTATGGCTTCGCGGAGCTGTTCCGGCGTGATGATTTCGAGATATTTTGCAGCCATGCCAAGCAACACGACGTTTGCTCCACGCGGATTTCCGGCATCTTTTGCAACCTGCTCGATGTCGAGCTGAACGACATGCGGAAGAGCGTTGAGCTCGTCAAACAATGCTTTCTCGTCAGGATAGTTCGGTATGTTTACGAACGGCTTGTTGCTTGTCACGATGACGCCATCCTTCGAGAGATATGGGAGATAGCGCAATGCCTCCATCGGCTCCATGCTTATCACAAGATCACATCCGCCCTGGGGGATGAGGTCGCTCCATATTTGCTCTGTACTTAGTCTCAGGTTCGACTGCACGTCGCCGCCGCGCTGGCTCATGCCGTGTACTTCGGCCTGCTTCAGGTTGATGCCTGCTTTCGTGGCAGCCTCGCCTATGATGGTCGCGATGGAGAGGATTCCTTGTCCACCCACACCGCACAATATGATATCTTTTTTCATTTCTTCTCTTTTCTAACGGTTTATTTCTTTGCGGCTGCCTTGGCATGACGTGCTGCAGTCTGGATGCATTCGCGACGAGGTATGATGACCGATACGCCATTGTATTCGATTTCCTGCTTGATGATGCGGGTGATCTCCTCCATGTTCTTTGGCAGTGGCACAACCACATGCAAATGCTCTGGCTCTACGCCGAGACCCAGGCATATCTGCTCAAATTTGTTCGTTCCGGCCGAGTCCTGACCACCTGTCATGCCTGTAGTGAGGTTGTCCGAGATAATGACCGTTATGTTCGACTTGTCGTTCACGGCATCCAGCAATCCTGTCATGCCAGAATGCGTGAATGTCGAATCGCCAATCACGGCTATCGATGGGAATAATCCGGCATCTGCCGCGCCCTTGGCCATTGTGATTGATGCGCCCATGTCGACGCAGCTCGAAAGAGCCTGGAATGGCGGCAACGCACCAAGCGTATAGCATCCGATGTCGCCAAATATGCGATGGTCCGGATATTCTGCAGCCACTTTGTTGAGTGCGGTATATACGTCGCGGTGTCCGCAACCTTGGCAGAGCTGCGGCGGGCGTCCTGCGAGATTCTTCGCAACTTCAAAGGCCGGACCGAATTTCTTGCCCAAAGCCTTTGCAACGCAGTCTGGCGTGAGTTCGCCCGTGCGTGGCAGATCGCCTGTCAGACGGCCCTTGACAGGGCATGTATCACCAATGATGTTGCGCACGCGCTCCTCGGCCACTGGCTGTCCGTCTTCCATGACGATTATCTCGTCACATTCTGATGCCAAAGTCTTGATCTTGGCCACCGGCATCGGATATTGTGATACTTTCAATACGTTATATTCACTTCCTGCGGCCTCTTTTACGTAGTTGTATGCAATGCCGCAAGCAATGATTCCGGTCTTCTTGTCTGCGCTATTCTCGCGCTTGTTATAGGCAGATCCTTCGCTCGCTTCGAGCATCGATGGCTGTTTCGCAATGAGTTCGTCATATTTCCTTCTTGCGATGCCCGGCAGAAGCACCCAGCTCTCCTTTGCTATGTCGAGTCTGTTTTCGGCTTTTGGCTCGCTCACTTCAACGGCTGCACGGCTATGCGCCAAGCGGGTGACAACGCGCAGCATCACTGGCTCCTTGAGTCGCTCGGAAAGTTCAAAAGCCTTGTCCATCATGTCGTATGCCTCCTGCTGGTTGCTTGGCTCGAATGCTGGTATCATGGCAAACTTGGCATAGAAACGGCTGTCCTGCTCGTTCTGGCTCGAATGCATCGACGGGTCATCGGCTGCAAGCACAATCAGACCGCCTTTGACACCTGTGATTGCTGAATTCACAAACGCATCGGCACATACGTTCATGCCCACATGTTTCATGCAGACGAGTGCTCGCTTGCCCGCATAAGACATGCCAAGAGCAGCCTCCATTGCCGTCTTTTCGTTAGTGCACCAGCGCGAATGAACATTGCGCTCTTTGGCCAATTTCGAATTCTGTATGTACTCTGTGATTTCAGTCGACGGTGTGCCAGGATATGCATAAACGCCACTCAGTCCGGCATGCAACGCGCCAAGCGCGATGGCTTCGTCTCCAAGAAGAAGTTGTTTCATTGTATATTTTTTTTCGTTCTTATCAGTGTTGCGTCTTAATGCTTTTTAGCAAAAACGTCCGCAAATATAAGATTTTTTCACATATCGTAGATTAAAACATATATGAAATGTGGTCGGCCCCTATCCTTGATGTGTCGTGTTTGTGTGATTTTTACCTTTACATATTACATAAGTCATAAGCTTTAAGTGGTAAGTTGGAAAGTTATAAGTCTGAGAGGTTAGAACTCAGAATTTATAACTTAAAACTCTAAAACCCCTGAAACAGGACTTCGATAAATTTTGCCCGTTCGTAGATAAAAACAGGCTATTTTTCCATGTCGGCTAAAAAAATCATGAAAAAGTTTTGCTGGTTAAAAATAAACTCCATACATTTGCAGTGTACTAATCAACTGATACACTAATGAGCTACGCAAGATTTGAAGATGTATCCTTCGGCTTCCTCAAGAATAAGGTGTTCGAAGATTTCAACCTCGAAATAAAAGAGGGTAGTATATATGGTCTGCTTGGAACAAACGGAGCAGGCAAGTCAACGTTGCTGTATCTTCTTGCAGGTCTGCTGTTTCCGCAGAAGGGTCGTGTTCTTTATAATGGTATGGACATGTGCGATCGTTGTCCTGAAGCGCTCAGCGATATGTATTTCGTCCCAGAGGAGTTTTCGCTTCCTAACATGTCTTTCAAGAAATATATTGCCATCAACAGCAAGTTCTATCCAAAGTTCAGCGAAGAGATGCTCACGAAGAGTCTTGACGCTTTTGGCATGACGAGCGACATCAATCTCTTTCAGCTTTCGATGGGACAGAAGAAGAAGGCGTTCATCTGCTTCGCTCTTGCAACGAACACGAATCTGCTCATGATGGACGAGCCTACAAACGGTCTCGACATCCCGTCGAAGAGCAACTTCCGCAAGGCTGTCTCGCAGAGCATGACCGATGACCGCACAATCATCGTCTCGACACATCAGGTTCGCGACGTTGAGAATCTTCTCGATCGCGTGCTCGTGCTTGACAACAGCAATATCTTGCTCAACGAGACGATTGGCCGAATCACCGAGAAGCTCTCGTTCGTTCAGTCGATGGCGGGTCAGACTGTTGAAGATGCCATCTACAAGCAGTCGCTGATGGGTTTCGACCTTGCGGTTGTGAAGAATCAGGACAATGTTGAGACGCAGGTCAACATGGAACTGCTCTTCAATGCGGTTCTCGCAGAAAGACAGAAGATTGCAGAGATTTTCAGATGATTGGCCATAAGTTTAACAACGAAAAATAAAGCATTATGAAAAAGATAGATATGAACCGTCTCCGACAGCTTTTTGTATATGACTTTGCGATGTCTGGCAGAGACAAATTGTGGCTGGCTGCATTCATCTTTGCTCCGTTTCTCATGGCATACTTCCTTTGGGATGCCATTCCGGCATTGGCATGGGGAATGTTTGCATTCGGCGGCCTGATTTCGGCATTGTCGCCATTCTATTTTGCATCGCACATCATGTCGAATATGCGCACGAAGCAGGAGGCAACGGCCTTTGCAATGATTCCGGCCACAAATGCCGAGAAATATATTGTGCGTTTTGTCAATTATGCGATTCTGCCATCGTTGGTTGCTTTCTTGGCATCGTTGCTTGCGGCAATCTTCGTTTCGATATTCAAGGGGTGGGAGTTCATTCAGAGCCTCTATGAAAGCTTCTATTATTTCTTCAGCCACTCGTGGAAACTTCTTCAGGAGAATGGCCCGATAATTACGATTGATGGCAAGGATTATGACATCCGCTATGGAATGATCAGCGCAGCGCTTTCGATTTTCCTGTCGTACGCCATGAATATCATGATTGCGGTGCTTGGCGGAAGCTATTTCCGTCGCCATCCACTCATCAAGACCTTTATAATCTATGTGTTCTTTGCACTCTTCATCTCGCCATCGTTGCAGTATTTCTACGGGATGTTCGTGGTTAATCATGGATGGGATATCCCGACAGTCGTCCACACGACGCAATGCGTTCAGGCTCTTGTGATTGTCGTCTGCACGGTGGTTTCGTACAAGTTGTTCCGTCGTCGTCAGATTATCTAAAAAAGGAGGATTGAGATTATGGAATTCAGAGGAAATGATCCGATATATATGCAGGTTGCGGAGCGCATCTGCGATGAGATCCTGACTGGTGTGTATGGCGAGCAGGAGCGTATTCCTTCGGTTCGCGAATATGGCGCGATCGTCGAGGTCAATCCGAATACGATAGTGCGCACATACGATCAGCTTCAGCAGAGCGGAATCATATATAACAAGCGTGGTCTCGGCTATTTCGTGGCAGAGGGCGCACGCCAGAAGATTCTCGAGGACAAGCGTTCGCATTTCATCTCGCAGGTGGTTCCGGATTTCTTCCGCAGACTCGACTATCTGGGAATCAGTATTGAAGAAGTTGCTGAGATGTATTCAGCACGATGAAAAGCATAACACAACAAAAAACAAAATATAAACACAGCAAAAAAAAACGATATAAGCCATGAAGAATTTAGTTTTAACAGCATTGATGATTCTTGTGGGCATCACAGCGATGGCTCAGACAACAATCAAGGGTATTGTAGTGGATTCGCTCAGTATGCAGGGTGAACCATTCGCGACGGTAAGTCTTTCGTCGAAGGCGGCGCCACAGATTCCTGTAGGTGCATCGGTAACGGATCTTGACGGTTCGTTTACGATCACGGCGAAGCAGAATGGCGATTTCATCGTCAAGATTTCGTCGGTAGGCAAGACGACGGTTGAGCGTGTCGTCAGCTGCAAGGGTGGCAGCGTCAACCTTGGCACATTGAGCATCGCAGAGGATTCGAAGCAGATTGAGGGCATCAGCGTGGTTGCTCAGAAGCCACTCGTCAAGGTTACGGCCGATGAGCTTCAGTATAGCGTTGAGGATGACCCTGAATCGAGCGTGACGACAGTGCTCGACATGCTTCGCAAGGTGCCTCTGGTCAGCGTTGACGGTCAGGACAATATCACGGTGAATGGCAGCGGGGCATTCCAGGTATATGTTGATGGAAAGCCAAATCAGATGATGAGTGCCAATGCGAGCACAATCTTCAAGGCAATGCCGGCTTCGGCAATCAAGTCGATCACAGTTGTTACAAATCCTGGTGCGAAGTATGATGCAGAAGGTGCAGGTGGTGTGCTCAGCATCACGATGGCAGGCGGTCCTGAGACGGCTCATGCAACAGACGGATATCTTGTCAGCTTCAATGCGACAGCGGGCAACAGAAACAATTTGCTTGGCGGATATGCAATGGTTCAGCATGGCAAGGCAACTCTCGACGTCAACGCCTTTGGCGGTGAGTTCCTGATGAGAGATCTCGAAATGGAGATGAACCGCACAGGATCAGACGGCAGCTACTTCAGCTATTCCGGATGGCAGAAAAACCATACGACACAGGGCAGCATAAGCCTTGGTGCAAATATCGATTTCGACAAGAACAATGCACTTCAGATTGAAGGCGCAACAAACAAGATGGCAAGTCATGGACGTAGTCATATGACCAATACAAACGGTTTTGGCGATATCGAGACATCATATCTGCAGATCGGCGAGAATCGTCAGAAGAGCAGCACAGTGAACGGCAGCATCGACTATACGCACCTCTTCGGCGAGAGAAAATCGCTCACCGTCGGCTATCGAATCAGCAATCGCCCAAGCGAGAGCGAAGAGAAGAGCTCGTTTGAGAATTCGAGCATGGCAGGCAACGAGAACCACAATGAGAATTCGATGCTCGAGCAGATCGCTCAGGCCGACCTCAGCCTTCGTCTTGGCGGCTACAACACATTGGAAGTCGGCGCTAAATATACAAACCGTAAGAATGAGAGTATCTCGCCTACGTTCAGCTATAACCACGACAACAACATCTTTGCAGGATATGCGTCATACGCGTTGTCATACGACAAGTATAGCCTCAAGGCAGGTTTGCGCTACGAGCATACGGCTCAGGACATCGAATATAACCTTCTCAACGATGTTTCGACAACCTACGACAACCTCATTCCTTCGGTATCGCTCGGCATCCGCCTTGGCATGACGCAGAACATCGGCCTCTCGTATAATCTCCGAATCAACCGTCCTGGTATCACATATCTCAACCCATACGATGACGGCATGATCGAGAACTTCGCAACAATCGGTAATCCAGACCTCGATGTCGAGAAGACAAATAACCTTCAGCTCACTTATGGCTCGTTCGGCCAGAAGGTCATGCTCAACGCATCGCTCCGCTATTCGTTCGTCAACAATGGAATTCAGGAGTATAGCTATCTCGATGGCAATCGTCAGATTACGACATATGGCAATGTGGCAAAGAGCAAGATGGGTTCGCTCAACATCTATTTCCGTTGGACAATCACTCCGAAGACATCGATTATGCTCAGTTCGACAACAAGTTATGCCGACCTTCGTTCGGAGGTTATCAATGCTCACAATTCCGGATGGAGCGAGCGTGCAATGGTCCAGTTCAGCCAGGAATTTCCAAAGAACTTCCGCTTCAGCGCATTCTACATGGGCAATACATCGGCTCCTACGCTTCAGGGCAACAGTACTGGCATGACAATGCACTCGATGACACTTTCGAAGAGTTTCAACAACAACAAGGTCACTCTTGGCCTTCAGGCTATGAACCCATTCAAGTCGAACATCGAAATCAACTCGAAGACAATTGCAGCAGATTTTACGACAGAAAGCAATATTTCGATCGGAATGCGTTCGATTGCTCTTCAGTGCAACATCCAGCTCGGAAATACAAACAAGCGTCGTCAGAGCCGTCAGCATGATGATGATGGTGTGATGGAGCGTCAGAGCGAGGTCAGCAGCACAACAAGCCAGGCACAAACAATGTAATCATCGGAATAATGATTCATCTGAGAGATATAAACAAAACGTATAACAACGGAGCTCCGCTGCACGTCCTCAAAGGCATTACGCTCGACGTGGCACAAGGCGAATTCGTCAGCATAATGGGTGCATCGGGCTCCGGCAAATCGACTTTGCTCAACATATTGGGCATTCTCGACAACTATGACACCGGCGAGTATTATCTCGCAGGCAAGCTCGTCAAGAATCTGAGCGAGAATCAGTCGGCAGAGTTTCGCAACAGGCTCATCGGATTCATCTTCCAGTCATTCAACCTTATCTCGTTCAAGAATGCAATGGAGAACGTGGCCCTTCCGCTCTATTATCAGGGCGTCGGACGGCGCAAACGCAACGAACTTGCATTGGAATATCTCGATAGACTCGGACTCAGGGAGTGGGCACACCACACTCCCGCCGAGATGTCGGGCGGACAGAAACAGCGAGTGGCCATTGCCCGCGCACTCATCACTCAGCCGAAGATAATACTGGCCGACGAGCCTACGGGTGCGCTCGACTCGAAGACTTCTGTCGAGGTGATGGAGATACTCAAGCGTCTCCACGAGGAACAGGGAATGACAATAGTTGTCGTGACACACGAAAGCGGAGTTGCCAATCAGACAGATAAGATCATCCATATCAAGGATGGCCTTATCGGCTCTATTGATGATAATCGCAACCATGACAGAATCATGGAGTTCAAGTAAGAATCGCACAGAGCATGAAAACACAACCATTCAAAAATCAGATTCATGTTTGAAGAGATCATTTCGTCGTTGAGGCGCAATAAGATGCGTACGGCTCTGACCGGTTTCGCTGTCGCGTGGGGCATTTTCATCCTCATCGTGCTGCTCGGAGCCGGCAATGGTCTTATACACGCCTTCGAAGGCCGTTCGAACGAAAAGGCGCTCAATTCCGTGCGTCTTTCGGCCGGATGGACCAGCAAGGAGTTTAACGGCATGCAAAGCGGAAGGCGCATCAGGCTTAACGAGGCCGACATGAACGACGTCGCATCAAAGCTCGCCGCCAACATCATCGATGCCATGCCAACGGTTGGCGCTGGAGGCAAGACGGTATCCTTTGGCTCGGAATATGTCAGCGCATCGCTCACGGGCGTCTATCCTGAACATATCCGCGTAGAGCGTCTGAAAATCAGCAGAGGCCGATTTGTCAACCAGATCGACATCGACGATATGCGCAAAGTCTGTGTCATCGGCAACAAGACCGAAGAGATTCTCTTCCCGAACGGCAACGCCCTTGGCCAGTTCGTCAATGCATCGGGCATCATGTATAAGGTTGTCGGAGTATATACCGACAGCAACGAAAATGGCAGTCAGGGCCTTTATGTGCCTTATTCGACGGCCATGACCATATATGGCAAGCAAGGCTATGTCGAGAACATTTTCCTCACGACCAAGGGCCTGGCAAGCGAGGAACAGAACGAGGAGTTCAACACGTCGATACGCACACTTCTTGGCAAACGTCGCTATTTTCAGTCGGACGACATGGGCGCGATATGGATATGGAACAGGATGCAGAACTATCTTCAGATGCAGGGCGCGATGGAGATATTGACAATCGCCATCTGGGTCATCGGCATACTGACGCTCATAAGCGGCATCGTCGGCGTCTCGAACATCATGCTGATAACTGTCAAGGAGCGCACGCGTGAATTCGGCATACGCAAGGCGTTGGGTGCAAAACCTCGCCAGATCCTGTCGCTCATCGTTGTCGAGAGCATCGTCATCACAGCCATTTTCGGCTATGTCGGAATGGCCGCAGGCATCGGCGCGACGGAGATAATAAACATGATAGTCAGCAACATGGAGGCCGAGGCATTCAAGGATCCGACGGTCGACATATCGATAGCCATCGAGGCTACGCTGACGCTGATCATTGCCGGAACGCTTGCCGGTTTCTTTCCCGCAAAAAGAGCCGTGAGCATCAAACCTATTGAAGCACTTAGAGGATAGGAGATTATGAGATACGACAGAGATACGCTGACCGAGATACTCGACACGCTGACGCGCAACAAATCGCGCAGTCTGCTGACGGCTTTTGGAGTCTTTTGGGGCATCTTCATGCTTGTCATCCTTTCCGGTGGCAGCAATGGCCTCGAAAAGATGCTTTGGGCACAGTTCAATGGCTTTGCGACAAACTCGGGCTTTGCATATACGAACAACACCAGCTTGGCATACAAGGGTTTCAGAAAGGGCCGAGGATGGTATATGGAGCAGAAGGATGTTGATGCCATACGCGAGAATGTCAAGGGCATCGACGTGATCACGGGATGCAATAGCCAGTGGAATAGAACCGTGATTTACAAGGATTTGAAATATAACGACTGTACGCTGAAGGGGCTTGAGCCATGCTATGATAAGATTGAGCCGCAGATGTTGCTCTATGGCCGTTTTATCAACGAGATCGACATTCGCGAGACGCGCAAGGTCTGCGTCCTTGGCAAGACGGTTTATGAGAGCCTTTTCGAGAAGGGAGAAGACCCGTGCGGCAAATTTATAAGCATCGACGACATAAAATACAACGTTGTCGGCGTCAGCGGAAGTGAATCGCAGATGAGCATCAACGGCCAGACCAGCGAGTCGGTCGAAGTGCCGATGACGACGCTCCGTCAGGCATATAATCATGGCAACGTCATCGACGTCTTGTGCTATACGGCCATGAGCGGCTACAAAGTGAGCGATGTCGAAAAAGACATTGCTTCGCTCCTGAAGGCTGCGCACTACGTCCATCCCGACGACAAGAAAGCCGTTGGCCAGATCAATGCCGAAGAGCTTTTCGAAATTGTCGAGACGGTCTTCATCGGACTTGGCATCCTCACATGGATGGTCGGCCTCGGCACGCTGATTGCGGGCATCATTGGCGTCTCGAACATCATGATGGTGACTGTGCGCGAGCGCACTTCCGAGATAGGAATTCGTCGCGCCATCGGAGCACGCCCGACAGACATTCTCCAGCAGATAATCGCCGAATGTATCCTGCTGACGATGACGGCAGGCCTGATGGGACTCTCGGCCGGAGTAGGGCTGCTCAATCTTGCCGACACGCTCATCAAGACCGATGCAGGCAGCAATTTCGGCTTCGGAATATCGCTCCAGACCGGCATCGCGATAACGATTATCGTCGCACTCCTGGGCGTCGTCGCGGCAATGGCTCCTGCCTTGCGTGCAATGGCCATCAAGCCTATAGAGGCAATGCGTGAGGAATAAAACATTGAATAATAACGAAAAACATTAAAATAGATTATGAAAAAGATTCTGAAGACAGCGATGCTCATCATTGTGGCATTGATATTCGTGTGGACATTCTATTTCCTGTGGTCGAAAGGTCAGCCGGAAGTCGTGAGCTACGAGACATTGCGCACCGAGCGTGGAAACATAGAACGGACAACGATTGCGACAGGCAAGATCGAGCCTCGCAACGAGATTGATATCAAGCCTCAGATCTCTGGCATCATCACCGAAATATATAAGGAGGCCGGACAGAAAGTCGTTAAGGATGAGGTCATTGCAAAGGTCAAGGTCATTCCGGAGATGGGCGAGCTCAACAGCGCTGAGAGCCGTGTGCGACTCGCTTCGATAAGCCTGAAGACGGCCGAGACCGATTTCGAGCGCGTACGCAATCTGTTCAACGACAAGCTCATAACCGCCGAGGAATATGACAATAGCGAAGCCGCATATCGCAAGGCCAAGGAGGAGTTCCAGACGGCTGAAGATAACCTCGAAATCGTCAAGACAGGCATCAGCAAGAACTCGGCAAATGCCAGCAATACGCTCATCCGTTCGACGATAACTGGTCTGATTCTTGATATTCCTGTGAAAGTCGGCAATTCCGTCATTCTGAGCAATACGTTCAACGATGGTACGACAATAGCAACCGTTGCGGACATGGGCGACCTTATCTTCCGCGGCAATATCGACGAAACTGAAGTCGGACGTATTCGCGAAGGTATGCCGGTGAAGATCACGCTCGGCGCATTGCAGGATCTCTCGTTCAGCGCTTCGCTTGAATATATCTCGCCAAAAGGTGTTGAGCAGAATGGTGCAAACCAGTTCGAGATAAAAGCTGCCGTAAGCGTGCCGGACTCGGTCACCATCCGTTCGGGCTATAGCGCAAATGCCGAGATCGTCCTCCAGCGTGCTTCCAATGTCTTGTGTGTTGCCGAAAGTGCGCTTTCGTTCAGTGGCGATTCGACATTCGTCTATGTGATGACGGACAGCATCCCCGAGCAGAAATTCGAGAAGCGTCTCGTCACTACGGGCATCTCCGACGGCATCAGAATTGAGGTCAAGAATGGTCTTGGAGAGAACGATGTCGTTCGTGGCAATGAAATTATCGAAAACTAAAACTTGGAATCTATGAGGATATTATCTGCAATAGCTCTGGCCGTCGTCGCTGCTCAGGGCGCCTTTGCACAGGAACGGTGGTCGCTCGAGCGATGCATCGACCATGCCATAGAAAACAATATCAGTGTCAAACGTCAGCAGAACACCATCGAGCAGGGCGAAATAAGCCTCAATACGGCAAAGATGAATCTGTTGCCAAGCGTCAATGCATCGGCCAACCAGTCGTGGAATTTCGGACGTGCGCTGACGGCGAATAACACCTACGACAATCGCAATACGGCATCGACATCGTTCGACCTCTCGGCACAGCTCACGCTCTTTAGCGGCATGCAGCGCTACAATACCATCGGAGCCAGAAAACTCGACCTCGAGGCTGCAAAAGCCGACCTCGGACGTGTCAAGGAAAACATCGGCATCAACGTCACTTCGGCCTATCTTCAGGTCCTTTATGCCGACGAGATGTTGCGCGTCGCCAACAACCAGCTCGAACTGAGCCGAATGCTCCTGATGCAGCGCGAGAAGATGAAGGAAAACGGCAAGGCGTCGGAAAGTGACGTGGCCGAGGCCCGTTCATCGGTTTCGCAGGACGAACTCTCGGTAGTGCAGAGCAGCAACGACTACAAGCTGGCTCTCCTCGAACTCTCGCAGCTCCTTGAACTCGCCTCGCCAGAAGGCTTCGCCATCGAAGAGCCGGACACCACGGCACAGCTCCTCTCCATCGCAACAGTCGATGAGGTCTATGCCGACGCGTTGCGCAGCAAGGCCATTATCAAAGGCGACGAGATTCGCATCGAGGGTGCCGAGAAGCAGGTCAGCATCGCTCGTGGCGGACATTCGCCATCGCTGAGCCTCGGAGCCGGACTTGGCACCAACTACTATTCTACGGCCGGATTCGACAACGGATCATTCATCGATCAGCTCGACAACAACCGCAGCAAATACGTCCGTCTGTCACTCAACATTCCAGTTTTCAATCGTTTTGCCACACGCAACGAAGTGCGAACAGCTCGATGCCAGGTGACTGCCATGCAGCTGCAGCTCGACGAGGACAAGAAGAGCCTCTACAAGGAGGTGCAGCAGGCATACTACAACGCCATCGCTGCCCAGAGCAAATATGGAACAAGCCTTTCGGCCGAAGAAAGCGCACACACATCATTTGTCCTGACCGACAAGAAATTTGCCAACGGTAAGGCTACACAGACCGAATATAATCAGCGTCGCACAGAATGGCTCAAGGCCATCGCCAATAGAATTCAGGCAAAATACGAATATATTTTCCGAGCAAAAATTCTCGAATACTATCGAGGTGCATGACTTGTTAGAGGGTTATGATGCATGAGAAGAGCGACTCCTTTGCGGGGGTCGCTCTCTGTGTTTTTCTGAACACGAAGCCATGAAAGTCGCCTTGAGCTGTTTGCGTTAAAAAAAATCGGTAAGATCAGCGTTAAGCACGGCAAATGTCTGAGCGGAGCGAGTTTTTGCCGTGTAGCTGAGCGAGACGATTTTTTAGCGAGACAGCTCTCTGCGACGAGGTTTCTTCTTTGGTTCGGTTTCTTCTTTGACCGGTGCAAAGAAGAAATGAACAGGAACTGCGAAACTGAGCGTAAGCTAATGAAGAAAAAGTCAGATCGTCTTCTGTCGGCACAGAAGATGGAAGACATGAACAAGTAAGAAAACAATCACTCCACCTCTTTCACGAGGTACTCGTCGATGCCACGTATCGCATGGCAACGCTCCATGACATGAACTGTTTATCGACACAAAGATAATGTATTAGTGGGGATTATGCAAAGTTGCTTCTTTATTCTAATCATTCGCATTTCGATCAACAGGGAAGGTTACACAAAAATATAAATTAAACTTGAAAGATGTTGTTTCTTATGCATAAACGAATGATATTTCAAACAAAAAAAATATCTTTGCAACTGATAACATATTATTATTAAATATGTATTTATATAATAAATGAATAACATATTATCAATATTAGAAAACTATACACTTGACAATGCTGAAAGCATCGCCAAGACCATTGCTGACGACTTCCGCAAGCGTCGTATAGAAAAGAACCTGACACGCGAACAGATAGCGGAAAAGTCTGGTGTAGCTTTAGCAAACATCGTGCGATTCGAACAGAAAGGTCTTATTTCATTGAAAAATCTGATAGGAATTGCCATGGCTTTAGAATACACCTCGGAGGTGAAGAGCATCTTTGCAGAACCCAAATATTCAACGATGGAAGAGCTTACTCAAATACGCAAGAATACAGGGAAAAACAGAGCTCATAAAGTAAAAAGCAATACGAATTTATCATGAACAAGATAGATAGGCTAACAGTAAAATATCACGGAGATACTGTAGGCGTGATCTCAATGACACCAGACAATAAACGTCTGGCATTCGAATACGATCCTCGCTGGCTTGCTGAAGAATTCAGCATTTCTCCTTTAGAACTTCCATTGAAGACTGGTCTGTTCCTTGCAAAGCCAACACCACTTTATGGCGACTTTGGAATCTTTGAAGACAGCCTTCCCGACGGCTATGGTCGCTATCTGCTTCATAAAACATTAATGCGTGAAGGTGTCGATGACAGAAACCTTACTACCATCGAGCGACTGAGCATTGTAGGCAATAGCGGCATGGGAGCGTTGACGTATGAACCAGAGACATTCATTTTAACAAGAGAAGATATTTTAGACTTCGACTTGCTCCAGAAGAAGGCGTTGGAAGTCCTCAAAGAGCAACAGGATACAGACGCAGGACTCCTATTGTACAACAGCGGCAACAGTGGCGGTTGCCGTCCAAAGGCCATATTCTCTGATGCAGAAGGTCATTGGCTCGTGAAGTTTCGACATACATACGATCCCAAAGACATGGGACTACAGGAGTATCACTATAATGAGATAGCACGTAAGTGTGGTATTGATGTACCTGACTTCAAGCTGACTAATGGAAAGTACTTTACAACAAAACGATTCGACCTCACAACCGAAGGTGAGCGAATCCACACAGCAACTGCTGGTGGCTTACTCTGTCTTTCTCTTTCAGAGCCAGTGCTCGACTATAGCAACTTGCTTGCATTAACAGGCTACATTACTCAAAATACAAAGTATGTTGAAGAGATGTACCGTCGCATGGTATTCAACTACCTTACAGACAACAAGGATGACCATTGCAAAAACTTCAGTTACTTTGTCGGCAAAGATTCAAGTGGCAAATTCATCTGGCACTTGGCACCGGCATACGATCTTACTCTATGCAATGAAGGCTATAGTGGTCAGCACGCCACATCGGTCAATTCTACTGGCTATCCCACCCTTCAAGACTTCATTGCCGTTGGACTCAAAATCAAGATGAACGAAAAACGTTGTCGCGAAATCTTTGATGAGGTCTATCAGAACTGCGACGACCTGCTTTTGAACAGAATTAGAATCAAGTAGCTGACATGTTTTAAAGAAAAGTATTCACTGTCAACAAACAAAAAGACTACAGATTTATTTGGCAGCAATAAGGTTTGGAAAATTTATTATTTTTGAGGGAAAGATACTCTCAACTCCTTAAATATCATTTCCATCGCTTTCGTAACTTATACTTTCCGTAGTTTTTCTTCATCCATCTATATATCTGACGACGCTTTTCCAATGTAAGCAATGTATCTTCTACTTCTGAATTAATATCTAACTTCGCCAACATTGCATAAAAACCATCATTAGATATAGCAGATTCAATTATCCTAAAAGCATAGGCATAGTAGTAATTATACCTGATTTTTTCGTGATGTTTAGGGATTATATCATCCTCCAATATTAGCTCAAAATCCTCCTCAAAATCCTCTATTATTCTGTCACTCTCTTGCAGACTATTAATAGTATCTATCAAACTAATATCATCCATTATATGATCTTCCCAATACGCCTTAGAAAATAAATATTCTGCTATTTCCCGAAATGACTCTTGAGTATATATATATTCTAAATGCTTGATATTATAAAACTGCTCTTCTCCAGACAAGCATGGTTTGTATTTCGAATCTCTTAAACAATCTGTCGTATATGGTTCAACACGACCTAAGAGTAGACAATCCAACAACTCTTTTTTTAAATCAGCATATTTAGAATCTTTGTATAGTTCTTCTATTCGTTTGAGTATTAATTTATTGTCTAATAGCTCACAAGCCTTTATTAGCATGTGTTTTTTATATCGTGGCAATTCAGAACTATATATTTCTTTTAATTCTATTTTTTTTATACTTAACACGCTATCTGGCAATCCTGAATATTTATCAGATTTAAGTTCGTCATTTATTAGCTTTTCAAGTTCCCCTTCATAGAACTCGTTATTCAAAAGCTGAAGGATGCGTACTTGCATAGAGGAATCTGGCATAATGCCTTTGCCTTGGAGCTTTAGATAAAGTGAATCTTCGATATATTTAAACGTAATGAATTGATTTCCACAAAAAATTTCCTCTTGCCCAATATATTTGTGCCTTTTACGGTAATTGTCAAGCACCATTCTATCATGCTCTCTTTTTTCTTGGCATTCTTTCAATATATCATCAACATTTTGTCCTTGCGCATTTACATATGGCGTAAAAAGCAAAACAATGATTATAAAAAATGATTTCATATACATTTTCATTCGTTTACCGCCTTGTGCTTATTATAAATATTGTTTATCTGTTTTTTGTAAAAAAACTTCCGATGTCTGGTATATTTCGTTTCATAGTCCATGATTGTTGTCGTATTCCCCCCGTTCGGCGAGGCTCCAGCCTTGCGCAAATATAACAATGAATATGCTTTAAGCAAAAACTCACCTTCAAAAATGGCTTCAACGAAGCCATGAAAGTCGCCTTGAGCTGTTTGCGTTAAAAAAAATCGGTAAGATCAGCGTTAAGCACGGCAAATGTCTGAGCGGAGCGAGTTTTTGCCGTGTAGCTGAGTGAGACGATTTTTTAGCGAGACAGCTCTCTGCGACGAGTTCTTCTCGCTTCCGTCTTCTGTCGGCACAGAAGATGGAAGACAAGGCCAAGTAAGAAAACGCCCCCGTTCGGCGTAGGCTCCAGCCTTGCGTGAGGAGGAATAGGAGTAGTATGTTAAGGAAGCGATGCATGTCTTTTTAGACAAAAAAAATCAC
>JAKSLG010000002.1 GCA_024401295.1 Bacteroidales bacterium | reverse complement strand
TGAATAGACTGTTTACACTTTTTGCTGCCCTTTTGGTGGGTGTTGTGGCTTCGGCACAACTTCATATATTTGAAGCTTTAAATGCGAATAACAATTTTGCTCTAACTAAATGTAATATGTATGCAGATGATACATATTGGGACGTTACGTTATCATATGATTCTAATGGGAAAATCTCAAAAATGACAAGCAGTTACGAAGACGAAGAATATGATATAGAAGTATATAACAGGACTTATCAATATGACGAAAAAGGGAATAAGATAAGTAGTGTGGAGCTTATGGAGGATAATGATGAATGGGAGGCAAAAGAGAATTATGAGAACAACTATGTAGAAGGCATATTGACAGGTTATGTGGTTAAATATTATGACTACGGCGATTTGGTTAACACAGAAACTCATGCATTAACCTATGATGATAACGGTAACATTATAAAGGATGAAATAAATTGTGTTGGCGAGTGGGTTCATTCAAATACAGAATTATTTGAGTATAATAGCAAGAATATTATTACATTTTCAACATCATATTCTGATACAGAACGCTACACCTATGATGAAAACGACAGATTGGTACAAGTAGAATATGGTTGTGTAGATAACGACTGTGATGTTATCATTGAGAAAATTACCTATAATGCTGACGGCACAGAGGCAGTTGGCAAGCATTATGAGGCAGATGGTGTGACACTTAAGACAAACACACCAGACAGCAAGTATTTCTTCACGAAGAAAACGGCAACTCCTTCAAGACGTACGGAGCTTGACCACGTTGGTGCATATAACTTCAAGACTGTGGAGAATGGTCAGGTTGTCATTGTCAAGGATGGAGAGAAATATGATTTGGCAGGTAGAAAGTTGTAAATGTATGTTTGGAGAGACGCGGCATGCCACGTCTGTACGATAAATGATCAGGGAACGGGCATCTCCGGATGGGGGTGTCCGTTTTTTTTTATTAATTCGTAAGTTGCCGGAAGTCGTTAATGGCATAATTATTGCACATCAGACGATAAAAACAAATGATATGAGAAATACAGTATTAGTGATTTTAATGTTCTTGGGACTCAATGTTTTTGCCCAGTCAGAAGATCTTTATTGTGGTGTGAAACCAATGGCCTCTGCTGAAACGAAGAAGAAATGCAATATGTATAAGTTGCAGCGCGAGGTGACTAAGGTCACGGAGGGCCGATTGGCATTCAAAAACTCAGCACAAGGCGATTTTATACAAGAAAAATCTTCGTATAAGTATGTGGTTTTTGACCGCAGCAATCCTGAATCGTGGAAGATTGAACTCTACGCTAACGATGGTCTTGATCCTCGCGATCCTTATGTGAGCGTTTATCGTCTTGTTGCAAACTCCTTGTCTTTCCTCGAAAACACGTTGGAAGCGGCTATCGTTCGTGAATCTCCTAATGGACCTCAGTGGACCAGTCTTAGAATTGTTGAATCTGACGGTGGCTATGTTTTCCTTTTAGGAGATGCCTATGATCGATGGAATGGCAAGATTGTAATGAAATGGGTCTGCAAAAAGGGAACGTTTGACGATCCTAAACGTGTGGTAATGGTAAATGATGAGCCAACATATGTTGAAGTCATTGAGATAGATGAATGAGACATGGGGCGCATAAAAAACTCTCGCCGAGAATCGGTGAGAGTTTTTTTGTTCCCTGTATGGGAGATATCTTACATGTTCATGCCGCCATCGACCTGGATAACCTGGCCTGTAACGTATGAAGCCATATCGCTGGCGAGGAATGTTGCAACGTCTGCAATATCTTCTGGCTTGCCACCGCGACGAGCAGGGATCTTCTTCATCCAATCTTCGCGAACGGCTTCAGGAAGTTGAGCTGTCATGGCAGTCTCGATGAAACCAGGAGCGATTGCATTTGCACGGATGCCCTTAGGACCCATTTCCTGTGCTACAGACTTTGCAAGAGCAATCATACCAGCCTTAGAAGCTGCGTAGTTTGACTGACCAGCATTGCCGTGAACGCCAACGACACTTGCCATATTGATGATAGAACCGCCACGCTGACGCATCATTACAGGAACGCATGCATGGATGAAGTTGAACGCAGACTTGAGGTTGACGTTGATGACAGCGTCCCACTGCTGTTCAGTCATGCGGAGCATAAGACCGTCTTTTGTGATGCCGGCGTTGTTTACGAGAATGTCGATTGTGCCGAAATCTTCCTTAACGGCAGCAACAACTTGCTCAGTCTGTGCGAAGTCGGCTGCGTTAGAAGCGTATGCCTTAACTTTAACGCCGAGAGCGGCTATTTCCTTTTCTGTGTTCTGTGCGTCTTCGTTAATTACGAGGTCAGTGAATGCGATGTTTGCGCCTTCTGCTGCAAACTTGAGCGCAATTGCCTTGCCGATGCCGCGAGCAGCACCTGTGACGATGGCAGTTTTTCCTTCAAGTAATTTCATTTTTTCTCTTTGATTTTATTTTCGAGCGCAATATTAGCGATTTATTTGCAATTTTCAATTGCAGAGAGAGTGGAAATGTGATTGATTTCGTTTGGAATGCACTATGTCGCCCGTCGGAAGCGCATCTCGCTCGTACGATGAACCATGTTTTTTGCATGAAAAAATGTTTTTCATGATTCGATTGCTCAGAGTCTATGTGGTATGATTGCAGAATAAAGAAAATCATTACTAATCATTTATTAAAAATGCATTATGGTGGAATTTTGTGCGCTTAAAACGGCATAAAAGTGAAATAGTGTTGCAATTGGTTTATTTTTTTTATATTTTTGCCGAAATTTTGTGCCCATACTTTTTGTATGGCGCTTAGAATGAAGAAATTAGAAAAGAAACAAATAAAACCATAAACGCAAAAAGATGGGATATAAGATCATTGTACTTGCAAAGCAGGTGCCAGACACACGCAACGTGGGTCCTGATGCGATGACTCCGGAAGGAACTGTCAATCGTGCAGCCCTGCCAGCTGTGTTCAATCCAGAGGACTTGAACGCCCTCGAGCAGGCTCTTCGCCTCAAGGACCAGTTCCCTGGTTCTACAATTTCAGTGGTTACAATGGGTCTGCCAAAATCGGCAGAAGTCATTCGTGAGGCTCTCTATCGTGGAGCTGATGAGGGATTCGTTGTTACAGACCGCTGCCTTGGTGGTGCTGATACATTGGCAACAAGCTACACACTTTCGCAGGCTATCAAGAAGATTGGCAAATATGATATTATCATTGGTGGTCGTCAGGCTATCGATGGTGATACAGCGCAGGTTGGTCCGCAGATTGCTGAAAAGTTGGGTCTTACCCAGGTTACATACGCAGAGGAGATTCTCTCGGTTGACGAGAAGACTCGCAAGATTGTCATCAAGCGTCATATTGATGGCGGTGTTGAGACAGTTGAGGCTCCAATGCCACTCGTGATAACTGTAAATGGTTCGGCAGCTCCATGTCGTCCACGCAATGCAAAGCGCATCATGAAATATAAGTGTGCAACGGTAGCTGCTGAGCGTCCTGCAGAGGCTGCATCAGCATATGCAGAGATGGTTGCCAAGAAGCCTTTCCTCAATATTACTCAGTGGGGTGCAGCAGATATTGAGGCTGATCTTCAGCAGGTGGGTAAGGCAGGTTCGCCAACAAATGTGAAGGCAGTCAAGAACATCGTGTTCAAGGCAAAGGAAAGCCGCACAATGACTGGTGCCGATGCAGATATCGAGAGCTTGATGGTTGAATTGTTGAACGAAAAAATTATTGGCTAATTGAGCTATCTGGCTGTTGTGAAGAAATCCATGGCAGCTGAAAAGTAAATTTGAAGATATGAATAACGTATTTGTATATTGCGAGATAGAAGGCACAACCGTTAAGGATGTGGCTCTCGAACTCTTGACAAAGGGTCGCAAATTAGCCAACACACTTGGTGTTGAACTTGAATGTATCATTGCAGGCTCGGGCCTTGAAGGCGTTGAGAAGCAGGTTATGAAATATGGAGTAGACAAGGTTCATGTTTTTGACGCCGCAGGTCTTTTCCCATACACGACAAATCCTCATACATCTCTCGTGGTTAACCTCTTCAAGGAGGAAAAACCTCAGATTTGTTTGATGGGTGCAACCGTTATTGGTCGTGACCTCGGTCCACGTGTCTCTTCTGCTCTCTTCAGCGGTCTTACAGCTGACTGTACAGAACTCGAAATCGGTGACTTCGATATGCCAACAGGCAAGCTTGATGAGAACAACAAGCCAATAATGAAGCACTATGAGCAGCAGCTTTATCAGATTCGCCCTGCATTTGGTGGTAACATCGTTGCAACAATCGTCAACCCTGAACACCGTCCACAGATGGCAACAGTTCGCGAGGGTGTGATGAAGAAGGAAGTTCTCGATGAGAATTACAAGGGTCAGGTTATCAAGCATGATGTTGCTAAATATGTTCCTGAAGCTGAATATGTTGTCAAGGTTCTTGACCGTCATATTGAGCAGGCAAAGCATAATCTCAAGGGCTCTCCAATCGTTGTGGCTGGTGGTTATGGCGTTGGTAGCAAAGAGGGTTTCGACATGCTTTTCGAACTTGCAAAAGAACTCCATGCAGAGGTCGGTGCAAGCCGTGCGGCTGTTGATGCTGGTTGGATTGATCACGATCGTCAGATCGGTCAGACTGGTGTGACAGTACGTCCAAAGGTATATATCGCATGTGGTATTTCTGGTCAGATTCAGCATATCGCTGGTATGCAGGAGTCTGGTATCATCATCTCAATCAACAACGATCCAAACGCTCCAATCAATACGATTGCCGATTACGTGATTACAGGTAACGTAGAGGACGTTGTTCCTAAGATGATCAAGTACTACAAGAAGAATAGCAAGTAAAAATATCGCTGGTCATGAAAAAAGTCTCTTGGGCAAGAATTCTCCTTTTGGGTTTGTTGGGCCTTGTTGTTTATTTATTGGCAGCATTTGGTCCATTGGAAAATTACGGAGGGGCATTCTTCCGGAGCTTCGGATTAACTTTTGCAATTTTAGGTATAGCCCTTGCTTGCATGAGATTGTTGACCAACAAGAAAAAAGATTAAACAAATGGCAAATTTCTATAAAGATATTCCGGAACTCAAGTATCACTTGAATAATCCGATGATGGAACGTATCTGCGAACTCAAGGAACGTGGATATGCCGACAAGGACAAGTTTGACTATGCTGCTCAAGATTATGCTGATGCACTTGATTCATACGATAAGGTACTTGAAATCACTGGTGAAATCACTGGCGAAATCATCGCTCCAAATGCAGAGGGCGTTGATGCAGAGGGCCCACATTGCGCAAATGGTCGTGTTGAGTATGCTTCGGGTACAAAGCAGAACCTCGACGCAATGGTTAAGGCTGGTCTCAATGGTATGACAATGCCACGTCGTTTCGGCGGTCTCAATTTCCCTATCACTCCATACACAATGTGTGCAGAGGTTGTTGCAGCAGCAGACGCAGGTTTCGGCAACATCTGGTCACTTCAGGACTGTATCGAGACTCTCTACGAATTCGGCAATGAGGATCAGCACAGCCGTTTCATCCCACGCATCTGCCAGGGTGAAACAATGTCAATGGACCTTACAGAGCCAGATGCAGGTTCAGACCTTCAGTCTGTAATGCTTAAGGCTACATTTGATGAAAAGGAAAATTGCTGGCGTCTCAATGGCGTGAAGCGATTCATCACAAATGGTGATGCCGATCTTCACCTTGTGCTTGCACGTTCAGAAGAAGGAACTCACGACGGTCGTGGTTTGTCAATGTTTATCTATGACAAGCGCGACGGTGGCGTAAATGTGCGTCGTATCGAGAATAAGCTCGGTATTCATGGTTCACCAACATGTGAGCTTGTTTACAAGAACGCAAAGGCTGAACTTTGTGGCGATCGCAAGCTTGGTCTTATCAAGTATGTGATGGCTCTTATGAATGGTGCACGTTTGGGTATCGCAGCTCAGTCAGTTGGTCTTTCACAGGCTGCATACAACGAGGCACTCGCATATGCAAAGGATCGTAAGCAGTTCGGCAAGGCAATTATTGAATTCCCTGCTGTATATGATATGCTCGCAACAATCAAGGCTAAGCTTGACGCTGGTCGTGCGTTGCTTTATCAGACATCTCGTTACGTAGACGTTTACAAGGCTCTTGACGATATCGCTCGCGAGCGTAAGCTCACTCCAGAAGAGCGTCAGGAACAGAAGCTCTTCTCTAAGCTTGCCGATGCATTCACTCCACTTGCAAAGGGTATGAACTCTGAGTATGCAAATCAGAATGCATACGATTGTATTCAGGTTCATGGCGGTTCAGGCTTCATGCTTGAATATGCTTGTCAGCGTATCTATCGCGATGCTCGTATCACAAGCATCTATGAGGGTACAACCCAGCTCCAGACTGTTGCTGCAATTCGCTATGTGACAAACGGTACATACCAGAGTGTTTTGGCAGATTACGAGAATATTCTCGTTGCTCCAGAATTCGAGGATTATATGAACCGCATCAAGAGCATGGACAGCAAGTTCTCTGCAGCAAGCAATGCTGTTAAGGAAGCTGGCGACCAGGAACTCCTCGATTTCCTCGCACGTCGTCTCTATGAAATGGCTGCAACTTGCGTTATGAGTCACCTCTTGCTCCAGGATACAAACAAGGAACCTGAGATGTTCAAGAAGTCTCTCGAAGTTTATGTGAACTATGCAGAGAGTGAGATTGAAAAGCACTTTAATTTCATCCGCAAGTTCCAGGCTGAGAAATTGGCAAATTACAGAAAGGCATAACGCATTAAGCGTTGGCATACATAAAATCTCGCGAAATGACTTGTTTCGTTTCGCGAGATTTCTCTGTATTTATCCTTCGTCGCAGCGTGTTTTAGGGTGATTTTCATGCTCAACACGTTAATAAAACAAAAAAAACGCAAGTTTCTAAAACTAAGACGCTCCATTATCCGTTATGAAAATAGGAAAATGGTTATTTTTGCAGCCCCGAATAAAACAACATGAGACAACTTAAGATAGTACAGACCATCACGGTCCGCAATGACACTCTCGACAAATATCTCCAGGAGATAAGCCGTGAGCCGCTTGTTAGCGTTGATGAGGAAGTAGAACTTGCGCAGCGTATCCGTCAGGGTGATCAGGCCGCTCAAGATCGTCTTGTCAAGGCGAACTTGCGTTTTGTCGTGTCGGTAGCAAAGCAGTATCAGAATCAGGGACTTTCGCTTCCTGATATCATCAATGAGGGTAACTTGGGCCTCATCAAGGCTGCTGAGAAATTCGATGAAACACGAGGCTTCAAATTTATTTCGTATGCTGTGTGGTGGATTCGCCAGTCGATTCTCCAAGCTCTCGCAGAGCAGTCGAGAATTGTACGTTTGCCGTTGAATCAGGTCGGATCTCTCAACAAAATCAACAAGGCATTCTCGAAGTTTGAGCAGGAGAACGAACGTCGTCCTTCGGCAGAAGAACTTGCTGATGTCCTTGATATTCAGCCAGAGAAGATTAATGATACGTTGCGCGTTTCGGGTCGCCATGTGTCAATGGATGCTCCTTTCGCAGATGGTGAAGAGAACAGCCTTCTCGACGTATTGGTAAACAACGATTCGCCAGATGCAGACCGTGGCCTCATGGGTGAGTCCCTTTCAACGGAAGTTGAGCGAGTTTTGACGACTCTGTCCGAACGTGAGCGCGATATTATCCGTTATTTCTTTGGCATTGGTGTGCCGGAAATGACGCTTGAAGAAATTGGTGAACGTTTTGGTCTTACACGTGAACGTGTGCGTCAGATTAAGGAGAAGGCGATTCGCCGTCTTCGCGCTAGTTCGCAGACAAAGCTTCTCAAGAATTTCTTGGGTTAGTGTAAAAATATAATCTGCACGTATCTTGATGAAAACGTGCAACTGTAAAGCAAATATAAACCTTCAAAAAGGAACATCATGGGTAATATAGTAGCCATTGTCGGTCGTCCGAATGTGGGCAAATCGACACTTTTCAACCGACTTACACAGACGCGCTCGGCAATCGTTGACGAGGCTGCGGGTGTCACGCGTGACCGTCAGTACGGAAAAGTGCTGTGGAACGGCAAGGAATTTTCGATTATCGATACTGGTGGTTATGCCGATGATGATGATGACAAGTTCGAGCCGGAAATCCGTAAGCAGGTTATGCTTGCCATAGATGAAGCAGCTCTTATCTTGTTTGTCGTTGATGTTTCTACGGGTGTTACAGGTTACGATGAGACGGTTGCTGATATGCTCCGCCGTTCGCGCAAGCCGGTTGTTGTTATTGCAAACAAGGTAGATAACGGCTCTGACCTTTACGATGTGGCGCAGTTCCATAAGTTCGGCCTTCACGAAATATTCCCGGTTTCTGCAATGAGCGGAAGTGGTACGGGAGATCTTCTTGACAAAGTGCTCGAATTGCTTCCTGAGGATGTGAAGAGTGATATTGATGATTCGCTTCCAAAGTTTACCATCGTGGGTCGTCCTAATGCTGGCAAATCATCGTTGACGAATGCTCTTCTCGGTGAAGATCGAAACATCGTTACAGACGAAGCAGGAACAACTCGTGATTCGATATATGCGAGATATAATAAGTTCGGTATGGACTTCTATCTTGTGGATACGGCCGGACTTCGCAAGCGTAACAAAGTGAAGGAAGATGTCGAGTTCTATTCGACAATGCGTGCCATTCGAGCAATTGAGAATTCGGACGTATGTATCCTCCTTATCGATGCATCCCGCGGTCTCGAAGCGCAGGACAAGAAGATTTTTACTCTCGTCGAAAAAAACAATAAGGGCGTTGTCGTTCTTGTAAACAAGTGGGACCTTGTGGTGAAAGATTCTAAAACCACAAAGATTTGGGAGGATTTCATACATAAGGAATTGGCTACTTATACAGATTTCCCGATTGTCTTCACAAGTGTTCCAAATAAGCAACGCATACATCAGGCTCTCGAAGAGGCTCATCATGTGTTTGAAAATCAGCATCGCAAGGTGCCTACGTCGCTCTTGTGTGAAGCTCTTCTGCCTGAAATTGAGAATTATCCGCCTCCAATGTATAAAGGCAAGATTGTCAAGATTAAGTATGTTACTCAGTTGCCATCGTCAACTCCTACATTCGCATTCTTCTGCAATCTGCCACAATATGTCAAGGAACCATATCGACGTTTCCTTGAGAGAAAAATACGTTCGCGTTGGGATTTTACAGGAGTGCCTATCAATATCGTATTCCGAAAGAAATAAGAAGTGGCTGCGGTTTTTCGTACAATAGCAAAGAATGTCCTTACGTTGCGATGGCTCGAACGTGAGATAGCGTTTTGCGTTGATCTCTTCGTTTGTGCAGCAATCGCTATATGTCCGAATATTGGATATGCCGCTGCGGTTTTATATTTCATCATTCGTGATGCTTGCCCGTTTGGTATGCAGACAAATCTCGGAAAGTCGGTGTATGGGCTTCGTGTCGTGAATGAAAATGGTGAGAATCCGTCGTGGCGCAGTGCTATTCTGCGTAATATTGTCGTATTTATTCCATTTGCAAATATTTATGATTTCTATCTCTTCATTTCAACAGGTGACAGATTGGCTGACAGATGGAGTCAGACACACGTTGCAAAGGTTGGTGTTGTATCGGAATGAAAAAAATGCATGAAGGGGTGTAACCTTTTGCAAATAACAGCGTAATAGTAATTGTATTTCATAGATAAGGTTTCATTTTTGGATTGATTGGAAGGTTGCCGACGTGACGTTAGCAACCTCTATTTTTTTTATAGCCAGACAAAAAATGTAGGTCATATTCCTTATATTTGTGTTGTTGAATATCAAGAATCTCTTCGAGATTTGCTGTTGGCATGTATTTTGTAGCTATTGCTCAACGGATTTAGGAATGTTGTTGTTATGAAATGTCGATTCATCTTCATATTAATTATTGTAGTCCATGCGATGCTGTGCAGTGTCGCTATGGCTCAGCATGTGCCTAGTCGCGAGATTGACAAGATAGACCGTTTTTCGAAAGTCTCGCTTGCGTCGGGGATTAACATGGTCATTCGCAAGTCTGACAGGCAAAAGATAACGATAAATGCAGAACGCACTATATTGCCACATGTCGTATGTCAGGTTGTTGATGGCGAATTGTCAATCTTTGCTTCGCGATTCAGCTATAAAAAATCAAAACGCATAGACATTGTTTTGGAAGTCGATAGTGCGTTGACTTCAATAACATGCTCGTCCGGCAATCATGTTCGATGTGAGACGGCTTTGCCATGTGAAAATTTAGCATTGTATGGACGCTATGGGTGTGATTTCTTTTGCAATGTTAATGCAGAATATCTAAAAGTCAATGTGACGAGCGGCTGCGATGTGCGTCTAGTCGGCAATGCCCGAAGTTGTGATTTCTTTGCTGAAAATGCTTCGACAATACGCGCTTTTGGCCTCCGTTCAAACTCTGTGTCCGTGGCTGCTGCAACATCGTCGAGCGTTGACGTTTCGGTCGTAGATGCAATCACGGTTTCTGCTCGCGGTCATTGTGAGGTGAGATATAAGGGTGATCCTGGCGTTCGTAACGTAATTGCAGTGAGTGACAGTCGAGTACATGCTGTTGATGATGATACTTTATGATGTGTTAAAAAATGATAATTTGCATATCTGGTGCTGTAACTTTATATCGGCTCGTACGTACAAGGGCGTAGTACGTACAGATAAACGATGAGACAACTTAAGATAACTAAGTCGATAACTAGTCGCGAAAGCGCGTCTCTCGACAAATACCTGCAAGAAATAGGCCGCGAAGAACTCGTGGGTGTGGATGAAGAGGTCGAATTGGCACAGAGAATACGCCAAGGAGATCAGGCCGCGCTCGATCGTCTGACAAGGGCGAATTTGAGATTCGTGGTGTCTGTGGCAAAACAGTATCAGAATCAAGGACTTTCACTTCCCGATTTGATTAATGAAGGCAATCTTGGTTTGATTCGTGCTGCTCAGAAGTTTGATGAGACACGTGGTTTTAAGTTCATCTCTTATGCGGTATGGTGGATTCGTCAGTCGATTCTTCAGGCTCTTGCAGAACAGTCGAGAATAGTTCGTCTGCCTCTCAATCAAGTCGGATCGCTTAATAAAATCAACAAGGCATATTCAAAGTTCGAACAGGAAAACGAGCGCCGTCCGTCTGCTGAAGAATTGGCGGAAGTTCTTGATATACAGCCGGAAAAGATTTCGGATACTATGCGCGTTTCCGGTCGTCATGTCTCTATGGATGCTCCATTTGCAGAAGGCGAAGAGAATAGTCTTCTTGATGTTCTTGTGAATAATGATTCTCCTGATGCAGATAAAGGTTTGCTTGGCGAATCTCTTTCGACAGAAGTTGAGCGTACTTTGGCGACATTGTCTGAACGTGAAGCGGATATCATTCGATATTTCTTTGGTATCGGTGTCCCGGAGTTGTCTCTTGAGGAAATCGGTGAACGTTTTGGTTTGACTCGTGAACGTGTGCGTCAGATTAAGGAAAAGGCCATACGCAAGCTTCGTCAAGGGCAGAAGAGTAAGCTCTTGAAGTCGTTCTTGGGTTAATGGTTTCTGTTTTATTTTTTTATGGAAAACAAATATCTCGATTATAATTCTACGCGCGAGCGTCTAGTGATGCCCGAGTATGGGCGCACAATTCA
The DNA here is from genome assembly GCA_024401295.1 of Bacteroidales bacterium. Lineage (GTDB taxonomy): Bacteria > Bacteroidota > Bacteroidia > Bacteroidales > Marinilabiliaceae > W3P20-009. The sequence goes on along the minus strand of JAKSLG010000002.1, from coordinate 171,224 downwards.
GAATATGGTGCGCTATGCCACCACTATTGAAAACCGTGAAGAACGCAATCGATGTGCGCATTCGATTGTAAGCATCATGGCGAATATGTATCCGCAACTTAAGGATACTCCGGATTTTAAACATAAACTTTGGGATCATCTCTATATCATCTCAGATTTCAAGCTTGATATTGATGCTCCATATCCTATGCCAGAACCTGTTAAATTGATGCGCAAGCCGGATAGAGTTCCTTATCCAGGACAGAATATCCGACTTAAGCATTACGGACATATCGTTGAAGACCTTATTGAAAAGGCTTCGAATATCGAGGATCCGCAGGCTAAGCGTGTAACGGTTGAGAATATCGCGAACTTTATGAAAGCATCGCTTCTCGCATGGAACAAGGATTTCGCTACGGACGAACGTTTGTTCAACGATATCAGGATCCTTTCGAGTGGACGTCTTGTTATTGATGAGGAAGATGGTATCAAAACAGCTGCGATTCGTCCTGAGAAAATGCAGAATCCACGAGGCAACTATGGCAAGAAGGCCAATAATGCGAAGCGCAAGAATAAAGGCAACAAGAATAGAAATCGCTACTAATTCATTTGTAATATGAGCACATTTATCATTGATGGGGGTCAGCCGCTTAAGGGTGAGATTACGCCTCAGGGAGCAAAAAATGAGGCTTTGCAGATTCTCTGTGCAACACTCATGACAAGCGAGGAAGTTGTTGTTGAGAATATTCCTGACATTTTGGATGTCAACAATTTGATTGACCTATTGGCACATATGGGAGTGTCTGTTAATCGACGCGATCGTCATACATGCAGTTTCAAGGCCGATAGAGTTGATCTTACATATATGCAGACTGATGATTTTAAGCGTCGTGCATCTTCTTTGCGAGGTTCGATTATGATTATGGGGCCGTTGCTTGGACGTTTTGGCAAGGCATATTTCCCAAAGCCGGGTGGAGACAAAATCGGACGTCGCCGTCTTGATACCCATTTTTATGGTTTTCAGAAATTAGGTGCAACGTTTAATTTCGATTCGAACGATGTCTTCTATACGGTCGAAGCTGAGCATATGAAGGGCACATATATTTTGCTCGATGAAGCTTCGGTTACTGGTACGGCCAATACACTTATGGCTGCGGTGATGACTCCGGGACAGACAACTATATACAATGCAGCTTGTGAACCATACATACAGCAGCTATGCCGAATGCTCGTTTCGATGGGTGCGAAGATTGATGGCGTTGGCTCAAATCTCTTGCGCATAACTGGAGTTGAGGAATTGCGTGGTTGCACTCATCGTATTCTCCCGGATATGATCGAAGTAGGTTCATTTATTGGCATGGCTGCAATGACAGCCGGCGACATAACAATCAAGAATGCTGGCCTTGAGCATTTGGGAATCATTCCTCTTGCATTTGAGCGTATGGGAATTCAGATGGAGAAAATTGGTGATGACATACACATTCCTTCGCAGCAGCATTATGCAATTGACTCGTTCATTGATGGTTCGATAATGACAATCGCCGATGCTCCATGGCCAGGTCTTACACCAGACCTTTTGAGCGTGTTCCTTGTGATCGCAACTCAGGCAAAAGGCTCTGTCTTGATTCATCAGAAAATGTTTGAGAGCCGCTTGTTCTTTGTAGATAAACTCATCGATATGGGTGCAAAGATTATCTTGTGTGACCCTCATCGTGCCACTGTTATTGGTCTTGATCGCGAAACGCAGTTGCGTGGTACAACCATGACATCTCCGGATATTCGTGCGGGTGTTGCTTTGCTCATCGCGGCGCTCTCAGCAAAGGGAACAAGCACCATACATAACATTGAGCAGATCGATCGAGGATATCAGTATATTGATCAGCGACTTAACGCTCTTGGTGCAAGAATTAGTAGACAATAGAACGATCTTTTCTTGCGTTTTGTCTGTTCAATGCTTATATTTGCATCAGAAACAAAGAAGAAAAGCCGCACTGGATTCTTTGATTGTTTAACTTAACAAACTAAAACTAAACCGGGCGACGCTAAAACCACGATGGCGGGCTTCTTATGAATCATTACCATTCCAGCGCTTCGGCGCCGTGACGGATGGCGGTTCGGATTGTTCTTCGGAGCACGGAAGATTACAAAGTGGCGGAGCACCCAAATCCTTTCATTAGGAGTTTAAATAATCCGACCGTGCGGCCCACTATACGGAATTGATAATCGGTTAATTATCTGTCGGTTGTCAATTCTTTTTTTATGAAGTAATAGCAATGTTATCTCCTCGCAACGTCATAGAACTTCTTTCGCCAGCACGCAACTTTGATTGCGCTCGCGCAGCAATACTTCATGGTGCAGATGCCGTTTATATCGGTGCACCAATGTTTGGCGCTCGTAAATCTGCATCAAACACAATTGATGACATAAGACGAACCGTGGACTTTGCTCATCAATATGGCTGTCGCGTCTTCGTGGCTCTCAATACAGTTCTCTTTGATCACGAACTGGCTGCAGCTGAAGATATTGCATGGCAGTTGTATGACGCTAAAGCGGATGCGTTGATTGTTCAGGATATGGGATTGCTCGAAACGAAAATGCCTCCGATTGAGTTGCATGCATCAACGCAGATGGATAACAGAAGTGTCGATAAAGTGCAATTTCTCGAGCAATGCGGTTTCAAGCAAGTCGTGTTGGCTCGCGAACTATCGATAGATGAAATTCGAAAGATTTCATCGCAGACATTTGTACGTCTTGAGTGTTTCATTCATGGTGCATTGTGCGTGTCGTATAGCGGCCAGTGCTACATGAGCCAGTCCGTTAATGGTCGTTCGGCCAATAGGGGAGAGTGTGCGCAGCCATGTCGTCTTAAGTATAATCTGTATGATGCGAATGGCAATGTCGTTGCAAGGCAAAAGCACCTTTTGTCGCTTAAGGATCAGAATCAGTCAAGCAATCTTGAAGATATGATATTGGCAGGTGCTTCGACCTTGAAGATAGAGGGACGTTTGAAGGATGAGACTTATGTTTCTAATGTGACACTGCATTATCGTCGTCTGATAGATTCAATTCTTGAAAGGCATCCGGAATATTCGCGATTGTCGCAGGGCGTGTCAAATGCCATTTTTGAGCCGAATGTCAGCAAAAGTTTTAATCGCGGATTTACAACATATTTTGCAAATGAACGACGTTCGGATATTTGGCAACCGGATACGCCAAAATCAATAGGTGAGAAAATCGGCAAGGTTTCGGAAGTCAGAAAAGATTCGTTCAGAATAGATACGCAATGTCAGATTAGCAATGGAGATGGTCTGTGTTATCGAATGTCTGACGGCAGCTATGACGGATTGCGCGTGAATAGGGCAGAGGCTAATGTCGTATATCCATTGCGTATGCCGAAAGGATTGGTAAAGGGTACTGTGATATTCCGAAATTCTGATGTTGCTTTCGATGCGAAGATTGCGGAGCAAAAGACGACGCGTCAGATACCTGTCAGTCTGACAGTTTTTGAAGATAAAGATGGCCGGATTTGTGTCTCAATGTTTGATGAGCAGACTAAATCGGAAATATGTCGCGATATAAAATCTGATATTGCTAATAATCCGGAACTATCGAAGAATAATATCATCAGGCAGATGTCAAAGATGGGTGCGACCCCTTTTTGTGTTGAAAATGTCAGTGTTGATGATGCCGTTTCGAAGCGTTTTTTTGCGGCTGCGGATCTCAACGCGTTGCGTCGTGATATTATAGAAAAACACATTGAAAATAAACTTGTTCAGAATGCTCCGCAAGAATTTGTTCTTGGGGCAACATCACACAAGTATATTGAAGACAGGCTCTTTAAAAATGCCAATGTCGTAAATGCTAAGGCAAAAGAGTTTTTCGAGCGCCATGGTTCGACTCTCGTAGAGTTGGGATATGAGCGGCAAAAGAACTATGAAGGTTGCATTGTTATGACAACCAAGCATTGTTTGATGAATTCATTAGGATTCTGCTTGAAGCAGCATCCTGAAAAGCGCAAATTGTTGCCGATGGTTCTTGAAGGTGAGAACGGGAAATACGAAGTGTCAACAGATTGTGCACGTTGTGTGATGATCGTCAAGAAGAGATAGCTTCTGTCAATCTTCCTCCATTATTCTATTCAGACGGTCTTGTGTTTCGGTGAGATTCGTCTTGCATTTCTTAAGCAAATCGACAGCCTCTTCGACATTCTTGATCATGTCGTCAAGTGATTTGGATGAACCTTCTTGCAAGTCGTTGATTATTGCATCGGCTTTTTCGATGCTTTTGTCGTATGAGAATTTTTCTGTGCTCATGAACGTGTGTTAAAGACTATTGTGAATGTGGAACCTTTTCCTTCGGTGCTGCTTACTTCGAAATGTCCGCCATTTGCGCTGACGAGTTCTCGGCAGATCGTGAGTCCAAGTCCAGATCCTTTCTCTTGCGCTGTGCCGAGCGTACTTTCTACAAATGCAGCATTGTTGATTTTCTTCACAACGTCGGTCGACATTCCAATGCCTGTGTCATCGACAATAATCGATGTCTTGCCGTCAAATACAAGTGAGGAGATTGTTACGCGACCGCCTTTAGGCGTGTATTTCAACGCATTTGACATGACATTGCGCAAGACAATGTTGAAATGATTGTCATCAACGTATGCCTCGACATCATCGTCAATAGATACATTTACATGCACACCTTTGTCCTCTGCAACGAGTCTGTAGTTTGAGACAATGTTTTCTATTTCGCAGCTGACATTTATCTTCTTTCGTATGGCTTTTGCTTGTCCGTCAATTTGGCTCCATGCCAATACGTTTCCGACCATAAGGAAAAGTGTCTGGGCAGAATTGTGAATTGTTCGGCTATAGTCAAGCAATTCTGTATCGTTTTGCGATTGAGCATATTGCATCTGCAATTCAGTGAAGCCAATGAGTGCGTTGAATGGCGTGACGAAATCGTTTACAACGATTGACATGACATGCATCTTTTCGTTGTTGCTCGTAGCAATTTGCTTGATATGTTTCTTGCGCTTCTTGCCAATCGTAATGGAAATAATGAAGGCGCAGAGTAGAATGACAGAGCATGCAACACATGCGTATGTCGTTATCTTCATGCCGTCAATTGTCTTCTGCTTCTCGTCAATTATCGATTGCAGTTCTTCGATTTTGTGTCCGTTGTTGAGACTGTTTTCGGTTTTTTGGTAGTAAGCCCAAGGGCTGTTTGAATCCAGAATATTCGCTTTTTCTATGTCGAATATTGCTTTCTGTTGCGCTGCAAATTTTCCCTTATATTCAAGTGCCTTTGTAAGTTCGCCTTTCTTTTCGCATAGTGTGGAGCGGATGTCATATATGGTTGCCAAAATTTCAGGCGAAGATACACCAGAACATAATTCCTCCGCTTTTATGAGCATATTTTCAGCCTCGACTATGTCGCCGGCAACCATCTGTGTTTTTGCCATATTGGCAAGCAGCTCCGGATGGATTTGTTTCTTGCCCAGATAGTCAATGACGTGGTTGTAGCTTTTCATTGACTTTACGTAGTCGTTTAGGTCGAAATATACCTGACCGATGCGCCCATATACGTCCATCATGATTGCAGAATCAGCCAAGAGATCTTCATCTGACAATAGGTTTTCATATTTTGTCAATGCCTCCTTGTAATGCTTTTCGTTGCGGTGAAGCGAGGCGATTCTGTCTGTTGCAATCCACTTTTCACGTGGCGTTGCTGCAATCTCATAAGCCTCATCATACAGGCTGAAAGCTTTTTCTGTATTGCCTGTCTGTACGAAAGCATCGCCGATAGACAAAATTCTCAGTGCTTCAGACCTTGTTTCCAGGTCTTGCGCTGAGGCAACCGACGTCATTGCGCCGAAAACCATTATGACCGACAATATGAACGCCCGTTTCATGGTTATTCCTGCTTTTTGTATGTGTCGACGTGTCGTGCAGATTTGTTTGCGTACAAATCGTGAAGGTCAATAATGATTGCGGTCTCTTCAACGTCACCAAATTCGTCATTGATAGCGGTTCCAAAGACCTTCATGGAAGGCGACAATGTCATGTACGCATTTACAAGTGGCGGAATGTTGACGCCAAGTTCGCGAACTTTGCGAACCAGTATCTTGTAGTCGTCTTGCAGATTTCCTGCTGTGAAAATCTCGTCGCATTCCTTGCTTCCGATGCCGACTTTTATCGGATTGTATGCATAAATCAGTTCGCTGCTTCCGTGGAAATATTTGTTCCAAAAGCCGAGTATGTAGTCTCGCGCAGTCTGGTTGAAATGCGTGTACATTGTGACTTTGCCGAAGAAATACTTCACGTCAGGATGATCGACGACAAGCGAGCCAAGTCCATCCCAGAGATTGTCAAGTGCGAAAAGGCTTTTCGCTCCAGCTTTACTGCTCTGGTAGATAGGCTGGACGAAAGATCGTCCGAGTTCGATGGTTTTTGGAAAGTATTCCTTTATGAATTTGTCCGTAAAATGGAACATGTGAGATGTCGCAAGATACTTTGTGCCTTCCTGCGATTGTGGAAGATGCTTGCACAGGATATATCTGTATCCTCCGAGAATTTCACGTTCTTCAGGGTCCCAGACTATGAGCTGACGGAACGGAATTTCGCTCACGTCATATTGATCGATGTCGGTGCTTTTGCCCGTTCCTCCGCCTGCCATTCGGAATGAAATCTCGCGCAGACGTCCGACTTCACGCATCAATGCCGGTGCTTCGCTGGCAGCAAAGTCGAAAATCTTATTGTTCCCTTTGTTAGTCGTGCGCACAAAACGCTCGCGAGTCAACTCTTTTTCGAGTTCTTCGCGTGGAACGGGATCTATGATTGGTTCTAGTGACATCTCTTTATTGGCAAAGTGAGTAACTTATTTTTTTTATTTCTTGAGCGGCATCCTTGACATTACGTCCTTCTAATGTCTGCCATGCAATTGGTTTTCCGAAATAGACATCAATGTGCTGTCCCTGTTGCTTGTACATTTCATCAACAAGATAGAGCATTTCGATATTGACTTTGATGCCAAGGCGGGTTCTGAAATTGCTTAGGTTATAGAAGAAATCGCTGTTCTTGCCGGTTATGTGAACCGGAATAATATCTCGTTTCGTACTGATAGCCTTTGCGATGAATCCTTTTTTCCATTCAAGGTCGCAAACCACACCATCGTGTTTTCTTGAGCATAATCCGGCAGGGAACATGAGAATCTGCGCGTCGCTGTCAAATGCCTGCTCCATTTGCAAGGCTGCACTTTTGCTTGTCGTTCCGGTTTTGTTGACAGGAAGGAATATGTCGCTGAAATTACGTATGTTCAGAAGGAGATCGTTGACTGGAAATTTCAGGTTCTGGTGCTTCTTTCCGACTGCGTGCATGAATGCCATTCCGTCTAATCCGCCAAGAGGATGGTTGGATGCGAAAATGAAACGTCCGTCATCTGGCACGTTTTCAAGTCCGTAAATATCGACAGTTGCTCCGAACTTTTTGATTATTGCTTCGGCATAAGGCAGACCTTTGATATTTGCAGTCTGCTTGATAAAAGCGTTTATATCGTCTTGATGGATCGTGCGTTCAATATATCTGATAATGAACTTAGGCAGCCATTTGTGAAGTGTCTGGCTTTTCTTAGCAATAATGCTGTCTATGTCTATCGTCAAAACTTCTTCTGCCATTTTGGTCATTGCGCTTTTGAACTGCAATTATAATAAAATTGTTTGACAAAATGGCCAGTTTTTTCATTTATTGGAAAGATTATTCGGTATGTTTTCGACACCCAGTTCTTTTGCCTTGTTGATTATGAATTTCTGCGCTTCATCATAGTCATTGTGTATGATGCCATCGAGAACTGCTTCCTTGAGTGCATTTTTGAGTGCGCCGACCATCGGTGACGGTGGAAGTTTGAACATTTCCATTATCATTTCACCTGAAATTGGTGGCTGGAAATTACGAACATGGTCTTTCTCTTCAATTTCCTTCAGTTTGCGTCTGACAATCTTGAAGTTGCGCAGATAGCGCTGCACTTTTTCTTCGTTTTTCGAAGTTATGTCGGCTTCGCAGAGGAGCATCAGGTCTTCGATGTCGTCGCCGGCTTCAAAGAGAAGCCTTCTGATTGCAGAATCGGTAACTTCTTCTTCGCTTAGGACAATCGGACGCATGTGCAGACTGACGAGTTTCTGCACGTACTTCATTTTCGCATCCAATGGCAGTTTTAGCTTTTTGAAAATGCCTGGCACCATCTTTTCTCCGACGAAATTATGGTTGTGGAACGTCCATCCGAGCTTATTGTCGTATCTTTTTGTACGTGGTTTCCCGATGTCGTGCATGAGTGCGGCCCAACGCAGCCAGACATTATCGCTTGTTGCGGCAACACCATCGAGCACCTCCATTGTGTGGTAAAAATTGTCCTTATGGCCACGTCCTCCAACTTTTTCGATGCCTTTCATTGCACACAATTCCGGCAATATGTATTTGAGCAATCCCGTTCGGTCCATCAATTTGAACCCTGTAGAAGGTGTTTGCGACATCATCATTTTGTTCATTTCGTCGCAAATACGTTCTTTTGATATTATCTCGATGCGCTCGGCGGTGTCGCAGATGCCTTTCAGAGTGTTTTCCTCAATTGTGAAGTTGAGTTGTGTCGCAAATCGTATGGCACGCATCATGCGTAGCGGATCGTCCGAAAACGTGATTGCAGGATCAAGTGGTGTCCGAATGATGCCCTTTTCGAGATCTGCGATGCCTCCAAATGGGTCGATGAGGTCGCCGAATGTCTCTTTGCGAAGGCTGAGTGCCAGCGCATTGATGGTGAAATCTCGTCTGTTCTGATCGTCCTCAAGAGTGCCGTCTTCAACGATTGGCTTGCGCGAGTCTCGACGATAAGATTCGCGACGGGCACCGACAAATTCCACTTCAGTGTCGCGAATCTTGACCATTGCTGTGCCAAATGACCTAAACACAGACAGTTTTGATCCTCTGAACGCCTTGTGTACGTTTTCAGCCAGTTCGATTCCTTTCCCGACAACAACGATATCAATGTCTTTGGATTTGCGGCCAATGAGCAGATCGCGTACATAACCGCCAATGACAAAGGCTTGTTCGCCGGTCGTCTCAACGATATCGCTGACGATTCCGAACACTTTGTGTGTAAGATGTTGCTTCAGATTTATCTTTTCTATCTGCGCCATTTTTTTTCTTGTTTTTACCTTTGCGTTAGCGTATACGAGTTGTTGCCGTAGTTCAGTTCTATGTGTCTTCCTCCGGGTTCATTCGGCAGCGTTTCGAGTTGCGTGCCAAATGAAATTGTCATATCGAAGTGGAAATGTCTGTTCGTGGCAATCCACTTCTCGATGTCTGTATGGATGATTTCCATGTTCAATGCTTGTGGCTGACGTTCGGTAGCATTGTCGTACTCTTCCCGATTGCCGGTGATTAACACGACGCGTGCGCTATGTCGTGCCAGCTTTATTGCTAGTTGCCCATTGTCGGGAGCGCAGCATACAAGCATCGAGATGCCATTCAAATTTCTGCCAAATGGATTCTCAATGATTCGGATTATTTCATCGAGAGTCATTCCTTGAATCCCAGTTTTCTTGCAATCTGATATGTGTTTCTCTCTGGTGCATTGCGAGTTACCAGTTCTGCGATGAAGCCGGTCAGGAACAGTTGTGTGCCGAGAATCATGCATGTCAGTGCAAGATAGAAATATGGGCTCGATGTGATGAGCGGTGCAGAAAGAGAATGGTAAACAAACCAGATTTTCTTAGCGCCAAGCCATATTGATGCGATGAATCCGATGAAGAACATGAGCGTTCCCAAAGCGCCAAAAAGGTGCATCGGACGTTTTCCGAATTTCGTCATAAATGTCACCGACAGCAAATCGAGGAAGCCTTTGATTGTGCGTTCGATTCCGAACTTCGATACTCCGAATTTGCGCTCATAATGAGTGACGACCTTCTCGCCAATCTTCACGAAACCAGCCTCTTTGGCCAAAAGAGGAATGTAGCGATGCATTTCGCCATATACTTCGATTGACTTGACGACATCGCGTTTGTATGCTTTCAGGCCGCAATTGAAATCGTGCAGATGGATGCCCGAAATCTTGCGTGTGACAGCGTTGAAGAGCTTCGATGGAAGTGTTTTGTTCAGTGGGTCATGACGCACTTTTTTCCATCCGCTGACCATGTCATAGCCCTGATTGAGAATCATGTCCATCAGTTCTGGAATCTCGTCCGGACTATCCTGAAGATCTGCGTCCATCGTTATGACGACGTTGCCTTCTGCTGCAGCAAAACCAACATTCAGTGCAGCCGATTTGCCGTAATTCCTTCTGAAACTGATGGCTTTGACATGCGAATCGGTTCCCTGCAGTTTTTCGATGACGTTCATCGTGTTGTCGCGGCTACCATCGTCAACAATCACAATCTCGTATGTCCATTGTGTCTGCGACATCACGCGACCAATCCACGCAACGAGCTCTGGTAGTGACTCATCTTCGTTGAACGAAGGTACTATTATCGACAAATCCATATTTTAAATTTTTTCTGTTTTCTGTTTTTGATTGTTTCGCACAAAAACCATGGTTATGAGCGAAACGATTATTCCGACGAGCAAGTCCGAGAAGATCTGCGACGTCATGATCACTGATGGCTTGAGCATTTCGCGTGTCTGTTCCATCAGTATGTCGGTCTTGTCTTGCGGCAGATTGGCATCAGATGCGGTCTGCATCGTATCGGCCAACGCTTTTGCCGTCAGATTATCATCGAGACTATACATCGCAAAAACAACGAGCCCCGAGAATATGCCGGCCGTTACAGCCATCACAACACCGAGTTTCATTCCTTTTGCAAATGTGAAGTTCACGCCGTAGTTTCTGTTCGCGTATTGCCATAGCGCATATATGAACAAAAGCCACGTCAGCAGCATGGCGGCAAAATTGACAATCGCGGAATCAATGCCGAAGTAGCTGATCAGTGCAAAAAATGTCTGCATTAATCCAACGGCAAGACCTGCTAATATACCATATTTCCAAAATGACATCTGCGTCATGTCTTCGATTTTATTAATCTCTGCAAAGTTACTAAACTCTGTAACTTAATATCACAAACCGAGTCAAACTTTGACATCGTGGTGCTGTCTTTTTCAGCTTATGATCGTGGCAACGATACGTCTTTCGCCTCCGTAGTTGCGGAATTCGCACAGGTATATTCCCTGCCAGGTTCCGAGGTTCAGGCGTCCGTTGCTTATCGGAATGCTGAGGCTGACACCGGCAATCGTGCTTTTTGCATGCGCCGGCATGTCATCTAGACCTTCGAGTGTGTGGTCATAGTATGGCTCGCCCTCGCGAACAATGTGATTGAAAATTTTCTCCATGTCGCTACGCACATCTGGATCTGCATTTTCGTTGATGGAAAGTGCGCAGCTCGTGTGTTTGACAAACAGATTGAGCAATCCTGATTTCGGTAATTCAGTTGGTAAATTCTTGAGTATCTCGCTTGTAATCAAATGAAAACCGCGTCTTTTTGCCGAAAGTGAAAATTCTGTCTGGTATACCATGTTCTGCAATTTTGACACAAAGTTAACAAGAATCATCGGTATTTCATTCTTGCATGTCAACCTCTTTTTGCAAGGGTATCTTTTGTTCAAAAAAGGTGCATAGTTCATCGTATAGTTGTAGAAAATGAAATATAATTTTACCTTTGCAAAAAATAATTAACAGTTGAACATAACATATAAGTATTCGTCTTATGTTTAAAAGATTCATTTCTCTCTCAATGCTTGTTTCGTCGGCAGTTTTAGCTTCGGCACAGAAGCCTGTCGCAGCACCTGCAGGAGGCAAGCAGATTAGTAACGAACTCATCGGTATCTTCTTTGAGGATATCAGTTCATCTGCCGACGGCGGTCTTTGTGCAGAACTCGTTCAGAACGGTTCTTTCGAATTCAACCCTTCAGAAAAAGACGGTTGGGGCGCAAGCACGGCTTGGAAGACTGTTCGACCAGGTCATTCACTCGGCTATATTGAGCCAAAGCAGCAGAATCCTATCCACGAGAACAATCCGAATTATATGCGTTTGAATGTGGAGCGCGTAGGTCATTTCTATGATTTCAAGGGATGGACAGGTGTCGGCATTCAGAACGATGGCTTTGATGGAATCTCTGTCAAGGCTGATGCAAAATACAACTTCTCTGTATTCCTTCGCAATCCAGACGGCAAGGATAAAGAGGTTCGCGTTGTGTTGGCTGTTCCTGGCAAGGGTTGGATGAGCGAACCAACAGCAATTGCAGACGCTACGATCAAGGTTAGTGGCAGCGAATGGAAAAAGTATGAGTGCACACTCGTTGCTTCTGAGAAGTGTGAAAATGCAAATCTTCAGCTTCTTTCTCTGACAGTCGGTCAGCTCGATATCGACATGGTATCTCTTATTCCACAGGATACATATAAAGGTCATGGCCTTCGCAAGGATCTTGCTGAATCATTGGAGGCTCTCCATCCAAAGTTCATGCGTTTCCCTGGCGGATGCGTCGTTCACGGCGGTGGCGATGGTTTCTGGGATACATATCGTTGGAAGAACACTGTTGGTCCACGCGAGCAGCGTAAGGGCTTGAAAAACACTTGGGGCTATCATCAGTCGATGACACTCGGCTACTTCGAGTATTTCCAGTTCTGCGAGGACATGAACATGCAGCCTCTTCCAATCCTTCCTTGCGGCGTGAACTGCCAGGGTTCAAACGGTGGTTGGAACATGTATCCGACACAGGCACAGGATGCTTGCCCAATGGAAGAGATGGACGAGTGGGTGCAGGATGCTCTTGACCTCATTGAGTGGGCTAACGGCGATGCAAGCACAAAGTGGGGTAAGGTACGTGCAGATGCGGGTCACCCAAAACCATTCGGTCTCAAGTACCTCGGCATTGGTAACGAGGAGAAGATCTCTCCAGAGTTCATCGAGCGCTTCAAGTATATGTATAACAAGATTCACAAGGCACATCCAGAAATCGTTATCGTAGGTACAGATGGTCCTGGTTCACATCCGGGCAACCCAGACTATGAGAACGGTTGGAAGCTTGCCGAAGAACTTGACATGCCAATCCTCGACGAACACTACTATGAGCCACGCGAGTTCTTCATGGAGCAGCGTCAGTACGACAACTACCCACGCAATCGCAAGACTAAGGTTTACCTTGGCGAATATGCTGCAAAGGACAAGAAACTCATCGATGCTTTGGCAGAAGGCCTCTATCTCCTTCATGTTGAGAAGAATGGCGATGTCGTTGCAATGACTTCATACGCTCCACTCTTTGCCCGTAAGGATGCAACAAACTGGAATCCAGACCTTATCTATTTTGATAACGATCGTGTTTATCCAACTTGCAGCTATTACATCCAGCAGATGTTTGGCCTTTCAAGCGGTGATTATTTCTATGGCGATTGCGTTAAGTTCAACCGCAATGACAATCTTCTTGGTCAGTCGGTTATTCTCGACACAAAGGGTCGCAAGCTCTATGTGAAGATCTGTAACGCAGGTTCTGCCGCTGCACAGGCAAATATTGATCTCTCGGCATTCAAGGGCATCAAGATGAATGCAGAGAAGACTACGCTTGCAGGCAGTCCTAACGACGAGAACAACTATGAGGCACAGCCAATCTTCCCAATGAAAGAAGATGTCGCTATCTCGAACAAGATGAGCGTAAAGGTTGATCCATATTCATTCACACTTTACACAATCTCGTTCTAATAACGTCGAATGGCGTTTATATACAAAGAGAGGTAATCTGATTGATTGCCTCTCTTTTTTGTTTTCGAATGTGTACGGAATATTGCGTGTGATAACCGAATTGCCATCCAAACGTATAAACCAATAAAAACTTTCGATATGGATAAGCAGAATGAAAATGGCCAGATTATGCTTGTCGGATACGATAAGCACTATTCTGAATCTGGCTTTTGGGACAAGATTAAAAATGTTGCTTCAAAAGCCGGTGAGAAGGTCGTTTACATGGTACTTGTGCTCTATTATACGGCGACGTCCAAGGCTACATCGACGGAGGCAAAAGTCATGATCTATTCGGCTATCGGCTATTTCATATTGCCGGTTGACTTGATTCCGGATTTCCTGCCTGTAGGCTTTACGGATGATGCCGCAGCACTCTATGCATGCTATAAAACGGTGAAGAGCAATATCACGCCCGAAATTATAAAACAGGCTAAGGATAAGCTTGGGAAATGGTTCGGAAACACTGTTGATGTTGACGGAATGATTGAATAGTGACTTGAAAAAACATATTCATTAAATGCAAATAAAAATGCTCCATCAGTAATCTGACGGAGCATTTTTATTTATGCAATCAATTCCTGGCTATTTATTATTTCTCAATGTCTTTGAATGCCTGTCCGAAAATCAAATAATTTGTATTTCCGGCAATTGTGCCTTCGTTCTGTCCCCAGAGGAATGGCCAGTCATCGTAGTTCTCGAAGTGGTCAGGCTTGCGGAAAAGCAGGCCAGGAGCCATGTTGCCAGGAATGAACGAGAAGTCGGCGCGGTTGTTGCCGTAGAACACAGCTTTCGGACGTGAAGCTCCAACGGCTGCAACAAGCGAGTAGTTGTGATATGGGTGACATCCGAAAATCCAGTTTGCAGCCTTGTATGCCTGGTTCTTGTCGATGATGTCAGGGTAGTATTTGCTTGCAAAGCATATTGTTGTACCGAACGAGGTAACCTGTGGGCTTCCTGCCCAGTTGCCAAGTCCAATAGGTACACCATATGGGTTGTCTTTTTCGAGGTCGAGGATATACTCGTTGTAGCGCTCAACGTATGGGCGAAGTTTTTCGCGATATTCGCTGCTCATGTAAGGAATGGCGTCGAGGGCTGTTTTGATGGTATAGCTCACGTTTTTGTCGAGAGCTTTCCATATCTGTGCTTCGAAGGCATCGAGGTATTGCTTCTCGTTTGTGGCTGCGTAGAGCTGGAGATTAGTGGCCATGTTGCCAAATCCATTGGCTGAGAGGCTGTCGCGCTCACCGCTGATGAGTTTGCTGTCGCGCTTCGCAATCAGTTCCGTAGCCTCTTTCAAGAGTCGTTTTGACTGCACGAGTGCGCGTTTTGCGAGATCGTCGTTATATCCTTCGAGCGCACGGCTTGCAGCTGCAAACATTGTTGCTGCACGGAAATCGAGCATAGGATTGCGTGTCGTGAATGCCCAGAGGTCGTCGTGGGTGCCGCTGCGTTTGCCGTCGGCCGATTTCTCATATGGCTTGAGCGACGGGTCATAGTGGAGTCCATCGGTAATTGCCGAGATATCGCCAAGGTGGTGGTAATTGTCGAGCACACCGTTTGACAATGTCTGTGCCATGTGTCCTATTTTCTCGGCTTGTGCGACGAGGTTGAGCGTACCGTGCTCGATGTATTGCAGAAGGTCTGGCTTGCCGTCTGGACGGTGCAAGTCAACATAGCGCTGTTCTTGGCTCACGAATGTTTCGTCGCGGTCTGGATGGAAGAGTTCCCATGCCGAAACGAAGTTCTGAACAACACTGATGTTCGAGCCTGTCTCGATGTCATAGTCGCCAGCATCGAAGAAACCTCCGATGTTGAGGCCTGGGATAAGCTCGTATGGCTTATACTTGGTGTCGCTGGCACCTTGCCAGTGAAGGTCGAAGTGGTCGCTTTCTGGTGCCTGGAGATAGCCCTCTTTGAATGGTTCGCCATGCCAAATGCGATAGCCTTCATTCACTGTCATGTGGTTCATGTGTATTGGAATCCATACGTCGCTTGTCGCATCTGTGATATGATCGTAAACATCGTTGGCAATGATGAAGTTGTTGGTCTTTGTATCGCCATATTTGATGTAATATACGCCAGGTTCTTCAACAGAAGTGAAGTCGAATTTCACGTAGTTGTACTTGAAATATCGGCCCCAGACAGAAGTCTTGCCTTTGAAGACTTCTTTTGTTGAGCCGTCAGGCATCACGCGAACAATGCTGGCACTCGACTTCGGACTATCGTTTTTGTCGAGCTCGATGACAGCCTCTTTTGGCTGGTTAGGAAGATATCCGACTTGTGAGAAACCGATGTTTGGTTCGCGAATCCAGCCTGGAATGGCATGTGGCTCGACTGTCCATGTAACGACTTTGCCGGTTTTGCCTGTTGGCAATTCGCTGCGAAGAACGAACCATCCGTTCTGTGCAAGCATTCGACCATCGTAGAGGTTGAGTTGTGAGTCCTCGCTGCTGATGCGGATCATGCGTTCTGGCGCGTCTGATGCCATGAGAATGCTGCTTCCCGATTCGAGTGGCAGAGGATCGATGAATCGGTCTGTGCCGCGATCGTCATACGTCTTGAAACCCTTGAATTGACGAGGTTTCTCGCTGTTCGGACGGGTCTCTGTATTGCTCACTGCATAGCGAGGGAAACGGTTTGGACGACCATCCATGATGTATGTCTTTGCCCAATACTGTGATGGAAGGAACTCCATGTTGAAGCCCGCTTTGCCTTCGAGCTCTGCTGGTACAGGTTTGTCGAGATAGACTGCTATTTCGACAGCATCGCCTTTGCCTGTGACAACAATTCGCGAGTCGAAGTCATAATCGTTATAGCGCAAGGCAACCTCAATCTCGTTGTCTTCTTTACGAACTTCGCGCTTGGTTGTCAATGGAACAAGATCCCATTGTTCTGGCGTCTTGTTGAGACGTATGGCACCACCCTGAACGGTACGTACACCGTGATGGATAATCTCGATGCCGGAATTCTTCTCGTCGTTAAAGCCGCCATTGAAATCATTGCTGTAAACAAGGACATTGACTCCTTGTTCCTCGAAATAGCCTTGATCGTTGATCACGAGCTGCTGCTCGGTGTTTGAGGTGCTACATGCCGCAAGCATAACTGCAGCTAAAGGTAGCAAACGTAGTTTCTGCATAGTTAGTATTTATTTGGTTAAACAAAATTATTGAGTTTAGGCAATAAATCCAAACATTTTGCACGGAATTGTATTTGTGATTTTTTGTTGTCAGGCAAAAACTCAATTCCTGATTATTTCCTGTAAGATTTGTATATGTGATTTCGAAGTCTTTTATTTGCAATAAAAATACAAAGAGATGTCATATACATACCAATATCCGCGTCCGTCAGTGACGGGCGACTGCATTGTGATTACGCGCGAAGCTGATCCCAAGGTGCTACTCATTCAGCGAAAAAACGATCCTTTTAAAGGCCATTGGGCTTTTCCGGGAGGATTCCTCGACATGGACGAAACAACAGACCGGTGTGCCATTCGCGAACTCAAGGAAGAAACCGGCATAGAAGTGGCCGAAGTTAAGCAGATTGGAGCGTATTCGAAGGTTGACAGAGATCCTCGCGGACGTACAATTACGGTTGCATATCTTGCGGTCGTTGACAATACCATTCCGGCTGTCGGACTCGATGATGCTGCGAAGGCCGAATGGTTCTCGCTGCAAGACTTGCCGCCATTGGCTTTTGACCATGACGAGATACTTGCTGATGCGGTGAAACTCTTCAGAACTCTATAATGCAAAAATAGCGTAGCTTAATTTTGGCTACGCTATTTTTTTGTGCAGATGCACGATATATAAACTCTGACAGGGTGTCTATTTAAGAGCGTCGGTTATCTGCTTTCGCGTCTCTTTCAGCGCAGGAATGATGATGCCGATGGAAACGGTTAGTGCCAGCACGAGCCATGTTATGACAGATATGACGGTGAAATGAATGCCGAAATGGCTATACCAATGGCTGAAATTTGAAAGTGTTGCATCATTGTCAATTCGTTGAAGTCCAGCGCTTCCGATGAATTGGAAGATAACCAGAATGCTTACGGCAAAAGCAGTTGTCGTGATCACGAGACCTTCGCCCAAAAGCATGCCGATGATGCGCAGACGTGTCGCTCCAAATGCTCTCATCGCTGCTATGTCCTCACTACGTTTGCGTGTCTGAAGCCAGAACGTTCCGCTGACGCCGACAAAGAGGTTTAAGATAAAAACCAAGGCGTAGATAACAGAAAGTAATGTAATCATTTGGTAAGTTCCTGCGTTTCTCTTCTTAAACATCTCGATGAACAATTCCTTCTGTTTGTATATTTTACTGGCTGTGAAGATTTCCGAGTGAAGAGACTTGTTCTCGATGTATGGCTGGATTTTCTCAATGAATTCATCTTCGTCGGCCGAAGGCTTCAGACGCACGTCTATGTATGCTCTGATATACTTAGTTGTCAGGTATGCTCCTTGATAATCTTCATCGTTTTTGTAGTAATAAATCATTTCGTCTACGCCGTTTGACATGGCGAAGTCGTTTTCGACTACTGCGCATACTCTTCCATGTCTATATTTGTAATAGACTTCGTCTCCATTAATTTCCATTCGTGAGATGACCATTTCGCCAATGCAATCAGTCGTATTGAAGAGAAAGTTTGCGAGAGAACGAGAAATGACAAAGTTCTCTATTCCGTTTTCGGGAATTTCTTTTGCCAGCACAGGATCGCCGGCAAGAACCTTGCATTGTTGAACTTCGAAAAAATCTTCTCCTTTATCTATTCCCTTGTGACAAGCTGTAGACCATTTTGACGTATCTGCTTGAGATGCCACCTCTTTTGAGTAGATTTCATCGTGGTAGTTCGAACATGTATATTCAATTTCCGGCATCTTTTGAAGTTGTTTTTCGATGTCTGAAATATTTTGTTGAACCTTTGAATGAGGAAATGCATTCTCAATAGGGAAATTGACTTCTTTTGTGTCCAGAGTTATCACCAGGTGATTGTCCAATTGGCGTCCTGACGAATTGTTGATCTGGAGAACATCGTTTATTGGTATGGCAATCAGTTCGATGCCAAGCCAGCAAAGTACGCCAATAACAACGAGTTCGGCAAAAAGCCAGCCGTAGGCTTTTTTTCTTGAGAGAATGTTTTTTAGTATCATCGTTTTTGCATCATTGATTCGACAATTGGTTTCTTGAGACTGAAGAGTGCAGGAATTAGCGTTGCCATGATGTTCAGGATTATGCAGAATATGAAAGCACATACGAATATGGCTGGCGCAAAAAGGAACTCTTCTTCGATAAATGGCTCTATTTCAGTGTATTGGTTCGAGAAGAAAGCCTGCATGATGTGTGAGCGCAAAGCGTATGCCAAGAACCATGTCATGAATAGTCCGACAATTCCTCCGACAATTGTCAGCACAAGGTTTTCGCTTAGAACTTCGTTGAGAAGTGTCCATCGGTTAGCTCCGAATGCCTTGCGGATTCCAAGTTCCGGAATGCGCTCGTCCATTCGGTGGGCAGCCATTCCGCTGAGGTTTATGGCTGGGGCAATAAGCAGAAGAACGGAAAAAATCATGAACAGAACCCATAAGAGATATTCTCCTGTTATGTGTTCTTCTTTATCAATTGTTTCATTGATATACGATTGTGGACGTGCGTAGGGATCTACCCAATAATAATTAGTAGAGCTCGCATAGGTGTTGTTGAAGCGCTGGCGGATGCTTTCGAGTTCGCTGCGAAAAGATTGTTGATCAGCACTTTTTGACAACATGAACGTGATGTCATATGGGCCGGAAAATATAAATCGATCCTTGATGGAATAATAGAACTGGTGATAAAATCCTTGTGTCTGATCGTTTGATTCCGAATATGCTGTCCATATATTTGCATAGGCATTTTTTGATATCGGGCTGACCTCGCGCACCATACCACAAATTGTGTATTCAAAGTCGCCTATGTTGATTTTTCGTCCTACAATGTTCTTGTCGGTTTTGAATATTTGTTTTGCGGTTCGATTTCCAATTACGGCAACATTGCTGTTGTTGTCGATATCTGTCTGCGTGAATGGTTTTCCTTCGATAAATTCCAGTTCATATATTTTGAAATATCCTGGTGTCGTCCGTCGGGTCTTTGCCATTGTTGATTTTTTGCTATCCCCATCGGTTTCAGAAACTATCGAGGTGTACGTTAGCTCTGCGCAGATGGCTTCAGTGGTTTTCATGTCGGCAAAGAGTTTGTCGATGGCTATAGGCGAAAAGCTGTAGCAGTGGCTGTAGTCTGTTTGTAGTGTGTCTTCGACAAATTGACGTATGCCAAGTGTGTAGACTCTGTCGCGATTTCGTTCGGGATAGTAATGTCCGAACTGAGAGTAGAATGAGAGCGAGAGTATCGTCACTGTTGAGATGGCGATGGCCGTGCCAGCGACATAGATGACCGTGTATGTAAGGTCATGTCGCATCATGGCAAATGCGTGTTTGATGTAGAGTAGTATCTTCATTTTAGTAAGTTTTCAAAATCAGTATCTATGCCGTGGTTTTCGGCAAAATCCCATAGTGTGAGTGAACGTATCTGGTAGTAATAGTACCAATAGCGGTAAAGCTCGTTGAGACACATGATCCGGGCGTTATCTTTTGCCGTTTGTGCATCGCCGAGTTCAAGTGTCGAGATGGTGCCGATCTTGAATGTCTCGACATTCGTTGTATAGCGTCGCTGAGCGATTGTATCGGCTTCGATGGCAATGATGAGCTGCTCGTGCTGGTTGTTGAATTGCTCCGTGAGCACGAAGATGTCGTGTGTAAAGTCTTGCGACTCCTGTCGCATGCGGCTTTGTGCCACTTCGCGATTTGATTCAGCCACTTTAACGCGACCTTTGCGTTTGCCCCAGTCGAGAAGTGGCACGGAAATGCCGACTTGCAGCACCTGGTTGCTATGCAAATCATCGTATGCTCCTTTCAATTTGCCGTCGGTAGCTGTGAAACCGACTTGAGCAAAGAGCGATATGTTGCGTCGTTCGCCTTTGGCGCAGGCTACGTTGTAATCGGCTTCGATCTGGCGACGTCGCAAGTTGATTGCGAACGAATTGTTGGCCAGCGCCTTATCAAGCACGTCTTGATAGATCAGTGTCACGTCCGGAATCTCATCTGGCAGGACGAGCTCGATATCTTCTTCGATGCCGAGGAACGATTGCAGTGCGAAGAGTGAACTGCGCACTTCGCTTTCGCACGAGGTGAGACTCGATTTTGCGTTGAGCATTGTGAGACGCATCTGAAGAACGTCGTTCTCGCTTATCTGACCCATCTGGCGTTTCGCTTTAGCCACGTCATAGAGTTTTTCGGCATTGCTCAGATTCAGCTTTGCTGTTGCAACCCTCTCGCGCGCCAACACAAGGTTGAAGAATTTGCTGATAGCCATCATTGCAGTATGCTCGCTGTTGATGAGGAAGTCGGCTTTTGCCTCGCGATAGTGCAGCGGTTCAATGCGTCGGTTCCATTTCGTATAGTTCACGCCGAATATTGGCTGATTGAGCGTCAGTGCTATCGGAAGGCTCATGAACTGCTCTTTGTTGAACACATTTGATCCGCTCATTTGCCTCATATAGTCGAGCGATGTCGTTACGGATAGCGTGCCGCCCGTTGGCCATATTTTTTGAGTGAGCGATATGCGGCCAGCCATTCCCATATTGTCGCTTGGCACGTATGAATAGCTGCCGTCTTCGCGCATGTATGCATTGTATTGCTTGTTGTACGAAGGCAATGTAGCATCGAACGACACCTCTGGCAGCAAGTCGGCTCTGTATGCTCGATATTGCCAGTATGCGGCTTTGAGCTGACCAAGCGAAACTGCCGCTTCAACACTCTGCTTACGCGCCATCTGTATGCATTCCGAGAGTGTTAGCTGCATCGGAAAGGCATCAACATTGCATGCTGCTGCGAAAAGAATGGCTGCTATGAAACTCCGCGCTCTCATCTCTGCCTGTTATAGGAATGAAGGGTTGCTTGTGATTTTTCCGTCGAGCATTCTGATGATTCTGTCTGTTGTCATCGCTTGCTGCTCATTGTGCGTGACCATTACGATCGTTCTGTGGTCTTCTTTGTTAAGCATTCTGAGCAATTCCATGATCTCGGCTCCCATGTGTGAATCGAGATTACCGGTTGGCTCATCGGCAAGGATTATTTTAGGATTGCCAACGATGGCGCGTGCAATGGCGACGCGCTGACATTGGCCACCCGACAGCTGCATTGGCGTGTGCTTTGTTCTGTGCGACAATCCGACGCGTTCAATTACTTCACGAGCCAGCCTGTTGCGCTCATGTGAGCCTACTCCACGATAGAGCAGCGGAAGCATCACATTGTCAAGCACGTTGAGCGTACTGATGAGGTGAAATGATTGGAAGATGAATCCCAATGTCTGGTTTCGCAACGCAGCCATGCGAGAGTCGCTCAGATGTGAACCGATTTCCGAGCCGCAAAGTTCAATCTTGCCAGACGTCGCCTCGTCGAGAAGACCCATGATGTTGAGCAGTGTTGATTTGCCGCATCCTGATGGGCCCATGATGCTGACGAATTCGCCTTCTTCAACCTCGAGGCTTACATTCTCGAGCGCCTGGGTCTCAATCTCGTCTGTGCGATAGACTTTGTTGATTTCTGTTAGTTTAATGGCATTCATATCTTTTAGTTTCTTTTGTTTTCCGGTTCTGGCTTTGACAAATCCTGTGCCAAAAGCGTAAATGCTTGATTATCAACGAATGCTGCTTTTTGAATGTGTCCATTTTCGGACACTAGATGTCCACTTATGGACAGTGCGGACACAAAAAAACGAGGCTACCTCTTTAGAAAGAGGCAGCCTCGTCAATATGATGGCTCAATTTCCTAAATGTCCAAAGCTGCGTGGAAACCTTCGTAAATTGCTTTTGTGATGTTGGCCGGACGGATGCAGTCGCCAATCTCACGAACAAAAGGAGCTGCCGTATGCAATGCTTCTGCATCTTTCCGGTTCGATCTCTGACCAACGGCGCAGATGACAGTGTCGGCCTTCAGCAAAACCTCCTTGCCTTCACTGTCTTTGCAGACAAGACCTTCGTCGGTGATGCGCAAACCAGCATATTGCGTGTGTGCCTCGACATATTTGCCAACCATTTTCATGAGAATCGGACGATGGCGTATGTTGCAGTCAACAGCCAGTGTATCACGCATTTCGACGAGATGGACTTTCTTCCCTTCCTGGCCGAGATGAACTGCACACTCGCAGCCAGCCAGACCTCCACCGAGAACAACAACGGTGTCGCCGACTTTCTCCTTTTCGAGGTAGTAATTGTTCACAATTACGACATTTTTTCCGTCGATGCCCGGAATTGGTGGAACGATAGGCGTAGAACCCAGACCGAGAATCAGCGCATAAGGCTTCTCCTTTGCAACATATTCTGGCGTGACTTCGGTATTGAGGCGAATCTCAACGCCCTCTTCAATAGCCTGTTTTTCAAGTGAAAGACCAAGCTGATACATTTCATATTTGAAAGGAATTGCCTGCTCGGATTTCAAAATGCCGCCAACGCGGTCGCTCTTGTCGCAGAGGATGACTTGATGCCCACGACGTGCCGCTGTGACTGCAGCTTCGAGACCTGCAACGCCAGCTCCGGCAATGAGGACTTTGCGTTTCTTTGCTGCAGGAACAACCTCCATGCCCTCAATTTCGCGACCAATCATCGGATTGACTGCACATCGGCGTGTGAAAGTCGTTGGACGTTCTGCCATGCACGTGTAGCAACGAAGACATTTGACAATCTTGTCTTCTTCGCCGGCTGCAACTTTATTTGGCAGAAATGGATCTGCAAGAAGCTGACGGCCCATGTAAATTACGTCGGCTTTTCCTTCGCGCAGAATCTGTTCCATCTGCTCGGGATCGCTCAAACCGCCGATGCAGGCAACAGGCTTCGATACATGTTTCTTGACTTCGGCTGCCAGTGCAACATTGCGTCCGTGAGGCTCAAACATCGGTAGGGTAGTGTCGAAGAAACCATATTGATAGCTGCCGGCAGACACGTGGATGAGATCGACAAGATCTTCGAGCATATGCGCAATTTTGCATCCGTCTTCAATCGTATAACCTCCTTCAAAGAGCTCGCTGCCGCTTATGCGCAACTCAATCGGGAAGCCTGGTCCCACGGCATTGCGTATTGCCGTGAGCACCTCGCGTGCAAAGCGAACGCGGTTTTCGAGTGAGCCGCCATATTCATCGGTACGATGGTTCTGATATGGCGAGAGGAACTGCTGAATGAGCCATCCATGACCGGCATGAACCATTATCATTTCATAGCCTGCACGACGGCAGAGAACAGCCGCATCAGCATAACTCTTTACGATGTCAGCAATCTGTTCCTTTGAAAGACCTTTCACAGGACGACCATCTGGTCGCGTGTCGTCGGACGGGCCCCATTGGCAAAGCGAAGCTTTTTTGTTCTTGTCAGACATGTATGTGCCTGCATATTGTCCTGAATGTGAGAACTCTATGCTCGGCACAGATCCGTGGCGACGAATGGAGTCTGCAAGGAATGTATGTGCTGCAAGATTGCCGACCGTCTCAAGATTGATGTGCAGCATGTGGCTTCCGTCTGTCTCCGGATGCACTACAAGTTCGCTCACCGTAACCGATGCAGCACCACCTTTTGCACGCAGTTCATAGAAACCTTGCGTACGTGGTCCTGGACTGCAGTCCGCCGTGATATCTGTTGCTCCCATCGGAGCTGAGAAAATTCTATTTCTGAAAGTAACGTTTCCTATCTTGATAGGACTGTTTAGAAGTGGATATTTGTTGTTCATCTCTCTTTAAATTGCTAGTAGAGCAAATATAATGTTTTTGTTAATGCATACGCAACATAAAAATATATGTTTTGTCAATTTTTTATCATTGTGGGAATACGATGACAAAACGTGTGATGTTGTCCGGATATGTGTGAAGCGAATATGTGCAGTGATGCTTTTGCAGGATATCACGAATCAGCAATAATCCAATTCCTTGTCCCTGCGGCTTTGTTGTGAAGAATGGCGAAAATAACTGTTGCTCAATGTCTTGTGTGATTCGGCGGCCATTGTTCGCAATTGTCAGCGTCTTGTTCTCTACGGTTATCGTTATTTCACCTTCATACTCCTTGCTTGCCATTCCTTTCATCTCGACGATACTCTCTACCGCATTTTTGATGATGTTGACAAGGACCTGCTGGAAGAGTGTCGCGTCAAGACGCACAGGCACAGCCTCGTCCGTCGTGTTGATATTTAGGCGTATGTCGTTGTTGCTGCAAAGGTTTTCCATCAGCAGTGCGCTTGCTTCAACTGTCTCGCTGAGATCTTCAAGCATCATTTGTGGCAACGGTATCTTGACAACTCCGGCAAAACGCGATACGAACGATGATAGCGACATCATTCGCTGGCGCACAGGATCATCGTCGGTCATGGTCGCGCAGACTGCTGCCACGCTGTTGTTCACCTCGTGTGCAATCATGCGGATAACTTTCTCATAGGCCGATTTTTCAGCTTGTTGCACTTGGCTACGGAAAATCATGTTGATGTCATCAATCACTTCATCGACATCCGGCTGACCTGTTTTGCGCAGTCTCGACATGTTGTCCTGCTGCCGCAGAAATTTGATGCCGTTCGTGAGTTGTCCGAGTGGTTTGATAACTTTAATGTAGAAGAATACGAGATAAATCGCCAATATCGCCATCAGCCCTTCTGTGATGTAGAATAGCTTTGGGTTTACACTGAATGTCAGAACCAGCACTGTACCGCCGATGGCAAGAAGCAGAATAGCTAATATTATGAAGATATGGCGTATTCTCATTGTTGTTAATTATGACAGACCGTGTTTTTCAAGTTTGCGATAGAGTGCACCACGGCTGATTCCAAGCTCTTTCGCCACTAGCGACAGGTTGCCATGATGCTTGGCCATCACCGCTTCGATGGTCACGCGCTCAATCTCTTCAAGCGTTGCGCCGGATGGTATTGAAAATCCGTTGACAGGATTCTGTTTGGTCGTTCCGTTCGCGGTTGTCGCGACGTTCGTCTGTGCCGAAGCTGCAATGAAGTCATCGGTCGTCAGTGTCTCATTGTGCGACATGATTGTCGTACGTTCGACAAGGTTTTTCAGCTCGCGGATATTGCCGGGGTAGGGTAGCGTCTTGAGATGGCTGATTGCCGAGGCCATGACAGGCTTATCCGTGAAATGCTTTACGAGCAGAGGAATGTCTTCTGTGCGTTCACGCAGGGCTGGAAGCTTGACGTGAACAAGATTGATGCGGTAGAAAAGATCTTCGCGGAATGTATGTTGGCGCACCATCTCCTGAAGATTGGCATTTGTCGCACACACCACGCGTACATCAGCTCTTCGTGTCTGGCTGTCGCCAAGCACTTCGTATGTCTGGTCTTGAAGCACGCGCAACAGCTTTACCTGACTCGCCATGTCAAGTTCGCCAATTTCGTCGAGGAAGATCGTTCCGCCTTCCGCCATTTCGAAACGTCCTTTTCGGTCCGCCTTGGCATCGGTGAACGCACCTTTGACATGACCGAACATCTCGCTCTCGAAAAGTGTCGATGAGATGCCTCCGAGATTGACTTTCACAAACGGCTTGCCGTGGCGCTTCGAATTGTCATGCAGCGCCTGTGCAATGAGTTCTTTGCCAGTGCCGCTTTCGCCCGTTATGAGGACTGGTGCGTTCGTTGGTGCAACATGTTTGATTGTGCTCAGCACATCAATCAGGGCCTGTGATTTTCCAATGATATATGGTGGAAGAACATTGTCTTCGCCGTTGTTCTCACTGCTTTGTGGCATTTTTTGCGACATTTCGAAAGCAAGTCTCACACGTTCCATGAGTACGATATTATCCCATGGTTTTGTGATGAAGTCGAATGCTCCCATGCGCATTCCACGCACGGCAAGGTCAATGTTTCCCCATGCGGTCATGAGGATGACGGGCACGTCCGGACGAAAGACTTTGACTTGTCTCAGAAGCGTCAGTCCCTCTTCGCCGTCTGTCGCACGCGAATAGTTCATGTCCATCATGACAAGGTCCACGCTGTCATGTCCGCGTACAACATCGATGACCGATTTCGGATTGTCGACCGTCATGACTTCATATTCGTTACGTTCGAGAATAATCTTCAGTGCGCGTGTGATGGCTATGTCGTCGTCTGCAATTAATATCATGATTTGTCTTGTCTCAAATGTGAAATCATACACGCTGATGACTCTGCGTCGCAATTCTCAGAGCATGCGTGCACGGCAAATTTACTCTATTTTTTGTTTTTCTTATTGTTATGAACTTTGATTTTATTCATGCCCAAAAATTTGCTCATGTCGCTGATAACAACGCGATCGCCCTCTTTGAGTCCGCTCTTCACCTCGACTTTTTCAAAGTTGCATTCGCCGAGTTCAACTTTGCGTAGTTCCAGTTCGTCGTCTCCGTTAAATACATATAGGTTATATTCGCCTTCGCCTGTGTAGAACGATGCATTTTTGATTCGCAGGATGTCTTCTTTGATTCGCGTGATGATATTCACATCTACTTTCAATCCTGATCGCAGCTTCGGGTGACTTGGATTGTCCATTGCGATGCAGAACTCGATTGCCCCGTTATGACTGAGCGGATTGACACTCGAAATGCTGCCTGTCAGTGTCTCGCGTCCGACGTTGATGTTCACGCGCCCTCCGACCACGATGCGTTCACTGCGATTTTCGCTTATTTCGCAGTCTATCTTAAATTTGCTGAGGTCGCTGACAACTGCAACCTTTGTGCCCATGCCAACCGTCGCTCCGATTTCATTGCTGATATATGTGAGAATGGCTTTGCGAGGTGAGCGTATCTCGGCATCGCGAAGCGTTCGCATCTTTTCTTCAAGACCTTTTTTGAATATTTTTAGTTGCAGCTCCTGCATACGCACTTCAGCCTCCATCGATGCTTTTTCATTGACGGACTGCAGTTCCTGCTGTTCAAGTTCTAGGCGCGATGTCTCTAGGCTGATTTGAGCCTGACGCACTCTGTCGGCCGTTCCCGAGCCAAGGCTGTCGAGGTATTGTTCATTGTGCAATTCAGCTTCGAGGCGGGCAAGGCGCATCTTTGCTATTTCAATCTGCATCTTGCGTTCGCTTGCGCGTGTTGTGTTGTTGATTTTGAGTTGTGCCAATTGCTGACGACGTATCTCGCGTTCATCCAGCATCTTGGCATATTCCGACTCGGCATTCTGCAAGTCGAGGCGGAGCAGTGGTGTTCCTTCTTCGAGCGAATCGCCGTTTTGGGCATACACCTCAAGAATTTTTGTGCTTATCGGTGCAATTATCGATTCTTCAAACGATGGCACGACCTTGCCGTATGTCGGTATGCTGACTTCGATTGTGCCTCTGTCAACGCTGTCAACAACTATCGATGACAAGTCTGTATCCGCCATCATCTTGTCAACTATGAATATCAGGATTCCGCCAATGATGGCTACGAATGCGACGATTTTGCCTATTGATATCAATTTGCGTTTGCGCTGTTCTTGGATGGGAATATTCCTGTCCATCGTGCTGTTGTCTTTGTTCTTTGTCAAAGATGTGTCCATGGTATGGTTTTGTGTTTACGTTTTTATGCCAAAACCTTTTGCAAAATCTGTTCCATGGACGTAAATTGTTGATAATCAGTAAATGTTGTTTTTGGCAAGTGTCCATTTGTGGACACTCACTGTCCGAAAACGGACAGTCGCGAACAAAAAAGGCGACACTGGAATCATCCAATGTCGCCTTTCGTCTTATATCAGAGTTCGTTATTTCACCAATCTGACTTCGTAAATTTCGCCTACCTGACGATGAGGTTTTGCAACGAACTTTACGCGTACTTGTTTCTTGCCCTTAAGTGCAGATGCAGGAATTTGGTATGTTTCGTATTTCCATTGCGAACTGCGCCATTTTTTGCTGTTGTTGACTGAGGTTACAAGAACATCGTCAACGTAAAGGTCATACTCACAAGTGCGCCATTCATCCTGTCCCCAGTAACGAACGCGAACGCTCAGGTCTGTGCGTCCCTTTGTCTGCATAAGGTAGCTGAATGAACCGCCGTTGCGTGCATCGCGGAATGGAACATCGTTGGTAATGCCGCGTGTCGATGTCTCGTCGGCTTCCATAAAGTGGTCACTCTCTGGCTGTTGCTCGCCTGGCTGAACTTTGTCGGTTGTTCGCTCTTCAAGTTCCATTCGAGCCTTCTCTTCTTTTTCCAGATTGTCTATATACTTCTTGTAGCCATCGCTGCTGAGAGCTAGCCAATAGAGCATGTAGCGGCTATCGTGAAGTTCAAAGAAAGGAATAAGCTCGCCGTCAACTCCTTCTTTTTCGTTGAGTTCTGGCTTGTTTTCCATTCGTGTTTTCAGGGTGAAATGCAATGGCTTGCCAGCCACGGGAACAAGATCATTTGCAATGTCTTCAACCTTATTCGCAATAAGATAAGGAGCTTTGTCAACAGGCAATTTTTTGCCGCTTGCCATTTGTCCAAATCGGCTGTCGTCAGCCAAAAGTCCGGCAAGGTCTTCGGTACCGGTCTTCATAGCCAAAGTGATTGGGCCATAAAGAATTGCTACATATTGAGGCACATTTGGCATGTGTTCGATAGAAGCATGCATTGGGAATTCTATCTCAATGACATCGCCCTTCTTCCAGCTCTCATTAAGGTTGATGTAATTGCCTGGCTTCCATTCTTTAGATGCGACGTTCTTGCCATTGACCTTTACCTTGAACTCTCCAGCCTTTACCCAGCTAGGATAACGCAGGCGAAGCGTGAATTTGCCATTGCCCTCGGTGATTGTGATTTTGCTGCTTTCACCGTATGGGAACTGTGTCTCCTGGCGCAGTTTTATGCCGTTCTCTTTCCAATCAAGTTCCGATGCAGCGTAAAGGTTCACAGTTAGCGACTTTAATCCATCGTGTGTGTAGATGAACTGACCGTACTTGCCATGATTTTCCATACCTGTGCCTACGCAGCACCACATAGCCTCGTTAGGTACCGAGTAGTTGCGGTAGTGGCGAGGTCGGGCTGAGGTGAAATATACGTATCCGCCATGCTCAGGATGCTGAGTGGAGAGGATATGGTTGAAAGTTGCACGCTCATAGAAATCGGCATACGATGCATTGTCTGGGTACATGCGATGCAAATCCTCGGTTAGCTTGAGCATGTTGTTGGTGTTGCACGACTCAAGGCCGTCTATGTCTTGTGTCCAGTCGATGCTCGATTCCTTGCTTGGGAAATGTTCGCGACGGCTGTTGCCTCCAAGTGAAAGGCTGCGGTTGTTGACCACCTCATTCCAAAACAGGGTTGCAGCGCTATTATAATCTTG
Source organism: Bacteroidales bacterium (assembly GCA_024401295.1). Classification (GTDB taxonomy): domain Bacteria; phylum Bacteroidota; class Bacteroidia; order Bacteroidales; family Marinilabiliaceae; genus W3P20-009. The sequence continues at coordinate 141,146 of JAKSLG010000002.1, read as the reverse complement.
AAAATCAGAATCATCTTTATCGCAAAGTTCTGCAACGCGGGCAAAGCCTACAACCTTAGGAACTTGGGTGTTGGCGTGAATGTTGTCGAGGTGCTTTACGTTGTTGTCACGCATTGGATTGAGCAACCATTTGTGAGAGTAGCGCTTTGCTGCAACCAGATATTTCTTGTCGCCTGTCATTTGATATGCATCGGCAAGCACTTCGTTCACACCGCCATGCTCCATGCCAAGTAGCTCCTCGAGTTTTTCGTCGCTCACATTAGCTGCTATGTCGATGAGCCAGTCGCAAGTGGCGATGAAGAGCTTGCGTGCGTCTTCGTTGCCGCAATAGAGCCATGCGTCACGCAGTCCTGCCTCTATCTTGTGAAGGTTATAGAACGGAACCCAAGCGCTGTTAAACACGCGAAAATCACCTTTCTTAAAGTCCGACCACATCTTGTCGCTGTTTGGCACGCCGCCAAGATAGCCTTTGCCCCAGTTAGGGTAATTCTTTTCGGCAGCTTCCATGCATGTTTTCAGTTCGTTGATCATATAGAGCATGCGCTCCTCGCACTCTTTGTTGCCCAAGGCAGCGTAAAATGAAAGTGCGCTTAGGTAGTGTCCACCTACATGACCGTCAAGACCTGCCCAGTTGGGAAACAGAGGGGCTATCTCTTTAAGACCGGCTTCTTTGCGGAAAGGAGCAATCAGTCGGTCAACGTCATAGCGGAGCAGAGTGTGTGCATTGAGGTCCTGTGCATGCTTCAGCGGTCCGTCAAGCAGTTTGACGTCTTGCAGAGGGAACTCGTCTGCATAGAGTTTGTCCTGAGCAACGGCATTGCTTGCAATGGCAATCGCAACCGCAGAAAGGATTGTTTGTTTGATGATTTGTTTCATACTTCAGTTTTTTCTTATTTGAACATTATTTGTGAGAATTTGAATATGCTTTCACGCCAAACAGGCCATGTGTGGCCGCCTGGAGTCTCAAAGTATGTATATTTGATGCCCATCTCGTCGAAATGCTTCATCATGATCTGGCAGTTGTTGTATGCAATGTCTTCCTTGCCACCCATTGTGATGAAGAGCTGCTTGAATTTTTTGTAGCGCGACGGATCTTTTGCCATGTTGTCATATATTTGTTGGGTCTGTTTGTTCATGCCGTTGCCGCGCATGTCGTTAGCCCACCATCCTGAACTGAAAACGCCAATGTAGCTGAAGAGCTCAGGGTGTGAAACCATTGTGTTGAGTGTCTGAATGCCACCCATCGAGAGTCCTGCAATGGCCGTGTTCGCTGCTCCTGTCTTCACTCTGAATGTCTTCTCAACAAATGGTTTGCAGTCGTTGAGAAGCTCGCTTTCAAAATCATTTGTGTTGCCGTCAAGCATCGCAATGATGCATGGTGTCGCTTTCCCTTCGGCAATGAGATTATCCAGAATGATGTCGGTCAGACCTTGTGTCGCCCATCCGCGCTCATCTTCGCCTCCGCCATGCATGAGGTAAAGAACAGGATATTTCTGATTGCCCTTTTCGTAACCGGCTGGTGTATAGACGAACATGCGACGCCATTCCTTTGAAGTCGTACTGTAATAGCGTCTCTGCGAAATTGCTCCGTGAGCCACGTCTTGCTTGAGCGCAAAACGTTCGCCACCGTCTGGATATGGAATGTCAATGCCACTTGCAATTGCGCTGCAGCCATAGAATGGCTCTGCATTCGGGTCGGTCACGCGTACGCCATCAATGAGCATGAAGTAATAGTGGAAGCCTTCGGACAATCTGTCGCTGATGCATGTCCAATTGCCTTGCTCATCTCGTGTCATTGTATATTTCTTGCTGTCAATATCAATCTTGACATCATGAGCAGTTGGCGCGTTAAGGTGGAATACTACGCGATTGTCTTCAAGAATACGTGGGTATTTGCTCGAACGTATTGCAACGCTAGAGCGTTCGCCGATGGCTGCATCTTTCTTTGTCAGGAAGTTGACAACGATTTTTTTCATCTCTGGGAAATGCTTCGAGAAGCCATGGTCGTCAAGGTCGAGCAGATGAAGTTCGCTGTTTGGATATTCTCGGTCATAGCAGATGCCAAGTGAATATGGCGCAACTCGGTCGTCTGTGCCATGCACGATGCATGCCGGACCCGTGTATTTACATGCTGTTTCGAAAATCGGAAGGTCGCGTGCCGTACGGACATAATCGCCGCCCAAGGCAATATTGCCCCAAAGCTGAATCTCTGCAGGCGGATTCACAGGGTCATACTGCTTGCCCATCGTATTGCCACGCAATGCATCCTCGCGAAGAATTGCTGCAGGCGCAAGAAGTACAACGCGTTCAATCTTTTCCGCGCCGAGCTGACCTGCCACCATGCTCGCAACAACGCCGCCCTGTGAATGGCCGGCAATCGAAATCTTGCTCACGTATGGAAGCGATGATGCATATTTATAGATGCAGAGCGCATCTTCAATCTCGTTGAGTACGGTCATCTCCGAAAATTTGCCGTCGCTCTCGCCGTGTCCGTTGAAGTCGAAGCGTATCGATGCAACGCCCTCAACTTCAAGTGAGTCGGCAATGGATTTCATCATTCCCTGATGCTCGTCTTTGCCTGCGCCGAAACCGTGGCACAAAATGACCATCGGACATCTCTGTCCTTCTGCAACTGATGGAGTCTGCACGATTGTCGACAACTCGCCCTTAGAACCTTGTATCTTGATTTTTTTAGTCTCTGCCGATGCGTTGAGTGCAACAACGCCTGCCATTATTGCTGTAAAAAGTAGATTTTTTCTCATTGTCTTTATATACTTTATATAGGTTGCAAAAATAGACAAATTTTAACAAATCTAAAAGCTTTTATAGATTTAAATGCCCTCGCCATTCCGATGCGATAAACTTTTCTTTTGCAATGACGTATATTAATGTAAATGCACTCGAAAATGATATTGAAGGCTAACCCGAAGGCTCGGGCTCTTATATTTGATTTGGATGGCACGTTGCTCGACAGTATGCCGATGCACTGGCGTGGATGGCAGGCTGCTTTCCGCAACTATGGCACGGAAATCGACTACGACTTCTTCTTCAGTAATGCCGGTAAGGCCGCTCGTGAAATAGCCCAGATTCTCATCAGTCATCACGATGCAAAATGTACTGCTGAACAAATTGTGGAGTTTAAACAGCAGTATGTATATCAACATCTTGCAGATGTCGAGCCGATAAAGGCTGTCTTCGATGTCGTTCTCGAGAACTATGGCAAATTGCCAATGGCAATTGGGACCGGAAGTGAGCGGCATCGTGCTGAAGTCATGCTCCGCAATGCAAATCTGCTCCACTATTTCAACTGTATCGTTCCTGCCGATGAGGTTAAAAATCACAAGCCTCATCCTGAAACATTTTTGAAATGTGCCGAACTTATGGGCGTCGCCCCCGAGCTGTGCGAGGTCTTCGAAGATGCAGAGCCTGGTCTCGCTGCAGCACGTGCTGCGGGTATGATTGCCACCGACGTGAAGCCTTTTTACGAATAATAATAGTAATAATAAATATTAAATTTTATGCAAGAAGAAATCATTAGTAATCTTTATGGAATGATTCCAACCGTACTGAGTTATGGTAAGATGATCATTGTCGCAGTGCTGATGCTCGTCATCGGTTTCTGGATCATCAAGAAAGTGACTGCTGCTTCGAAGCGTATGCTCGAAATACGTAAGGTCGATGCTACACTCACTCCATTCATTGTCAACCTTGTAAATTGGGGTCTTAAGACACTCCTCGTGATTTCGACAATCACATATGTCGGAATCCCGACAACATCGTTTGTCGCAATCCTTGCTTCAGCAGGTTTGGCTGTTGGTATGGCTCTCTCTGGAACTCTCCAGAACTTTGCCGGCGGTGTGATTATTCTCATCTTCAAGCCTTTCCGCGTTGGTGACTTTATCGAGGCACAGGGCTTTTCAGGTGTCGTTAAGGAGGTTCAGATCTTCAATACGCTCCTGACTACAGGCGACAACAAGGTCGTGATCGTTCCAAACGGTGGTCTTTCGACAGGATCGCTTGTCAACTATTCTAAGCAGCCTGAACGTCGTGTGGACTTCACTTTCGGCATCGGCTATGGCGATGATATCGACAAGGCTTATGCTGCAATCCGCACGGTTATCAATCGCAACGATATGATTCTTGCAACGCCAGAACCATTCATGGCTGTTAGCAACCTCGGTGACAACAGTGTCGATATCGTTGTTCGCGTTTGGACTCGCTCTGAAAACTATTGGTCGGTATTCTTCTACATGAACGAATTCGTAAAGAAAGAGTTTGATGCACAGAAGATTTCGATTCCTTTCCCACAGCGTGATATACATATTATTAAAGACTAAATATTGAATTATTAAGCAGATGAAGAAAATTATTCTATCATTGATTATGGCATTCGCTGCATTGTCTGTGAATGCTCAGGAAGAAGCTCCTGCTGCTCCTGAAAAGCCTTGGAAAACAGGTGGCAATGGCTCGTTCACTTTCAACCAGATGTCTTTCAAGAACTGGGCTTCCGGTGGTCAGAACAATGTGAACGGAACATTCCTCGTGAAGACTTTTGCCAACTATAAGAGTGAAAAGGTTACATGGAACAACACTCTCGATCTTGGCTATGGCTTGACAAAATATAAGGGACAGGACTTCCAGAAGTCTGAAGATAAGATTCAGTTCACTTCTAACTATGGCTATGATGCTTACAAGCAGAAGTGGTACTATTCAGCTCTCTTCGACTTCAAGACTCAGTTCTCGAACGGTTACAAGTATGACGGCAACACTATCGTTGATACTGTTTCGGCAGGCTTCTCTCCTGCATACATCAACATCTCTCTTGGTATGCTCTACAAGCCTTCGGAAGTGTTCTCGCTCTTCATTTCTCCGGCAACAGGTCGTACAACAATCGTGAGCGACCTTAAGTTTGCCCCTGACTATGGTTTGGACCCAGACAAGCATTCTCGTTTCGAGTATGGTGCTACTGTAAAGGTTAATGTTGACAAGAAGAACCTTGTAAAGAATGTCGATTACTATTTGACTGCAACAGCGTTCTCAAACCTTACAGATCATCCGGATCATATCGACATTGATGCAGAAACAGGTTTCAACCTCCATGTCAACGATTGGTTGACTGCAATCTTGAAGTTCAACATTCTCTATGATGATGACATCAAGAACTGCAAGGATTATGCATCTGTTGTTGATGAAAATGGCGTCGAGTCGCTTGTCGTTACTAAGGAATATACAAAGCTCCAGTTCAAGGAACTCTTTGGCTTTGGCCTCGCTTTCCACTGGTAATTGTCAATAGATTTATTTATAGCAGAAAAGCCTCTTGAAAAAGAGGCTTTTTTGTTTGTGTTGACTTTACATTATGGCATAAAAAAATCTCTTGACATTTATATCAAGAGATTTCCGTTGTACCGAGGGAGGGGCTTGAACCCTCGACCTCAGGATTATGAATCCTGCGCTCTAACCAGCTGAGCTATCTCGGCATTCCGCTTACGGTTGCTTCCCGTTTGCGAGTGCAAAGGTAGGTAGTTTTTTTTTATCGTGCAAGCATTGTTGTCTTTTTTTTGAAATTATTTGGCTCGTTTACGCTGCTTCCATAGCTGCCATGAATTAATGGTGTTCTGCCACAAAACGTATGCACCTGGTGCAACGGATGTTATTGGTTCGAGGTATGTGAAAGCCATCCAGATTGCCAATACCGTGTTCTTCTGTCCGAGGGCTTGTCCGCCGCTTATTCTGTCGCCGTATCGGCCTCCGACATTCTTGCCGATGGCAAATTGCATGCAGCATATTATAAGGCTCGCTGCTGCAAGCCAGAAGACGAGGTCGATGTTGTCCATGTCGTCAACAATCGATTTTGCAGTCTTGCCCATGACCATGGCGAGAGCAACTGCCCAGATGTAAAATGCTATTCCTGCGTTCTCTTTCAGCCAAGTGTGGACTGGCTTTGCAATCCATCTGAGAATCTGTGCACAGATAAACGGACAAATGAGCAGAGGAAATACTTTGGATAGAATAAGCAGAAATGCTCGCCAGAATGATATATCAGGATTGACGTGTATCATAGGGAAAACGAGCGGTACGAATATGGCGCAGAGAATGTTTACAAGCATCGTGTATGTGATCAGTGTCTCTGCACTTCCGTTGAGTTTGGCTGTTACAACGGCTGCAGCCGTGGCTGTCGGGCAGATGAAGCATACCATTGCGCCTTGAGCTACAATAGGGTTGATTTGTCTGACAATCAGATATGTGATTATGCTGCCAATGAGTTGTATGCCAAGCAGTATGAAATGCCATTTGCGTATGCGGAATTCGCGCGGATTGACTTTGCAGAATGTGAGTAGCAGTTGGATGAATATCAACGATGGCGTGAGTATTTTGTCAACAGAGTGAACAAATGGCTTTGTCGGCTGTAGTATGTCAAGATGCGCAAATGCGAGGTATATGAGTATGCCGGCAATCATTGCTATTGGCAATGTCCAGTTCTTGATGAATGCAATGATTTTCATCGTTTGTCTTTTCGGTTTGAGACAAATGCACAGAAAGCCCGCGGTGCTTTTCCGCGAGCTTCAGTGTCTCTTTTATCTTGGGAAACCTGCAAAAGCAGGCTCTTTCTTATTCTGCTATAGGAGCCTCGTTGTTCTCTTCCTTGTGCTTTGGTTCCGTCTTTGGTTTTGGACGGCGGAAGTAGATTTTGTCCTGAGTATATTCCTGTGTAGCAATGCTTACAGGTTTTGGTAAACGCTCGTAGTAGCGAGAAATCTCAATCTGTTCACGATTCTCAAAAACCTCTTCGAGGTTGTCTGTGTAGCTTGCGAATTCCTGCAATTTCTTGCCAAGCTCATCTTTCATCTCAACGCTGATCTGGTTTGCACGCTTTGTGATGATGTTGACCATCTCATAAACGTTGTTTGTCTTCTCAGACATCTTGACAGCGTCCCATGTAATTGTGTTCTGTGGCGCGTTGCTTTTTTTGAAATCTACTGGCATATCTAGTTTTTTTTATGTCTTTTTAATCTGTTAATGCGTCTTGTTCATGCATCTTGCGGTCAATGTTATTGCCGTAGTTGCGATAGTAATCAAGGTCATCCTGCGAAGGTGGCATGAGTTTCTCTGCTTCCTTCAAACCTTTCTCCGATGCCTTGAGCATGTCATTCGCTTTGCGTGAATACTTGCTCTGTGGGTATTCGTTTGTGAAAGCATAGTATTCGTCTATTGCTTCGCGATAACGTTCGCTCTGCTTGCTCAAGATGCTTCGCTCTGCCTGTATGAATTTTGACTCAAGAATGAGGAATGAAAGTTCTTCGCGATGAATTGTATCTGGATATTTCCTCAAGCAGTTTTGTGCAACGATTACCGCACTCTTGTAGTTGTTGCCCATGTAATTGCCGAGGTCGAAATACAATTTTGCATTTTTGTACGCCTTGAGTGCCAATTTGTCCTCCATTTCCTTCATCATCTTTGATGCTTCGGGAACTTTCGGACTGTTTGGATACATATCCAGGAATGTCTGCAATTCTGCTATGCATGACTCCGAATCGCTCTGGTCGAGTTCGACTTTTGGCGATAGGTTATAGTAGCAGTATCCCGACATGTATTGGCAATGTTCGCACTCTTCACTACTTGGGAACGTCTTGACGAATGTCTGATAGTAGTGTGCTGCATCATAGAAATCTCCAATCTGGACAAGGCTGTTTGCATACGTGAGCGTGATTGTGTCGGCTCTCGAAGTACCGATATATGCAGTCAATACTCCGGCTAGCAGATTCGAAGCTTTGAGATAATCGCCTTCTGCATAATATTGCATGCCCCTCTGATACCAAAGCTCGTTGTTTTTCTCTTTGAGCAGCATCTGATATTCGCCGCATGACGAGAGACTGACTAGAGCTGTCAGTATCATTAATGTTTTTGCTATTTTATTGAGTATGCTCACTATGTTTGTTGTTTTTGGTTCGTACAGATGTTGTTATCTGTCTAAAATCAACGTGCAAAGATAGCGATTACGCATGATGTTGCAAAATATTTCAACTTAAGAATCGAAAAAATCTATGAAAGTGTAATTTTTGTCAAAAATAGTTTATTTTTTTATTCGATGCCGTTCTTTTTTTGTCGGTTAAAAATGCTTAATTTTGCGGCAACAAATTTGGTCTTATGCCTATGAAAAAACATGTCCTTTCATTAGCGCTGTCTTTATTCGCATTTGAAGCTGGCGCACAAGTGCTTATCAATGAGATTATGCAGTCGAATATCGATTGTATAATGGATGATTTGAATGATTTCCCTGATTCCTGGGTTGAACTTTATAATAGTGGAACTGCAGAGGTTGACTTGAAAGATTTCTCCTTGGGTGTTAGTGATGATGCGTCGCAAGCATGGAACTTACCGTCGAAAAAGATCAGTGCTGGTGGCTATGAGCTGGTTTATTGCGACAAGGTGGGTTCTGGATTCCATACGGATTTTCGTCTTGAATCTGGCAAAGGTTGTACGCTCTTCCTTTTTAAAGATGGCGCGGTTGTCGACCAATTGCCTGATGGCCTGAAAAAACAGCCATCGCCAAATATTGCCTATGGCCGAAAAACAGATGCAAACGAAAGCTGGGGCTATATGATTGAGCCAACGCCTGGCAAGGCGAATTGCGGTAAGACTTCAAAAGATATTCTTGGCGAGCCGGTTTTTAGCAAAGTCGGTAGCGTTTTCGAAACTGGGAAATCGACTAGTCTTACGTTGTCGTTGCCCGAAGGTGCACCGGCTGATGCTGTAATCAGATATACTACTGACGGTTCTGAGCCAACAGCTGAAAGTACGCTCTATTCTGGTCCGATTAGCATAAGTAAGACAAAAATTGTACGTGCAAAATTGTTCTGCGATGGCTGGCTTTCGCCACGTTCGACAACACATTCGTACCTCTTTCTGGGTCGTAAAATGACGCTTCCTGTTATCTCTCTTACTACAAATAATGATTACTTCTACGATGACAATATCGGCATTTATGTTGACGGAAAGTCATCTGTAAAGAACTACAAGAATGACTGGCGTCGTCCTGTGAATTTGGAATTCTTTGAAGAATCTGACAAGGAGAGTGTTTTGAATCAGCTTTGCGAAACACGTGTCACTGGTGGTGCAACGCGTGATGCTCAATCGAAATCACTCGGTTTGTATGCAAACAAGCGTTTTGGCGAGAAACGTTTCAACTATGAGTTTTTTCCTGATCAGAAACCTGGGCTGACTGATTTCAAGTCGATTATGTTGCGTAATGCCGGTAACGATTTTTCTGGACTGTATATGAGAGATGCGATCATCCAGCGTCTTATCTCCTCTAATCGCGATATTGACTGGCAGGCGTGGCGTCCTTCTATTGTTTTTATCAATGGCGAATATCGTGGTATTCTTAACATTCGCGAGAGAAGCAATGAGGAGAATATCTATACCAACTATGGTGGTCTTGAAGATATCGATATGGTTGAAAACTGGAATGTATTGAAGGAAGGACGTATTGAATCTTGGAATGAATTCCAGGAATTCTACAAGGAAACGGGACACACGTACGCTGAATTTGACGAGCGTATGGACGTGCAGGAGTTTATGGATGTGATGATCATGAATCTTTTCTTCAATAATCTTGACTTCCCTGGCAACAATATTGTTCTTTGGCGTCCACAGGCAGAAGGCGGCCGTTGGCGTGTTGTCGTGAAGGATACGGATTTCGGCTTGGGTCTTTACGGACGTGATGTCAACTACAAGATTTTTGAATGGATCTATAATCCAAATTTTGACCCAAGCAATAATTGGGGCAACACTTCTAACAGTACACGTTTGTTCCGTCGTCTGATGGATGACAAGGATTTCTATCGTGAATTCATTGATCGTTGCGCCATATATATTGGTGATTTCATGAATTTTGATCGTGCTTGGGAAATATGGGAACCAATGCGTGAACTCATCAAATATGAGTATGAAAATGGTCATAAGCCAAAGTATTATGGGTGGTTGAATTATGATAACGAATTGAATAATGCCAAGACGTGGATTCAAAAGCGTCCTGAAAAATTCTATAGTCAGATAAATTCATACTATAAAGTCGGAACTCCTGTCGCTCTCACAATTAACAAGTCGATAAGCGCAGAAAATATTGCAAAAATGACAACATCTTTCAATGGTGTTGACTTGACTCGCGCAGTATTCGATGGCAAATTCTTTGCTGGTCGAGAAATTACTCTCAAGGCAAGCAAGGAAGATGATTTTATCGGTGGATGGAGCATCACACAGACGAATTCGAACGGCTCAGTTTCTCGTTGGGAGGTTGGCTACGAGGAGTATAAGTTTAAAATGCCAAATTGTAAGAAGCTGGAAATTAATGCGATTTATGGACGCAATGGCGTTGCAGAGATTTCTGCAGGTCAGGTTTCTTGGCGTACTTCAGATGGCGTTATCGAACTGACAAATTTGAAGGAGGGGACATCTGTCCAGTTGTATAACATTCAAGGCGTTCTTCTTCAGGATGTCAAGACAATGGACGGCACAGCGACTTTTAATGTCGGTGCGCATGGAATTTATATGATTAAAGCAGGATCGCAGACAATGAAAATCAGACTATAGTCGGCGATCGAAATATATAAAAAAGAAAGGACGCGTCGGTTTCCGATGCGTCCTTTCTATGTATATGTAAAGATTCTTTATGCTTTAACAAGTTTGTATCCGAGTCCGAAAAGAACCGTTGCGGCGCCTGCGTTGAAGAGCACTTTGGTGCTTCTTGCAAAAACATGGAAAGCCATAGGACTTTGTGACTCGATTTGTTCATGCCGGATTGCGTCGAGAGCCATTTGTGAGCATCGTTGAACAAGTTGTTCTGCTGCTTTGAATTCGGCATCGTGAAGACCAAGAATCTGCTCGCGTACGACCTCGTCGAGGTAGTCAAAACCTCGAATGTTGCGCACGTATTCGTATAGGTTTTCAATCTGCGAATAACGCTCCCAATCGCGGTCCCACATGCTGGCCACGGCCATGCCCATATACATAGCCCATCCAAGTGCTACATTGGGATATTGTGCAATTTCCTTGACGGCATCGGCCATGTAATAAGGAGCTATTTCTTTCCACTTGTCGCTGATGTCCGGCGAGTCAAGAAATGCTCCGTCAAGCATGCCGTCATGTGTAAGCATATCGACAATGTTTTTTGTCAGGCTGCTTTCGTATTGAGCAAGAAAGTCCAATTCTTGTGTCTCCATGTCGTTCTGTTTATTGTGCGGCAAAAGTACTCTTTTTTCATCAATATGCCAAAGCGAAACTTTCGCCAACTCTTGTCTTTTGGAATCTGATGAGTTATCTTTGCGCTATGAATTATCTTGATACACTCAATGACGCGCAGCGAAATGCTGTGATGGCAACAGAAGGTCCTGTTCTGGTGATTGCCGGAGCAGGGTCTGGTAAAACACGTGTCTTGACAATGCGCGTGGCATATCTGCTTGAGCAAGGTGTCGCTCCGTATAATATTCTTGCGCTGACATTTACAAACAAGGCTGCTCGAGAAATGAAGGAGCGTATCGCGCAAATTGTTGGAGATGAGACGGCTTCGCAATTGTGGATGGGCACATTCCATTCGATATTTGCACGCATCCTGCGATTTGAAGCCGATGTCCTTGGACTAAATCGTGATTTTACGATTTATGATTCTCAAGACTCAAAGAATGTGATTAAGCACATTATAAAAGAGATGGGGCTGGATGATAAAACTTATAAATTGTCGACGGTTGCAAGTGCTATTTCACAAGCAAAGAACGACCTCGTCTCTCCCCAGATGTATGCCAATAATTCAAATTATATTGAACGAGACAAGGCTGCGAAAAGGCCTCGGACAGTAGAGATTTATTCGCGCTATAATACGGCTTTGCATAAGTCAAATGCACTGGATTTCGATGATTTGTTGTTTTCGATGCATATTCTTTTGCGTGACCACGAAGATGTGCTTCAGAAATACCAGAACCGTTTCCGCTACGTCATGGTTGATGAGTATCAGGATACGAACATGGCGCAATACGTGATTGTCAAGCGTCTTGTTGAAAAGCATCGCAATCTGTGTGTCGTCGGTGATGATGCACAGAGTATCTACAGTTTCCGTGGTGCGAGAATCGAGAATATTCTTGGTCTTGGCAATGACTATGCAGATTTGCAGGTGTTTAAACTTGAGCAGAATTATAGGTCCACACAAAAGATTGTCGGTGCTGCAAATTCTCTCATCGAACATAACAATGGGCGACTCAAGAAGACTGTGTTTTCCATGGCTGACGAAGGTGAGCCTATCCGCATCTGCTCTGCGCAGAGCGATACAGACGAAGCCGCTCTCGTTTGTCGTGATATAGCATTGCGAATGCGAAACGAAGGACTTGTGCCAAGCGATTTTGCTGTTCTGTATAGAACAAATGCGCAGAGCCGCGCTTTTGAAGATTCGTTTAGAAAGAATCATGTTCCGTATAAGATTTTTGGAGGTCTTGCCTTCTATCAGCGCAAGGAAATTAAGGATTTGCTCGCGTATTTCCGCCTAGCCGTCAATCATGATGACAGCGAATCGTTGCGACGTATTGTCAACTATCCGGCTCGTGGAATTGGCCAGACAACAGTCGATAAACTATCAGCATTCGCGTCTGCGCATGATACGAACTTATGGAATGCCATGCAACCAGCGTCGATGGCCGAAGGTGGACTTAGTGCTGCAACAGCGTCTAAGGTTTCGCGTTTTGCTTCGCTCATCGAGATGTTTTCTATGCAGTCTGAGCAGCTCAATGCCTATGAGTTCGCCGCAGAGGTCCTTTCGCAAAGCGGAATAATGAAGGACCTTAATGATAGCCGGAATGATGCTGAAGGAAAAGAGCGCTATGACAATGTCAATGAGCTAATGAACACGCTCAAAGGATTTGCTGAAACGCGTCTTGAAAGTGGAGAAGATACAAGTATTAGAGCGTATCTCGAAGAGGTCGCACTCATATCGGATCTCGATTCCGACAACACAAGTAATCAGCAAGTGCGCCTCATGACGATACATTCGTCGAAAGGACTTGAGTTCCGTAACGTATACATAGTTGGTGTTGAACAAGAGACTTTTCCAGGACAGAATTGCTCGACTGATGTCCGCCAGATGGAGGAGGAGCGTCGACTCTTTTACGTGGCGTTGACGCGTGCGAAAATTTCAGCCACGATTAGCTATTGTCTGACTCGTTTCCAATATGGTGAACGCCGGTTTTGCCATCCGAGCTGCTTCATTGCCGACATTGACCGCGAGTATGTCGAAAGGCCAGAGTCTCTCAATGCCGATAGACCACGTTCGTCATTCAGCTATTCACGACCATTGGCAAGTGGTGGAAGTTCTGCTCCTTCTGCTTATGCTCGTCCGCAAGGCTATCAGCGTCCAATGCAATCATCGTTTAGACGTACATCGCCTATGCCATCGCAGTTCAAGCCGGCTTCGCAAATCTCGTCAGTCGCAGCCCCGTCTGGTGATACATTTGCCGTCGGAATGCGTGTTGTTCATGAAACTTTCGGACGTGGTGTTATCGAAGCAATTGAAGGTTCAATGCCGAATACAAAGCTTAAAATCATCTTTGACAACGTCGGTCAGAAGTTGCTTTTGCTGAAATTCGCACGTTTGAGACCTGAATGATACGACTTTCATCGATAATTCTTAGCATTTCGTCGAGATATCGTTTTGTAATGAAATTTTGGCATGCCGTTTGCAACCATTAATGGCAGAATGCAGTAAAAGATTTGTGTAACAGAAAAAATGAAAAGTAATATGAATACAAAAGGTATAATGGTAGCTTTGATGACAATCGTCTTCTCTACCGCAGCAGCAACAATGACAGATGCACAGAATGTTCGTCGAAACACTCAGCGCACTGACAATTCATCGACTTCGTCAACTACAAATAGTCACGAACGTCCTTCTCAGGATCCTGCTCAGAAGGCTACTGTGAATCAGAATAATGCGCCATCGCATACTAATAATGCGACAAAGCCGGATCACTATAAGCCAGCTCCTGCGCCGGCTCCGCATCACGTCGATGTACATGTTCATGTCGATCCTGCACCAGCTCCATATGTAAATCCTCATCATCACTCATACTACGACTATAATAATGTCCCATATGTGTATGAGGTCGGATGCAGAACTTCGCATAAATGGCCATACGGATCTACATTCATGCATACTCACAAGATTCATCACATGTGCGCTGATTATCGCCCTGTTCGTGGTGAAATCGTTGATGCAATTCCTGTCGGAAGTGTTTCTGTCATAATCAGAAGCGTCCGTTGCTACAAGGCACTGGGATTCATCTTTAGCCCGATCTACATCAACGGCGAGACATTCTACGTTGTGGACTAATTCAAGATTATTCTCGAAATAAAAAAGCCAGGTCTTTCTTTTGAAGATCTGGCTTTTGTGTTTTTGTGGACACGATTTCAACTACGCATTGAATATTCGCATCCGCAGTACAGTTGGTTGTAAAAACCACCTTCTCGAAGAAGTTGGTTTCGTCGTTCCTGCAATCCGCCTTTGCGCCAGTTTTGAAGCCAAAACTCGACACCATCAACTTGCGCTGCTGCCCATATTCCGGCTTCTTCAATCTGTTGAAGGCTCTTCCATCTCGATGATGCCAATGTCGTACTGATGATGCTGATGCCTTCTTTCCTTGCACATTGTGCAGTTGCCAGCAATCGCATCTTGAAGCATTCAAGACATCGAGAACCGCGTTCCGGTTCATTCTCAAGTCCGCAAGCTATTCCTTTCCATGCTTCGTGATCGTAGTCGCCATCAATGAAGCGGATGCCCAGATTTTGCGTCTGCTTTATGCTTTCAGCTTTGCGGATTTCGTATTCTTCGCGCGGATATATGTTCGGGTTATAGTAGAAAACGACAGGTTTGATGCCATTGTGCAATAGACATTCCAAAATAGCCGAAGAGCAAGGTGCGCAACAAGCATGCAGCATCACCTCGCTCTTTTTGTCTGGCGTTTCCACTTTTGGCGGAACGTACATAATATTACTATACTTTCATCGGCATGATGAGCATGAGCTCATCTTCCGTGTCGTTCTTTTCTGTCGGTGTGACGATTGCTGCACGCGATGGGTCGCTGAGTTGCATCTCGATGTCTGTAGAACTCATGTTCGACAGAATATTTGCAAAATATGAGGCTTTCAGGCCAATGACCATGTCGTTTCCAACATATTGACATGCAATTGTTTCACTCGCTGAGCAAGAGAAGTCAAGATCCTGTGCAGAAATGTGAATGCTGTTTGAAGAGACTTCAAACTTGACAAGCTCTGTTCCGTCGCAGAATAGTGATGAACGTGCAATTGCGTTTGAAAGATCCTGTCGGTTGATTGTCACATTGTATGGATTAGAGTTCGGGATCACGCTCTTGTACTGAGGATAGTTGCCTTCAGTAAGTCTGCATGTGATTTGAAGCTTTTCTGTGTTGAAAACCGCGCTCTTGCCATCGAATTCAATGCTGACGTTTTCGCCTGGAGTCAGCACGTTCTTAAGCAACGAAGCTGGTTTCTTTCCAAGCACGAATGCCGATTTCTCTGCAGACGTTGTATCTTTGCGGATATATCGAGCCATGATGTGAGTATCCGTTGCAACGAATGTGGTCTGATTCTCTTCGATGTCAAAGAGAATGCCGTTCATGATAGGGCGGAGGTCGTCATTTGCCGTTGCAAAGAGAGTGTGTGTGATGCCTGCGAGGATGGCGTCGGAAGACATTGTGATTTGCTTCTTGTTGTCTTCCAAAGCTTTAAGTTCTGGATATTCATCGCCATTGTGTCCTGCCTGATTGCTCTTGCCGCTTGTTGTCGAGATCTCAATAGCGAGAGTTTCATCGTTGATGTTGAAGCTGACAGGCTGCTCTGGCAGACGCTTCAGGTATTCAATAAGCTTGTTGCCTGGAATTGCAATGCTGCCGTCGCGATCTGCATCGCTTACTTCGAGTGTGGCAACGACTCTGATTTCAGCATCGCAACCTGTAATCTTTAGTTGCGATCCAGATATAGTGAAAAGAAATTCTCCCAAAATTGGAATTGGGTTCTTGCTTGCTATGGCGCGACCTGCAATCTGCATGCGGTTGAGCAAATCGCCGCTTGAAACTACAAATTTCATATAATTGTCTTTTTGATTGTTTTTTGTTTATGGTAATACAACTCTGTATCGCACTGGCGCTTTGCCTGAGCTGATCGCATTGAGCTTGCCCTTGAGCAGACGTTTTTTCAAAGCGCCGAGATGATCGACAAAAACCTTTCCGTCAAGGTGGTCATATTCGTGCTGGACAACAATCGCACAATAGCCACTTATGACTTCGTCATGCTCTTCGAAATTTTCGTCCAGATATTTGATTCTGATGGATGTGCTTCGACGAACTTCTTCGCTGATTCCTGGCAGACTGAGGCAACCTTCGCTTGTGCTCGTTGTTGCTTCGCTTTTCTCAACAATATGTGCGTTGATGAACACACGTTTGAAATCCTTTACTTCCGGATAGTCCTCAACACATGGAGTCGCATCGATTACAAAAAGACGTATATTCTTGCCGATCTGTGGCGCCGCAATGCCGATGCCTTCAGCTTTATACATCGTCTCGTACATGTCTGCAATGAGCTTTTGCAGATTCTCGTAGTCCTTGGTGATGTCTTCGGACATCTTTCGCAAAATTGGATGTCCGTATTGAACTATTGGTAGTAGCATATTGATATAGTGTGTTTTATGTTGTTAATGTAAAACGCTTTCCATATATGTCTGCAGGATTATTGTTGCACTGACCATGTCAACAGTCCCGTTTTTATTGTCTCGGCCCTTTTTTTTGACTCCGCCGTCAATCATTGCTTGAAAGGCAAGTTTTGTCGTGAAGCGTTCGTCAACCATTTCGACAGGAATCGAAGGGAAATTTTTCCTCAGTCTGTTGACAAAAGGCGTGATATATTTCATCGTCTCCGAATCTTCGCCCGTAACCTTTGTCGGTTTCCCCATCACGATGCACTCAACCTGTTCTTTTGCAACATATTGACTGATAAAATCAAACAGTTCCGTCGTGGCAACCGTTGTCAGACCATTTGCAATAATCTTCATTGGATCACTTGCTGCAAGTCCGCATCTCTTTTTGCCATAGTCTATTGCCAGAATTCGTCCCATCACACAAAGAGCTTTTCAATTTTGTGTATGCAACTCTGCATGGCAAACATGACTACTTTGTCGTATGGCAATATCTGCATCTGGCCCGATGCAATCAACACTTCGTTGTCTCTTACAATCGCTCCGATGTTCATGTCTTTTGGCAGACTCAAGTCCTTGATTTGCGATTTCGTGATTTTTGAACCAGGCTGTGCAACAAGTTCGAGCATCTCTGAATTGTTGGACGTGAGGCATTTCACGTAGGCAGCATGCGCATGAAGCGTGTATCTATAGATGTGGCTCGCGGCAATCAGTTTCTTGTTGAGCAATGTGCCGATTCCGATACCTTCTGCAAGCGGTATGTAGTCGAGGTTCTCGACCTCTGCAACCGTCTTGCGGATGCCCATTTTCTTTGCAAGCTGACATGCCAGAATGTTTATTTCGGCATTGTCGGTGACTGCAACGAAAGCCTGCATCTTGCTGATGCCTTCATCTTTCAGCAACTCAAGATTTCGTCCGTCGCCATTGATGATGAGCGTGTTTTCAAGGCTGTTCGCAAGCTGCATCGAACGATCGTGATTGAGTTCGATGAGTTTTACGTTATAACCGCCCATGTTTTCGAGTTTGCGGGCGATGAGGTTGCCTACCCGGCTTCCGCCTACGATCATCACGTTCTTGATGTCGTATTGTTCCTTTCCAGCATCTTCGAGAATAAGCGGAAGGGTGTCGTGCGTCGAAACAAAATATGCAAGGTCTCCATGCTTCAGCATGTCACTTCCGTGAGGAATGATCGTATCGCCTTGTCGATATATGGCAACAATATTGAAGCGCTTTTTCTTCTCGGCATCTATTTCAGCAAATGGGATGTTCAGCAGTGGCGCTCCTTCGCGTACCTTGATGACACTGAGGACGATTTTTCCGTCTGATGATTCATACCATTGACGAATGCCGACTTTTTTGAGCGATTCAACTGCTTCAAAAGCAGCCAATTGCTCAGGGTAGATTATTTCGTCGACACCGAGTTGACGGAAAAAATCAAGATTGTTCGGCTTAAGATATTCCGACATGTTTGCTCGTGCAATTGTCGTCTTGGCTCCAAGTTTTTTTGCCAATACGCACGCCAAAATACTCATGTCGCGCGAAGGCGGCACGGCAATGAAAAGGTCTGTCCTTTCAACGTCGGCATTTTTCAAGTCTGCCAACGATGTCATACATCCACGTCGCGTCATTAGGTCAAGATGGCTCTCGACCTGTTGCAATTTGCTATCGTCCTCGTCCATGAGTGTTACCTCATGATCCGAATCGACAAAGAGTTTTGCCAAGTGGGTGCCCACAGCACCTGCGCCTGCTATGAATATTCTCATTGAATTTCCTCCATGTCAGACGATTCTTTGCTCAATTTCCTTGATGTTCTGGCGGCAAGTCGCAACAGACTCACGCAACTCATTCCAGATGCGTTTGCCGTCGCGGATAGACTCAATCTTGAGTAAGCCGCTTGTCTGATCGGTAGAGAAGACTGAAATGTCGGAAAGACCGAGAATACGTTGCCCGAATGATTGGTTGAGTTTCACGTCAGTTACACGCTGAAGAAGAATTTCGTTCATCTCGCGCGAAAAGACTCCTCGCTCAGTTACAATCTTGAGCGTAGTGATTGTCGTCAATTCCGACTTTGTCTTGAAGTAGTGATATATGGCCACAAAAATTGGAACAACGAGCCAGCACAATAGAAAGCACACCGCATAGACCTTGAAATTGTTCCATTGCGATGGCGTGCCTTCAAATATTACTTTCTCGTTATCCATTCTCGTTTTTTTTAGATGAGTTTGAGACTCTTCATCTCATCGAGAAGCAGCTTCTTGTTGCTCTCTTCCATTGCACACAATGGTGCTCTGTAGACTTCCTCAATCATGCCCATCGCTGCCAATGCAGCTTTAACAGGAATAGGATTAGATTCTACGAAGAGCAAATCCATGAGCTTGCAATACTTGAAATGAATCTCACGTGCTGCTTTTGCGTCGCCGGCAATCGAAAGCTCCATCATCTGGCTGAATTCTTTTGGGAATACGTTTGCCGCAACAGAGATACAGCCGTCGGCACCGAGCAAATTACACATCATTGCAATGCCGTCGTCGCCGCTATATACACGGAAACCTTCCTGACGATGCTTCAACAGATATTCGATGTTATGGAGATTTCCACTCGCTTCCTTGATGCCGACAATGTTCTTGTGGTCAGCAGCGAGCTGAATTGCAACGTCTGGCTTGATTGCCGAACCAGTGCGACCTGGTACATTATATAATATAATAGGTACGTCGATGTTTTTTGCCAATTCCGAAAAATGCAAATACATACCCTTCGATGTTGGCTTGTTGTAATATGGACCAACAACCAAAACAGCATCAACACCGGCCGATACGGCATTCTGAGTGTATTTGATGCAGCTCTGTGTCGAGTTGCTACCTGTTCCTGCAATGACAGTCATGCGACCGCCAACGCGTTCTACTGCATGGCGGAACATCTCTGCGTCTTCCGTTTCGCTCAATGTTGGAGTCTCACCTGTGGTGCCACAAACGACAACACCTTTTGTGCCGCCTGCAACATGTGCTTCGAGCATCGCGTCGAAAGCCTTCATATCAATGCTGCCGTCTTTCTTGAATGGAGTGACGAGGGCGGCAATTGAGCCTTGGAGCATGAATTTATTCATAATCTTTTATATCTTGCTTTTCGTCTAATCAATTGGATGCAAAGTTATAAAATCTTTCATTATGATTTTGGATGATGGAAAATAATTATTTATTCGCTTTGTTAATCAATTAACAATTCGTATTTTTGCGGCATAAATATTTAAATACTATACACGATGACAATCAGTCAGGCCGTAGAAAAAGTCGTTAAGGTTAAGCCTTTTATCATGGAAGCACTCTCAGAGGGTTTGCTCAATATCTCGTCGCTTGCCCGACAGATTCACCCTTTGGTCGAAAGCCTCGTGCAGAAAGATGTTAAGCAAGGTGCCATTGTTATGGCCCTCAACCGACTTGTGCCAAGCCTCGAAAATAGTGGCTTCGGCTCTTATGAAGCCGTGCTCAGCCAAATCGGTGACATAATTGTCCGTTCGAACTTGACTGATTATACATTCCGCAATAGCGCAACGATTCTCGAATGTCTCAATGGTGTGATGAATCAGCTCAGCAGCAGCAATGACGCATTCTATACTACAGTCCGTGGTGTCTTCGAGTCAACTGTCATTATCGGTTCAGACTATTGCTCTATCGTCGACAAGAACTTTGAAGGCGAAGAATGCTCGTTCCGCAACGACAATTTGTCTGCCATAACTCTCAAACTTCCTGCGAATAATGTCCAGGCATGCGGCTTCTATTATCAGATCATGAAGTTTATCGCATGGGAAGGAATTAACGTGAAGGAAGTGGTATCGACAACCAACGAATTCTCAATAATCGTAGCTGAGGAAGATGTCGATAGGGCCTTTACGATACTGAAAAATCTAAAGACGGCTCACAAGCTTAGATAAATAAATGAAGTTGAACATCGAGTTCAACTTTTTTTTGCGACATAATTCAAATGTGACCGATCTTTGAAGTACACTCCGATAAATTAACCAAACAAAAATCATAAACCGATGTTATTACGTAATGCAAAAAGTGCATTCGCGATGGTTGTTGGCCTTGTTGCCTGCAATGTTGCGGTTGCACAGTATCAAACGCTGCCTCTCGATCCAGCAGTCCGTTATGGCCGTTTGGAAAATGGCCTGACGTACTATATACGCCACAATGAAGAGCCTCGCGAGCGTGCCAATTTCTACATTGCTCAGATGGTCGGCTCTGTCCAGGAGGAGGAAGAGCAGCGTGGTCTCGCTCATTTCCTTGAGCACATGTGTTTCAACGGAACCAAGCATTTTCCAGGAAATAGAATTGTAGATTATTGCGAGTCTATTGGAGTTAAGTTCGGAGAAAATCTGAATGCATATACATCGACAGACGAGACGGTATATAACATAAATGATGTTCCGGTCCTGACGGAAAATATTGATTCATGTTTGCTCATTTTGCGCGACTGGAGTGATGGACTATTGCTCGAAGCTGCTGAAATCGACAAGGAACGTGGTGTGATTCATGAGGAATGGCGCATGCGTTCTTCGGCTTTTATGCGTATTCTCAATCGCAATCTGGAAACACTTTATCCAGGTTCTCGCTATGGAAAGCGTATGCCGATTGGTTTGATGAGCGTTGTGGATAATTTCGAGCCAAAGTTCTTGCGTGAATATTACGAAAAATGGTACCGTCCGGATCTTCAAGCAATTATTGTCGTCGGCGATGTGGATGTAGATGATATTGAGAAGCGTATAATCAACGGATTCTCAGATATCAAAATGCCGGAGAATGCTGCAAAGTTCGAGACCTATGAAGTTCCTGTAAATGAAGAGTCTATCTACGTTATCGATAAGGATAAGGAGATGAGCTCGCCGGAAATATGGCTTTGCTTTAAAGGAGAACCTCTAAGTCGTGAAATGAAGGGCACCGTGGCAAGTTACGTTGAGCAGTTCGTTATGGGAACCATCTGTAACTCGCTGAATATACGTCTCGATGAGATCGCTAAGATGGAGGATTGTCCGTTCGTTTACGCTGGGGTGAGCTATGGAGAATACCTCATTTCGAAGACTTGTGATGCACTCCAGCTCACGGTTGTTCCAAAGCCGGGACAGAACGCCGAAGCAGTCGATGCGGCAATGCGTGAAATTGAGCGTGCTCGCCGTTTTGGCATAACTCCAACAGAGATTTCCCGTGCCAAGGACGAAATTCTGAGTCAGGTCGAAAAAGCGTATGAAAATCGTGATAAACAGAAAAACAGTTATTATATCAACGAATACGTTCGTCACTTTATCGACAATGCACCATCTCCAGGCCTTGAGGTCGATTTCCAGACTTTTAAGATGTTGGCCACGGCTTTGTCTCCTCAGGTGATTTCGGATGCTATTGCATCCCTGACTGCGTCAGTTGAGAAAAATTTTGTTGTTTTTGGTCTCTATCCAGACAAGGACGATGTCGTTTTGCCGACTCCGGAACAACTCAAAAAGGCTGTTGACAACGCTAGAAATGCTGAGCTGGAGGCTTATATGGATAATGTGAACGATGAGCCTTTTGTTGCTGAATTGCCAGCGATGGGTAAAATCTCTAAAGAAGAGGCTTTCGATCATGGCTATACAGTGTGGACACTTCAGAATGGCGCTCGCGTATTCTTCCGTCAGACGGACTTTAATAATTCAGAAGTCCTGATGAGTGCACGAAGCCATGGCGGCCGTATGTATGTTGATGAAAATGATGATGTTACAGCAAAAGTCTTCAATGATATTGCTAGTGCAACAGGCATTGGCTCATTCAATAGCAGTGACCTGTACAAGAAGATGTCAGGCAAGCAGGTCACAGCAAATGTTTCACTCAGTTGGCAGTCAGACAATCTCTATGGCAATTCTACGCCAAAGGATTTGCGTACACTTTTCGAACTCATATACTTGCGATTCCAAGCTCCTGCCAATGATGTTGATTCATATAACATGTTGATCAACCAGATGCGTACGTCACTTGACAACGCAGAGAAACAGCCGACTATTGCTTTCAATGATTCTCTCATGGCTGCGGTCTATGGCAACAATCCTCGAACTCGCAGATTCAAGAAGGCTGATATTGATAATGTCAGCTACGACGTTTATCGCAAGATGTATGAATCGCGCTTTGCTTCAGTTGGCGATTTTGATTTCTTCTTCACGGGTGCATTCAATGCTGACTCGCTGAAGCTTTTTGTCGAGCAATATATTGCTCCTCTTCCAGGCGTGAAGAGTCGTGAAATTCGCAGGAAGGCACCAAAATATGTTGCGGGAAGTCTCGAGAATAGATTCACACGTCAGATGGAGACGCCTCAGGCGTATGTATGCCAAATGTGGACTGGCGACAGAAACTATACGGTTCGTGAAAGCGTTATCATGAAGTTCTTGTCGAGCATTCTCGATGCGAGATATGTAAAGACAATTCGTGAGGAAGCCGGTTTCGCATATTCTGTGAATGTGGGTGGAGTGCAGGATGATGAACAATATGTGATGCAGATTCTTGCGCCATTTACTCCATCAAAATGTGACTCGGTATTGCTCCTCATGCGTGAATCCATCAACGATATTGCACGCAATGGCGTCACTTCAGAAGAACTTGAAAATGTCCGTAAGTTCCAGCTCAAGAATTATGCGGATTCGCAGCGTACCAATAGCTATTGGCAGTCATTGTTGATTGACAGAATTGTTTTGGATAGAACAAATGAAGGTTATGAAGACTTTGTAAAGGCTATTTCGTCTGACGATATTCGTAATTATATCAATGACGTGATTCTTCGCGATAATAATTGCAAGACTATTATAATGTTGCCGGAAGATTTTACTGAAACAGAATAGTTGTATATAGCCACTTATGCTCAAAAGGGGGACTTCTGAAGGGAAGTTCCCCTTTTTGATTATAATTCTTTAACTAATTTATAATCGGTTGATATTCAGTGAAATGAATTAAAAATAAGTAGCGCTTGAGGAACGGAAACTTTTATTTAACATATAGTTTTGTGTCTATCATAAAATGTTGCCATAACTTTGCACCGTTGATTTTAGGCTGGTTAGTGCGAGCCACAATGATTAGTCATTGTCGCATGAAGCATTGCTGATTTTGAGGTCTCAGGACTGATGTCGTGCCATGTGCAGTCTAAGAAATACGAAAGAATGATAAACAACAAACGATTAAAGACTAAACTTTTGATTGTGGGAGGATTTGCGTCGTTGATGCTCCTCTCTTCAAACAAGAAAGAGGCCGAATCGCAGGTCTATGCAGATCAGATTTCGAGCATAGACGGAATCGAACAGGTTTGTGGCGGTTCTATCAGTTCAGACAGCCTTAAGGGCAAGATGATAGTTCTGAATTTTTGGGCGTCTTATGATGCGCAGTCGCGCATTAACAGTTACAAGTTGCTTCAGTTGAAGCAAGAATTTGAGGGCCGACAGTTCCATAATGGCAACGGCATTGACGTGGTTAGCATTTCGCTTGACAAGTTTAAGGCTCCTCTGCGTAAGGCCATTCAAACGGATGGTACTGAAAGTTTCCATCACATTTGTGACTACAAGGGCATCGACTCAGATTGGGCAAAGCTCTTTGATGTCTATCGTCCGGTCAATCTCCTGATTGACGCCGACGGCATGGTGGTGGCTCGAGATTTCAACGTTCAGACGTTGAATTCGACATTGGAAATGCTTTGCGATTAAAAGAAAAAAGACAACGCATTTTTTTAGGATGTTAATTTGGTGAAGACGTAGCACACATATTGCTGCGTCTTTTTTTGTGTTTTATGTGTGAGTTCGACAAAAAAACTTATATTTGCACTTGTGCTTAGTTTTTTTGGCACGAAAAATGGGTAAACTAAATAGTATAACTATCACTCGAAAAATATGAAAAGGATATTAATAGCGCTTGCCGTTGTCTTGATGTCGGTTGTTGCAGAAGCGCAGACTGTCGGTTTGGAGGTTGGCAATAAGGCTCCTGAGCTTTTTTATAATAATCCAGAAGGTCGGGCAATGTCTCTTAGTGCGCTCAAGGGCAAGGTTGTGCTTGTCGATTTCTGGGCATCGTGGTGTGGCCCGTGTCGTTATGAGAATCCGAATGTCGTTGCGGCATATAAGGAGTTTAAAGACAAGGAATTCCAGTGCGGAAAAGGTTTTGATATCTACAGTGTTTCGCTCGATAACAATCCTGATCGATGGAAATCAGCAATTGCCAGAGATAGTCTCGTTTGGCCGTCGCATGTATGCGATTTTGGCGGATGGAAGAGCAAGGCAGCGCAGAAATACAGGATTCATAGCATACCGTCAAATTTCTTGATTGATGAGAATGGCATAATTTTGGCAAAAAATCTTCGTGGTCAAAAATTGCGCGAGGTCCTGAATGGTTTGCTGAAATAAGACAAAATGGCAGATATTATGTCAGCAAAATGGCAGTGTTTTTTCGCACTGCCTTTTTTTGTGTGTATATTTGCGCCAATTTGTCATGATTAGCACGCTTGGCAAGGCTATTGCACAACGCGTGCGTATAAGTTTGAATAAAAAAGAAAATAAAATATAGTTATGTCAGCAGAAGAACTGAATAAGCAGAAAGAAGAAGATATCCAGAACGATGTTCAGGACGAAAAGACAGCAGAAACAACAGCTGCAGCGGACGAGATGCCTGCGGATGAAGCAAAGGAAGAGAACTCGGAAGAGGCACAGCCTGTTGATGAGTTGACAGAATTGAAAAACAAATTGGCTGAGGCCAATGACAAATATGTACGCCTGGCTGCCGAATATGACAACTATCGTAAGCGTACGATGAAGGAGAAGGCTGATCTTATCAAGGGTGCAGGAAGCGACATCCTTGTGGGCTTGCTTCCTGTTATGGATGATTTTGAGCGTGGCCTTCAACACATGACAGATGCGGCGGACGTTGCATCGCTCAAGGAAGGTGTTGAGATTATTCATAAGAAATTCTCCGAATTCCTGACAAAGAAGGGCGTGAGTGAGATTCCAGCCAAAGGTGAGACTTTTGATGCGGATGTTCACGAAGCAATTACAACGATTCCTGCTCCGTCAGAAGACCTCAAGGGCAAAGTCTTCGATTGTGTCGAAAAGGGCTATATGATGGGTGACAAGGTGATACGTTTTGCAAAAGTTGTTGTATGTCAATAAAATGAATGGCAATGGCTAAGAGAGATTATTATGAGGTTCTGGGCGTCAGTAAAGGCGCATCGGCCGATGAGATAAAAAAAGCTTATCGTAAGCTGGCTATCAAGTATCATCCGGACAAGAATCCAGGTGATAAGGAGGCTGAAGAGAAATTTAAGGAGGCTGCCGAGGCATATGATGTCTTGTCGAATTCAGACAAGAAAGCAAAGTATGATCAGTTTGGCCATGCTGCCTTCGAAGGTGGTGGCGGTGGTGGCGGCTTCTACGGTGGCGGTATGTCAATGGATGATATATTCAGCCAGTTTGGTGATATTTTTGGCAGCTTTGGTTTCGGCGGAGGTCGCAGCCGTGGCGGTCAGCGTGTTCATAAAGGCTCGAGTCTTCGTGTTAAGGTAAAACTCAATTTGAGCGAAATTGCCAACGGCGTAGAAAAGAAGTTCAAGGTCAAGAAACAGGTTCAATGCAAGCATTGCAACGGCTCTGGAGCCAAGGATTCTTCGGCAATCAAGACTTGTTCGCATTGCCATGGAACAGGTGTGATTACACAGGTCGTACAGTCGTTCCTTGGTCCTATGCAGAGTCAGCAGACTTGTCCATACTGCCATGGAGAAGGAAAGACAATCACAGATAAATGTCCGCATTGTCATGGCGAAGGCCTTGTTGAGGAAGAAGAGGTTGTAACTGTAAAGATTCCTGCGGGCGTAGAAGCTGGAATGCAACTCAATGTTGCCGGCAAAGGCAATGCTGCTCGTGGTGGCGGCGTGAATGGCGATCTATATGTAGTTATTGATGAAGAACCGCATGACGAGCTTGTCCGTGATGGTTCGAACCTTATCTATCACCTTTACTTGGGCATCCCGGATGTTTTGCTTGGTACTCAGGTTGAGGTTCCGACTGTTGATGGTAAGGTCCGTCTGAAAATAGAGGCAGGTACTCAGCCAGGCAAGGTTCTCAGATTGCAAGGTAAAGGTCTGCCTGAGGTAAATAGCCGTTCAAAGGGTGATTTGCTTGTGCGCGTTGATATTTTTGTTCCGAAGTCGCTCACAAAAGATGAAGTGAAGATTGTTGAGCAACTCAAGGATTCGTCTTCATTCAAGCCATCGCAGAATGACAAGGCTGGATTCTTCTCGCGAATGAAATCCATGTTTAGCTAATAAGGCAGTTTCTATTATATGTGAAGCATCGCTACAAAACGTGGCGATGCTTTTTTGTTGTATGCAAAATATGCATTTGTAGAATGGAAAGTGTGGCTAATGTCGTTTCTGAATGGCAGTTATATGGTGAAATTTTTGTTCATGGGAAAACAAAGTTTTATCTTTGCCAATTAGAATATTAAGCAAACAAAAACGATATGAAGACATTGAAGATTGCAGTTGTTGGCATGCTTGCTGCAGCTTGCGTATCGTGTGCATCACACAAAGGCTCATCAAGCCTTGGCAAAACAAATAATACAACACAGCAAACGCCTAAAGTAAAGAGCGAAGAGCAACTCAAGGCAGAACGCGAGGCTGCTGAACTTGCGGCAGAAAAGAAGCGTCGTGAAGCCGAGGCTGCAGCACAACGTGCAAAGGCTGATGTGGAAGCAAAGGCTGCAGAGGTGAACGCTGCTGCTCAGAAGGTTCTTGATGATGCCAAGGCTAAAGCTGAAGAAGAGGAGTCAAGACTTGCCGCAGAAGCAAAAGCTCGCGAAGAGAAGGTGACCGTTGTTGAAACAAAGAGCGAAGTTGACGGCCGCTTTTATGTGATAATTGGTTCGTTCAAGAGACTTGAAAACGCACGAGCAGCAAGCGAAGCAGTTGCAAATCAAGGTTATAATCCAAGTATTATGGAGAATGAGGATGGCCTCTACCGCGTTGCAATACTCAACGCAGAAACTGAAAGTACAGCACGAAAGATGCTTGGGCAAATCAAGCGCAAGTTCTTGATATATGCCGATGCTTGGTTGCTTATCCAGAAGCGATAGGTCATGCTTTTGTTGGATGGAAACAGTCATTCGTATGGCGAAATCTGACGTTTGTTGAATAATTGCTTTTTCGTGATGAATGAGCAAAAACAAAAGCTATCTTTGCATTGTCGCTATTGCGAATAAAAAGGAAAATAAAAAGAAAAACACCATAGATTAATAATGGACGCAATTGAAATTAAGGAGCTCAACGAGCGCATAAAGCAGGAGAGCTCATTTGTTGATCTCATCTCGATGGAGATGAACAAGGTTATCGTTGGTCAGAAGCATCTTGTAGAGAGCCTTCTCATTGGTCTCTTGTCTGATGGCCATATTTTGCTTGAAGGTGTGCCAGGTCTTGCCAAGACATTGGCAATTAACACGTTGGCAAAGATTGTCGATGCGGATTTTGCCCGTATCCAGTTTACTCCGGATTTGTTGCCTGCCGATATTCTCGGTACGCTCATATATAGCCAGAAGACAGAAGAATTTGTCGTTAAGAAAGGTCCTATCTTCTCGAATTTCATCCTGGCCGATGAGATAAACCGTGCTCCGGCGAAGGTGCAGAGTGCATTGCTCGAAGCTATGCAGGAGCGTCAGGTGACAATCGGCGACCAGACTTACAAGATGGCAAAGCCATTCCTCGTGATGGCAACTCAGAACCCTATTGAGCAGGAAGGTACTTATCCGCTGCCAGAGGCACAGGTTGACCGTTTTATGTTGAAGGTCATCATTGATTATCCTAAGAAGGAAGAGGAACAGCTCATTATCCGCAATAACCTTCTCAAGCAGTTCCCACAGCCAAGCAAGTTGCTCAAGCCAGACGATATTGTACGTGCTCGTGAGGTTGTGAAGGATGTTTATATGGATGAGAAGATTGAGAAATATATCGTTGACATCGTGTTTGCAACACGTTATCCAGAGCAGTATAAGCTTGATCGATTCGTTGAGATGATTTCTTGCGGTGCTTCGCCACGTGCTTCAATCAGCCTCTCAATGGCTGCAAAAGCATACGCGTTCATCAAGCGTCGTGGCTATGTGATTCCTGAAGATGTTCGTGCTGTTTGCCATGATGTTTTGCGTCATCGTATTGGCCTTACCTATGAAGCTGAGGCAAACAATGTGACAAGCGATGAAATCATCAGCGAAATTCTCAACCAGGTTGAGGTGCCTTAGTGATTAAGAGTTGATAGACAGGGATTGCCTGCGTTCAAAAAGGTATTGTCGTGCAGTCCTTTGACTTGAAACACAAAAACTTAACGACTTTGGAAACAACTGATTTAATAAAGAAAGTTCGTCAAATCGAGATTAAGACACGTGGATTGTCGAACCACATCTTTGCCGGTGAGTATCATTCGGCTTTCAAGGGACGTGGTATGACATTTAGCGAAGTCCGTGAATACCAGTACGGTGACGATGTCCGCAATATCGATTGGAACGTGACGGCACGTATGAATCGCCCGTTTATCAAAGTGTTTGAAGAGGAGCGCGAGAATACGGTTGTTCTTTTGATCGACGTTTCGGGTTCTCGTGAATTCGGTACGAGCGAGCGCTTCAAGAAGAATCTGGTGACGGAGATTGCTGCAACGTTGGCGTTCTCGACTATTCAGAACAACGATAAGATCGGTGTTATCTTCTTTTCGGATCGTGTCGAGCATTTTATTCCGCCACAAAAAGGCAAGAAGCATGTTCTTCACATAATCCGAGAACTTCTGACATTCACCCCTGAGAATCGAGGTACGTCGCTCAATGAGGCTTTGCGCTATTTGACGAGTGCAATCAAAAAACGATGCACAGCCTTTGTGATTTCAGACTTCATGGATGCCGATTTCGAAAAATCGCTTCGAATAGCCAATCACAAACACGACGTTGTCGCACTTCATATATATGATCAGCGCGAAGGCATTCTTCCAGATGTCGGTATGATGCTTGCTGTTGATGCTGAAACAGGTCGTCAGCAGTGGATTGATACATCGAGTGAGACGCTTCGCAAGCATTATAGTGCGCAGTGGAAACAACGTATCGACAACTTGCAGACGACGTTCACCAAAGCAGGCGTTGACAATGTGATGGTACGAACAGATGAGGATTATGTCAAGCAGCTTCTCAAACTTTTCAAGCAGAGAGCATAATGATAATAAAACGATAAAAATCAATAATTTAAATGCGATTTTTTAGATCTATATTGCTTGCGTTGATGTGTGCTTTTGCGCTTCAAATGGAAGCGCAGACATGCAAGGCTGAGGCATCGCTCGATTCGATGACCATCGTGATTGGTGGTCAGGTCGGATTCAATGTGGTTGCTGCTTATCCGGAAGGAGTTAACGCGGTTTTTCATCAGTTGAGCGACACAATTACGAAAGATATCGAGATTGTTGAGGTTTCGCCTGTCGACACCGTTGTCAGCAATGGCATTGTCCAGTTGATGCAGCGTTATCTTGTCACATCATTCGACTCTGGTCTGCACTACATTCCACCAATTGACATTCTTGAAATTGACGGCGGACAGAAAGCACAGACGAATGACATGGCGCTCAATGTCGTAAACCCTTTTCAGAACATACAGGTTGACGAGCAGACGCATAGTGTCGCGATCTGTGACGTCAAGGATGTCAAGGACGCTCCATTTACATTCGCTGAATTTTTGCAATATTGGCCATGGATTGTGATTGCATTAGTGCTGATTGTTGCATCGTATTTCATTTATCGCTATTATCAGAAGCGTAAGGCTTTGGCCAGAGGCGAGAAGCCTTCAAAGCCTAAGTTCGTTGAGCCTTGCGATGTTATTGCAATGCGTTCGCTTGAAAAAATCAAAGAGGAAAAACTCTGGCAGAAAAATCAGTTTAAAGAATATTATTCAAGCATAACGGATACGCTTCGTAAGTACGTGTCGGAGCGTTATGGTGTTAATGCAATGGAGAGTACGACAGACGAGATTATGACAAGTCTGGACGGAATTGTTGACGACAAGGCTGATTGCAATCAGCTCCGCAACGTCCTTGAAACTGCAGACTTTGTGAAGTTTGCCAAGCATGAGCCTCTCCCTGATGAGAATGACATGGCGATGAAACATGCAATGGAGTTTGTTCAGAAGACGCGTTTCGTTGCTGCCAATAATTCGAATGCAGACAAATCCGACGCTAAGAGAGAGGAGGCGCAGTCATGATGAACGGAATAACATTCTTGCATCCCGGCTATTTCTTCGTGCTCGCAATCATACCTTTGTATGTCGCGTGGTATGTGTGGAAACGCCATTCGTTGAATGCAACGATGCAGTTCTCGACTCTTAAGCCATTTGATGGACAGACGAGTTCGTGGAAGAGCTATCTGCGCCATTTGCCAATGGTTCTCAGAATGTTGGCGCTGGTGGCTGTAGTTTGCGTATTGGCGCGTCCACAATCGACAAATAGCTATCACGACGAGAAGACAGAAGGTATCGACATTGTTATGGCGATAGATATATCGGGCAGTATGCAGGCACTTGACTTCAAGCCAAACAGACTTGAAGCCGCAAAAGATGTCGGTATTCAGTTTATTTCAAATCGCCCAAATGATAACATCGGTTTGGTTATTTTTGCTGGCGAAAGTTTCACTCAGTGTCCGCTGACAACCGACCATGCCGCTCTGACAAATCTGTTCAATGATGTCAGAATGGGTATGCTTGAAGACGGTACTGCTATTGGCATGGGCCTGGCAACATCGATAAGTCGCATCAAAGATAGCAAGGCAAAAAGTAAAGTTGTCATTCTCTTGACAGACGGATGCAACAATGCCGGTGAAATTACACCAATCAAAGCTGCTGAAATCGCGCAGACATTCGGAGTGCGAGTTTATACCGTTGGAGTCGGTTCCATCGGAACTGCGCCAATGCCGGTTACAACAGCGTTCGGAACTCAATATCAAGATGTTGAGGTCAAGATTGATGAGGAACTGATGAGACAGATTTCCGACATGACTGGCGGAAAATATTTCCGCGCAACAAATAAGAAAAGCCTTCAGACAATCTATGAAGAGATTGATCAGATGGAGAAAACGATTCTTGAAGTGCGTGAATACACAAAGAAGACAGAAGAGTATCTTCCGTTTGCAATAGTTGCAATGCTTCTGTTGCTGCTTGAAGTCGTGTTGCGCAATACAATATTAAGAACTTTGCCATAGTATAAAAATGGAAGCATTCAGATTTGCACATCCAAACTATTTATATCTGCTCGTTATCATTCCGGCGATTGCGGCGCTCATGTTCTATTTTGGACGTAAGCGAAAGAAGGCGTTTGAGACATTTGGCGAAATGAGTCTCATTTCTCACCTCATGCCTGCAATGAGCGACAAGCGTTTCCGCCTCAAAAGCTGGATTTTGCTGATAGCCTTTGCACTTCAGGTCTTCGTCATGGCAGGACCTCAGTTTGGTGCGAAACTTGAAACGACAAAGCGAAAAGGCATTGAACTGATGATTGCTCTTGACGTGTCAAATTCAATGAACGCGCAGGATATCACACCATCTCGTCTTGATATGGCAAAAATGGCCATTTCGCGTTTGGTTGACAAACTTGGCGACGATCGTCTGGGCATTGTTGTCTTTGCCGGACAGGCCTATGTCCAGTTGCCGATTACGACAGACTATCCATCTGCGAAGATGTTTCTTCAGTCAATCAACACGAACATTGTCCCAACTCAGGGAACGGCAATTGGTGCAGCCATCAATCTGTGCGTCAACTCGTTTTCATCGCAAGAAAACATTAACCGTGCAATAATCGTCATCACCGATGGCGAGAACCACGAGGATGATGCAGCACAGGCTGCTGCACGTGCGGCTCAGATGGGCATCAAGGTCTATACAGTCGGCATGGGAACGACAAAAGGCGCACCTGTGCCAGTGATTCCTGGTGATCAGCGAAACTTTATCAAAGACAGTGACGGACAGGTTGTTATCACTCGTATAGATGAGCAGATGTTGATGCAGATCGCTGCTGCCGGAAATGGTGCATATGTGCCAGCAAACAACATCCGCAGTGGCATAAATTCGCTTGTCGAGGAACTTAATTCCATCGAAAAGGCTGAATTTGAGGCAAAAGTGTTCACGGCATATAACGAGCGATTCCAGTACTTTGAAATCGTTGTACTTATTCTTTTGCTTATCGATTTGCTCATTCTTGGTCGAAAGAATCCAAAGTTGTCTGGCTTTGATATTTTTAGCCGAAAAAATGAGAATAAAGATCTTTTCATCCAACCAAACAAATGAAAATGAGACAGTTGTTTTTGCTTATGATATTGTTCTCGTCTGTTGCTGTCATGGCTCAGAATGAGAGAAAACATATCCGTGATAGCTATAAGCTATATCACGACAGCCTTTTTGAGCAGGCTCAGGAGGCTTCTGTTAAGGCAATGGCTATCAATCCTGATTCTTACGAAGCGAACTATAATTATGCTAATTCGCTTTTCAAGCAGCAGAAGTATGATGAGGCGATAGAAAAATATAGTCAGTTGGCATCTAAAGAGACATCGAAAGAGCGTCTGGCTCAGCTCTATCATAATATTGGTGATTGTCATTTTGCAAAGCAGGAAATAGAGAAGAGTATCGAGGATTTTAAGAAGGCTTTAAAGAATAATCCTTTGGACGATGAGACGCGATATAACCTTGTAGCTGCCAAGAAACTTCTTGATGATCAGCAGAATAACCAAAATCAAAATCAAAACCAAAACCAGAATCAGGATCAGCAGCAACAACAGCAAGAACAGCAACAGCAGCAACAAGAACAGGAGCAGAATCAAGACCAGCAACAGCAACAACAGCAGCAGTCTGAAATGTCGCGTGAAGATGCCGAGCGTCTTTTGAATGCCATCCAGTCTGATGAGAACAAATTGCAGGAAGAGCGGAAGCAGATGAAAGAGGCTCAAAAACGCAAGATTGAAAAGAACTGGTAAGAGCTTTTTTGAGCGATAGTTATTAAATTTGCAGCATAATTCATTAATAATGAGGATGACTCAGATGAAAATATTGAGATATTTGACATTTCTTCTCGTCTCGCTTATTCCGCTTGTGGGATATTGCGACGATGTGACATTTGATGTCCGTGCGCCAAAGACGGTGAGAGTGGGGGATAGGTTTAATCTTTCGTATGTCCTTAATGCCGATGGCAGCGACATGCGATTGGGTGATACAGAGGATTTTGACGTCTTGATGGGACCATCGCAATCCACTTCGCGCAGCATTCAGATCATCAATGGCGACATGAAACAGTCGTATCAGAGTACGTTTACTTTTATTCTGAAGGCAAAAAAAGAGGGTACATTCACAATTCCTGCGGCTAGAATAACGTCGGGCGGCAAGCAGATATCGTCGGCTCCTGTTACGATTAATGTCGTAGCTGCCGATGCCAGTGTCCCTCAGAATAATCAGCAGCAGTCAAGTGCCGGTTCGCAGACGAGTCAGTCGCAGTCAAAGCAGTCATCAGACATTGTTATTGTTCAGTCGCTCAATCGTACGTCTGTATATGAAGGCGAGCCGGTTGTGCTCACTACAAAGATCTATACGCGAGCACATCTGCAGCAGATTTCTGATATCAAGCAGCCGGATTTGACTCAGTTTGTAACTTCAGACTTGCGTGGCGGTGGCCAGCTTCAGTTCTCGCAGGAACAATACGATGGTAAGTATTGGGATGCTGCAGTCGCTGACATTCAGATGCTTATACCGCAAAAGAGTGGCAAGTTGACAATCAATCCGACGGAATATGAATTCGTAGTCAAGCAGCGTTCGTCGCGTGGCGGTGGCGGATTCTTTGACAGTTTCTTCGACGATGTTCAGTTGGTCAAGCGACTTGTCAGGAGTAATGCCGTTTCGGTCGATGTTAAGCCATTGCCTCAGAGCACAACCAAGACAAGTGGCGGCGTAGGTGATTTCAATTTCTCAGTAAGTGTTTCACCGACAGATGTTACGGTTGATAATAGTGTTCAGGTGAAAGTCAGCGTTACGGGTGAGGGCAATCTGAAGTTACTGACACTTCCAAAACCTCAGCTACACTCTGATTTCGATACGTTCGATCCAAGCGAAAACGTGAATATTGATGTCACTTCGCATGGTTATAAAGGAACAAAATCGGCAGAATATCTGATAATACCTCGACGTGATGGCGATTTTGAGATACCCGCCATGTCGTTTGTCTATTTCAATCCACAGCAGGGCAAGTACGTGACAAAAACGCAGGGACCATTCACCATTCATGTGAGCAAGGGCGACGGAACTCAAACAAGCAATACTCCGGTGTTCTCTGGTAATTCTCGAGAACAGGTGCAGTATCTTGGCAAGGATTTGCGTTATATTCACACGGATAATTCGCTTGTAAAGCGAGATGAGTTCTTCCTCTTCTCTCCGTTGTTCTTCCTATGCCTCTTCATCCCGTTGGCAGCATTCATTGCCGTGTTCGTCATTTATCGCAAGCGAATCAGTGACAGCATGAACATTAGCGGTGTTAAACGTCGCCGTGCGAACAAGGCTGCAAGAAAACGCTTGAAAATGGCTGCAAGATATATGAAAGAGCAGAAGCGTGAGGCCTTTTTCGATGAGGTGATGCGTGCGTTGTGGGGCTATTTGAGCGATAAGCTTACACTGCCTTTGAGTGTCCTTACGAAGGATAACGCGAAGGAGGAGATGGAGAAGCATAATATAGATTCATCGGCAGCAGACGACTTTATGCAGTTGCTTGATGCTTGTGAGTTTGCACGATATGCTCCGGTTGAGATGGCCGAGCCTATGGATAAAATCTATGGTCAGGCAGAAGATGTAATTGAGAAAATAGATGGATATATAAAATGATGGCAGTTATGAGACATTTGTTTGTTATGATTATGGCTGTCATGTGTCTGACAGCAAAGGCTGATGATGCTAGAATGTCACAGGCGCTTGCACAGTGCCAGGATGGCAATTATTCTGAAGCCATTGAGACGTATGAATCTGTACTCGCAAGTGGACAGACTAGTGCCACTCTTTATTATAATCTCGGATATGCATACTACAAGTCGGGTATGCTTGGCAAGGCTGTGCTCAATTTTGAGCGCGCTAAGCGACTTTCGCCGAATGATGCAGATATTGCCGAGAATCTCGAGCAGGTCTATTCTCTCACAGATCAGATGCAGACCATCGAACCTGTTTTCTTCGTGAAATGGTGGCGTTCGTTGTGCAATGTGATGAGCTCCGATGGATGGGCATGGCTTTTCGTGATATTGTTCGTATTGGTGCTTGTCGGCGTTGGATTGTTCCTTTTTGCAGATGCAATAGCATTAAGAAAAGTAGGTTTCTATTCTGCAATTGTGTTGTTCGTCATCGGCGTTGCTTCTCTCGCAATTTCTATCGAAAAACGATCTGAGATAATTGATGGCAACGAGGCAATCATCATGGCATCGTCAACAACGCTCACGACATCGCCAGATAAGAATGGTTCAGAAATGGCAGTGCTTCATGAAGGAACGCATGTTGATATTCTCAGCCAGCTTGGCGAATGGATTGAAGTTCAACTCAAGGATGGCAATGTCGGATGGCTCAAGAAGTCCGACGTTGAAGTAATCTGAATAGCATAAACGGTTTTTCTCCCTCAGGAACTCAGTGGTAATCTGTGTTTCTGTGGGAGATTATCTATTTTTGATGCATATAATTTGCATAAACTGAATATAATCGATAACTTTCATGTTGGTTTAGCTTTTTAGACCATAGTAAACGATATTGAAGTGGATATATTTGACAAAATTGATGAAACGCAAGGCGGTTCTCTAGGTCGTTATCAGCATTTGGCTCATGGCTATTTTGCCTTCCCGAAACTCGAGGGCGAGATCGGTCCGCATATGCGATTCAGAGGTAAGGACGTCCTTAACTGGAGCCTCAACAATTATCTTGGCTTGGCTAATCTCCCAGAGGTACGCAAGGCTGATGCCGATGCTGCAAAGCAGTGGGGACTTGCCTATCCCATGGGCGCGAGAATGATGAGCGGTCACACCTCGCTCCATGAGAAGCTTGAGGATGAACTCGCAGCTTTCATGCAGAAAGAAGATGCCTTTCTTCTCAATTTTGGCTATCAGGCAATGATCTCGATAATCGACACGATGTGTTCGCGTTTCGATGTAATCGTCTATGATTCAGAATGTCATGCATGCATTATGGATGGCATATTCATGCATAAGGCAAAGGGCGGAAAGAGTTTTGTCTATCCTCATAATGATATTGACAATTGCCGTAAGAAACTCCAAATGGCCAAGGCTTACATAGAGCGCGAACAACGAGGCGGTGGCATTATGGTGGTTACGGAAGGCGTTTTCGGCATGGCAGGCGACCTTGGAGCACTCGACAAGATTGCTGCACTCAAGGACGAAATCGATTTTCGTCTTCTTGTTGATGATGCGCACGGCTTTGGCACAATGGGTGCAACAGGACGAGGCACAGCCGAATATCTCGGTGTCATGGATAAGATAGATCTCGCGTTCGGCACATTCGCAAAGTCGATGGCCGGCATAGGCGCTTTCATCGCTTCGTCCGAGAAAGTTGTCAATTACTTGCGCTATAACATGCGATCGCAGATTTTTGCAAAGTCTTTGCCAATGGCGATGGTCGAAGGTGCATTGGTACGCCTCGACCTTATCCGAACCAGACCGGAACTTCGGGAGAATCTGTGGAACATTGCAAGAACACTTCAGGATGGCCTTCGAAAGAACGGCTTTGACCTCGGAACAACTCAGTCTCCTGTTACGCCAGTCTATTTCAAGTGTTCGGAAATTGATGATGAAGAGGCATCTATCAACGAGGCTCTCAATATGGTTATTGATTTGCGTGAGAATTATGGCATATTCTGTTCAATCGTGAAATACCCGGTTGTCCCTCGTGGAACGGTTATGCTTCGCATAATTCCGACTGCGGCCCATACGATGCAGGATGTTGAATATACTCTTGACGTATTCTGCCAGTTGAAGCAGAAGCTTGCCGATGGCGTCTATGCAAAGCAGTCGCCAAATGTATTTGCAAATGTAAAGTAATTGCCTTATGGACTATTCTTGGATATTTTTAATTGCGGGGGGGCTTGGACTTCTTTTTATTGTCCTATATGTGTGCCATTTGCTGTTTAATACAGAACGCTCAAAAAGTTCAATTGTCGTTTTGAATTCAGATCAGGAAGGATATATCGGAACCGATACGTCGGTTCTTGGCCTTTGTGGCAAGCGAGGCACCGCCATAACAGACTTGCGTCCAGGAGGTAAGGTTGATATTGACGGGAAACGACTTGATGCCGTTTCTAATGGCCCTTTTATAGCAAAAGGTACCGATATTGTTGTGATTGAAGCATCTGCAAGTCAAGCAGTAGTTGAAAAGGCTTGAACAAGTTTGATGCATCCAAACAAAATGATTAATTTTGCACTCTAAAATTACGGAAAAAACAAATATGGAACTCGCCACAAAGTACACACCAGCTGAGATTGAAGAGCGCTGGTATAAGTATTGGATTGATCAGAAGCTTTTTGCTTCAAAACCAGATAGTCGTCAGCCATATACTGTCGTCATCCCTCCACCTAACGTAACAGGTGTGCTCCACATGGGCCACATGCTTAATAATACAATTCAGGATATCCTCGTGCGTCGTGCGCGTATGATGGGTAAGAATGCATGCTGGGTGCCTGGTACAGACCATGCTTCTATCGCAACAGAGGCAAAGGTTGTCAATCGTCTCGCTCAGCAGGGCATCAAGAAGACCGATCTTAGCCGTGACGCGTTTCTCAAGCATGCATGGGACTGGACAAACGAGCATGGCGGAATCATTCTCAAGCAGCTCCGCAAACTCGGTGCGTCGTGTGACTGGGATCGTACGGCATTTACAATGGATGAGAATCGCTCGGAAGCCGTAATCAAGGTTTTCTGTGACCTCTACAATAAAGGACTTATCTATCGTGGCGTGCGCATGGTCAACTGGGACCCTAAGGCGCTCACGGCTCTCTCTGATGAGGAGGTGATATATAAGGAAGAACATAGCAAATTGTTCTATCTCAAGTATATGATTGCCGGTGAGGATGGCAAGCCTGATGGCAGCGGCAAGTACTGTATCGTTGCAACAACACGTCCGGAGACTATCATGGGCGATGCTGCAGTCTGCATCAATCCTCAGGATGAGAAGAACCAATGGCTCAAGGGCAAGAAGGTAATCGTTCCTCTCGTCAATCGTGTGATTCCTATCATCGAGGATGAGTATGTTGAGATAGGCTTCGGTACAGGTTGTTTGAAGGTTACACCGGCTCACGACGTAGCTGACTATATGCTTGGTGAGAAGTATAACCTCCCAATAATTGATATCTTCAACGACGACGCGACAATCAGCGAAGCTGCAGGACTCTATATCGGTCAGGATCGTTTTGATGTGCGCAAGCAGATCGCTATTGACCTTGAGGCTGCAGGTCTCATGGAGAAGACTGAGGATTATGACAATAAAGTCGGCTGTTCGGAACGTACAGGCGTAGCAATCGAGCCTAAGCTCTCGATGCAGTGGTTCCTCAAGATGGAGCATCTTGCAAAGCCTGCACTTGAAGCCGTAATGAATGATGATATAAAATTCTATCCAGCAAAATATAAGAATACATATCGCTACTGGATGGAGAATATCAAAGACTGGTGTATCAGTCGTCAGCTTTGGTGGGGTCATCGTATCCCTGCATACTATCTCCCACAAGGTGGATTTGTTGTTGCAGAAACTGCCGAGAAGGCACTTGAACTAGCTAAGCAGAAAGATGCCAACATCAAGATGGAAGACCTTCGCCAGGATAGCGACTGTCTCGATACTTGGTTCTCGTCATGGTTGTGGCCTATATCACTCTTTGACGGCATCAATAACCCAGGCAACGAAGAGATCAACTACTACTATCCAACAAGCGACCTCGTAACAGGTCCTGATATCATCTTCTTCTGGGTGGCTCGTATGATCATGGCAGGCTACGAATATCAGGGTAAGATGCCATTCAAGAATGTATACTTCACAGGTATCGTTCGCGACAAGATCGGCCGCAAGATGTCAAAGTCTCTCGGCAACTCGCCTGATCCACTTGAACTTATTGATAAATATGGAGCCGATGGCGTGCGCATGGGTATGATGCTCTCTGCGCCAGCAGGCAACGACATACTTTTCGATGACTCACTCTGTGAGCAGGGCCGTAACTTCAACAACAAGATATGGAATGCATTCCGCCTTGTCAAAGGCTGGGAAGTTGCAGACATTGCACAGCCGGAAGCATCGCAGATTGCAGTCAAGTGGTTTGATGCACTTCTTCGCAAGACGTCGGCAGAAGTGGCAGACCTCTTCTCGAAATATCGTCTGTCAGAAGCGCTCATGGCAATATATAAGCTCTTCTGGGATGAATTCTCATCATGGTATCTTGAACTTATCAAGCCAGCATATCAGAAGCCAATCGATAAAGCAACATTTGAGGCAACACTCGGTTTCTTTGACGAACTTCTGAAGCTTCTCCACCCATTCATGCCATTCATCACAGAGGAGTTGTGGCAGCACATCTATGATCGTAAGGATGGCGAGAGCATAATGATGGCACGTGTGACAGAGGCAACAGTTAGTGCAGACGACGAGAAATTCATCACAGCCTTTGATGCAGCAAAGGATGTTGTCAGTGGAGTTCGTACAATTCGTAATCAGAAGAACATCGCTCAAAAGGAACTTCTGGTTCTACAGATCGTTGGTCAGAATCCACTCGAAAACCTCAGTAGCTGTATCATCAAGATGGCAAATCTTTCTGGCATCGACATCGTGTCTGTTAAGGACGATACTGCTGCAACATTCATGGTCGGTACAACGGAATACAGTGTTCCACTTGGCAACCTCGTTGACGTTGAGGCCGAAATACGTAAGCAAGAGGCTGATTTGAAGCATCTTGAAGGATTCCTCATCGGAGTTCAGAAGAAGCTTTCGAACGAGAAGTTCGTAGCAAATGCTCCTGCTGCAGTTGTTGAACTTGAGAAGAAAAAGCAGAGTGATGCAGAAAGCAAGATTGCTGCCCTCAAGGAAAGCCTTGCAAAACTCAAGAAATAATCATTCATTTCGGAGATAGATTAAAGGCTGTCAATCTGTTTGGTTGACAGCCTTTTTGAATAAGAAACCAATCGTTGGAATTAATGAACTCAAATCTCAGATGGCATATTCTTGGCCTCATGACGGCTTGTCTGTGGGGTAGCACGTTTGTTGCGAGTAAAGTGCTTTTGAATGAAGGACTAACGCCGGCTGAGATAATGTGTTTCCGCTTCATTCTGGCATGGACTCTAATGATGCCATTTTGTCACGACAAAATTGTCACAAGCATCAAGGATGAAATGCTGTTTGCCATCCTTGGTTTGACTGGCGGTTCGCTTTATTTCCTTTCTGAAAATACGGCAGTCAAGATTTCCAGTGCCACAAGTACAGTCGCTTTGTTGGTATGCACGACGCCTATCGTGACTGCTCTGATGAACAGGATTTTTCATCGTGAAGAGAAGCTGTCGTCGCGTTTCCTTGCAGGTTCGCTTGTCGCTCTTGTTGGTGTTTCGCTCGTTGTCATGAATGGTGTGTTTGTTCTTGATGATGATCCTGCGGTCATCTTTTTGAGCCTTGGCGCATCTGTTTTATGGGGAATATATAGTCTTGTCATTCGACTGATGGAAGGCAACTATACATCGTCCGTGATAACGAGAAAGGTCTTTTTCTGGGGCACTCTGACAATGATGCCTGTTTGCATAAACGATTATCTATCTGGTGATTCTGCATTGTCATTCTCAGTTTTGACCAATCCGACAGTACTCGGGACTTTGCTTTTCCTTGGTCTTGTCGCTTCGTTGGGTTGTTTCTTGATTTGGAATATCGTCATTCGACGAATTGGAATTGTTGCAGCCGGTAATTATCTGTATTTCAATCCTGTAACGTCTCTTTTTGTCGCCTATATTGTTCTCGATGAGCGAATAACGCTTTTAGCTATATTAGGATGCATAATGACGATTGCGGGCGTGTATCTCTGCAATAAACGCAAAAAAACAGTATAGCTATTCTCCTGATATCCAGGATGGTTCGCTAGCCGCATCATATAATGTGATACCGTTTTTATTGCAATAATCTTTCCATTCCCTTCTGAATAGTGCCGATGACGTGATGACGACATTCCGTATGTTTGTTGTAGCGTCCGATGTCTCGGGTGGCCGTGCGTCATTGCAGATGACGATTGATGAAAGTGCAGAAAGTGGGTATGATGGCTGTGAGGCAGCAACATACAATGTGTCGTTTTTTGTCTCAATCTGAAGTTTGTCTCTCAGCAAATCGATGTTGATGCTGTCGAGGTCGAATTTCGTCTTTATGTTTTCAACTGTGCGTTTTGCCGTATTTTGTGCAGTGTCGGCAATGAAGCAGTATGCCTCTCCCTTTGTAGCAGCAACGACGTTCACGTTGCCATACGTTTCATAAACAATCAGATGCGTCGCTCTGTTTTTCGTGAATTCTGCATATATGCCCGACATGAACATCAAGAAAAATGAGAAGAAAACAACCTTTATTTGCGTTGACTCCAGCACACCGGCAGAGACTTGTGAGATAGTCCACGATAGCGAATAAAGAGTCAGTAGCGCAAAGATTGTTTCTGCAAACGAGAAATCGATGTCATTTATGACACTGAATGGCAGTGAAGATATTAGCGATACGAATGAAAACATCATATCCAGCATAGTGTTCATA
Organism: Bacteroidales bacterium; assembly: GCA_024401295.1. GTDB lineage: Bacteria > Bacteroidota > Bacteroidia > Bacteroidales > Marinilabiliaceae > W3P20-009. Next base: position 98,583 of record JAKSLG010000002.1, on the reverse strand, counting down.
ATCAGTGCGACGTTGACTATGCCGCCAATGATGAGTGTCGCTATGGCTGTGAAGATAATGATTGGCAGAGATGTTACGACAACGATGTTTGTCGGTAGGAAATATGTCGGAAATCTATGAAAACAATAGAGCGAAACAGGTGCCGTTGCTATTTGTGCTATTGTCGATACCAGTACGATTGATACGGTTCCTTTCTTTAATTTGTCTAGAATTTTTCCGCTTGTTTTCTCTTTGTCGCTCAGGTTTTTAAGCTCATAGCGTAGTTGAAGTGGAGGAAGAAACGATATGAGTCCCCACACAGCGCAGAAACTGAGATAGAATCCTATCGAGAAGAGGTTGAGCGGATCGTATAGTAAAATGACGAACGCAGCAACAACCATTGTGTTTTGCGAGTCTGAACGACGTAGTTTTGCGGAGCCGATTTCAAATATCGACATCATTATTGTTGCTCGCATTGCCGATGGCGACAGTCCGCATATTATGGCGTAAACCCAAAGTATGATGACGATGATATATGCCTGCCATGGCGAACGCTGTTTTCTGCGCCATCCGATTAGCAGACAAAGAGCTGCGTAGATGATGCCGACGTGCATGCCGCTGACTGCCAAGATGTGGATTATGCCTCCGCTCGAAAATTCGACTTTCATTGCGGGTGTGATGCCGCTTCTGTCGCCCATCATCAGTGCCATTAGAAAGCCGGCATGGCTTTTGTCCACTCCGGTCGAAATCAGTCTTTCCTTGACCCAGCTGCGCGCAGTTCCAACCCAATACGCAACCGTGTAGCGATTTGCCGGTCTTTCAACTATCGTGTCGGCAGTTGCCATGAACTGATAGTTCTTCTGCGAAAGATATTCGGCATAGTTCAGCATGCTGAACAGATATTGACGCGGAGTTTTGATTTCACCTTCGAATGCAATATTGCACCCCGGATTGACATTTACATTCGTTGAGTCAAGGAAAACAATGCCTTTGCAATTTGTTATCAGACAGTTGTTTATTTCTATCGTGTCTGCATTGAAAACAACGCTCTTGCCTTTGTCATATATGCGGTAGTCTTCCGCAATCTGTCCGCTTATTCTGGCCCGTCCGTATTCATTTAGCCATTCGCCTTGTCGGAGCGGGCAATAGACCATGCCGAAAAGCATTGTCGCAATGAAGACTGTTATTTTGACAATCCTTGAGAGCGTGGGTGATTGTCTTGATATGTTTAATAGCAGACAGATTATGGCGACGATGAATGCGACGAAGAAGTAGATCGAAGATGGAAGTCTTACTACAGACGACAAAAAGATGCCACAGCAGTATGCAATAAGGCATCGCAGCAGTGGCACTCGTTGTATGTCTTTGGCAAAATATTTATAATATGCCTGTAGTATAGAACGTAACGGCATCTTCTCAGTCTGTCATCGATTAGAGCTTTTCGTCGTTTCTTTCGATAAGGTTTGCCGCAAGTGTGTCGGCTGCTTGAATGAGTCCGCAGAGAGGACATTTGTCCCTTGCCGTGTTGATGCAGTTTTTGAGTTCCGGACTTTGGAATGGCAAATCCCACGCATTCATGTGCCAGCGGATGGCCATTATCTCGTCGTCGGTGAGGTCAAATCCGCATCGAAGAATGACGATGACGGACTTCTCGCCATGTCCAAGTGGAAAGTTCTTGTAATCAACGTCATATCCAGGCTGATCGACTAAAACGCCGAATTCGTTCTTTACTTTCTTGACGGTCGGTTTGTAAATATCGGCCTTGCATACGTCATGCAGCAGACTGGCAACGATGACACTGTCTTTTGGCAGTAGAGCTTCAAGTTCCGGCTTCATGTCAATCATTTGATCGCGCAGACGCAATGCGACTTTGCATACATTGAGCGAGTGTTCGCACAGACCGCCGTCGTAGTTCAGATGGAAACGCGACGATGCTGGAGCATCAAAAAATCCAAGTCTTTCGATGTCTTCGATTACGTAGTCAACATCGTCTCGCTCGGTCGATTGGAGCAGTTTGATGAATTCGTTTTTATTCTGTACTTGCTGATTCATAGTTTTTTATCTTTAATAACAATCCCAATTAAACAATACGTTTGTGAAGTCTAGGTTCTTCATGGCATTTGGTTCGATGAAGAAATTCGCAACGCCCATATCACCCCACATTATGTCATATTCACCATTTTCATTCTGATGACTATCGAGTTGGAAAAGCAATGTCGTGTGCTTTTCAAAATTTGTCTTTCTGACATCTTCCTGACAGAAAAATGGATAGCCGCCAATATGCGATCCTTCGGCTTTTAGTTTTTTCTGAAGCCTTTTGCGAATGCTTGAGCCCAAATCGTTTATAGTTTCAATTTCGGTTCCATAAAGTTCTTTGACAACTTTTGCAAGCACTTCATCGAATCGGAAATCCTGGACAGATAGCGGGCAATCTGAAACGCCTCCCGCTTCTATTGCAAAAATTCCCATTGCAGGAAAATCTTCGTCTTCAGCCCATTTCGGCATGTCGTTCGCATCCATGAGTTGCGTCTCATCGGTGCAGATGTCCTTGTGGAAGACAACGCGAAACTCATTTCCTTTTGCCGCGTTGTCGTTGCCGTATTCGCATCCGTATGAGTAGTTTTCTGGATTTCCGCAAATATAGAATTGGAGAATGCCTTCTTTGGGAAATGGCTCAATATTAGGCATCTGCGCGAAATTGATCTGCGCCAGGAAATGCAATTGCTCTCCAGCGAAATGACCTTCTCCTACACAGGGATATGCAAAATCTTTTGGCAAATATGGCCTTCCGCCTATTTTTGAGTCAAAGACCGATACATCGTCTGTCGTCTTTTTGATGTTGAGAGAGACCATCGGGTTCGGTGCAATCTGTTCTGAAATCCTCTTGATTATTTCGTCACAGTCAAATTGCTTAACTTCGTCTTGGGTTTGAGCTTTTTTGTTGCCTAGCAATTTTGATATTACGTTCCCGATAATGGACATGGCTGTTCTTTTTGATGTGTGAGCAAATGTATGAATATCTGCGCTAATCAGCAAACGTTTATCTCAAAATGTTCTTCCGCCGCTGTTAAGTCTTGGTCTTGTAAATACCCCGAAACAGTAATGTCTTATTTCTTGGCAAGCTTATCAACCTGTGTCAGATAATTTTTATGCATGAAACTATAATGATACAGTTTCGTAGAAACTTGTGTGCGTGCTTTAGCAGATTATATCTATGAAAATATACAAGTACATACAGATTGTATTGTTGGCTTTTACATCTACCATTTCTTCATGGGCCGATGATTCGAGTGAATCTGCTTTTGATAGTCTTTTTGAAGCACTGAATGTTCCTGGCATCGCTGATACAACGCGTCTTTCCATTTATAGCACTATTGCGCATGATCATTCAAATATTGACACTGTAAAGGTGTTCGCTCTCAAACAGATTCGTCTGGCTCAAAAACTCAAGAATTATGGGCAAGAGGCTTTAGGTTACTCTTATCTTGCATGGAGCGAACTTGCTGATGTTGATTCAAAGGGACTGGTCAAAGCGAATAAATATATCTATCGCAGCATAGCCATATCTGACTCTATTGGCGATAAAGCGCATGTAGCATATTGCTATGTCCTTATTGGCGATTCTTATACAATGACCAATGATTTGACTTCTGCAAATATCAACTATCAAAAAGCCATTGATATATATACTCAACTTAATGATAAAAGGGGTATGGCCAATACTCTCATACAAATGGGGCAGATAAATTACCTCAATCTAATGTATGATATGGCTATCGAGTGTGTTACGAAAGCAATCGGAATATATCGGGAAATTGATGACTATGAGGCTGTTGCCCGCGGGCAATCTGTACTAGGCAACATTCACTTCTTGAAATACAAGAATTCAGAATATACAGCCAATGATCCCGATCTGCTGGTTAAGGCTAAGAAATACATTTGTGAGAGTGCACCAGTGTTGATCAAAAACCCCTATTGGTACAATCAACTGTTTTGTCAAACTTATATCAAGATTCTTAATTCTCAGGCCGAGATAACCAGTGATCCATACAAGAAAAAACAATTGCTTGATAGTTGCAAGATTGTCTTTGACAAAGCAAGGCGATATGAAGATAGTCTCTCGTTGTCTTTTCCCTACGATGATTATTGTGAGTGGCTGATAGTTTCGGGGCAAGGCGACAGGGCGAAATGTCGTCTCGATACAATTATGGCGGCTCATGGAACTGATTATGATTATTTTTCAGATGAAGATTATCGCTTCTATGAGCTTTACGCCAAGATGCTCGAAGATAGGGGATGTTTCAAGGATGCTATATATTACTATCATGTATTCAACGAACTTGATCGCAATAGACGACGTCCGGATTTCGTTGCTAATGCAGCACGTAATATGGCGAAAAATGAATTTGACCAAAAGATGTATGAGCGAGAGATACACTTCGAAACAGAGACTTTTAAACGCAACATCGCTATTGTCTTCATCAGTATTTTCCTCATTATGTCCATTGCTCTCATCTTCGTCGTCATCCGTTCGTATCGTCGTAGTCTAAGGCAGAATACAATAATATCTTCGGTCAATAAGCAGCTGACAGATAGTATAAACTATGCGAGCCATATTCAGAAGGCGGTTTTACCATCAAAATATCAAATCGACAATATCTTCAAGCATAATTTTATTGTTTATCATCCCTTGAATATTGTATCCGGCGATTTCTATTGGGCCACGCAAATCGGACCAATAAAGATGCTTGCCGTTGCCGATTCTACGGGTCATGGTGTGCCTGGAGCTCTTCTAAGCATGCTTGGCGTATCGACTCTTAACGATGTTGCGGCGCGCATTGACCCAGACAATTTGTCGGCTGGAAATATACTTAACGATATGCGTCGTGCAATAAAAGAATCGCTTCATCAGAACAACGGCTTTGATGAGACACAGGACGGCATGGATATCGCTCTCATTGCCATTGATACGCGATCTCTTGTAATGCACTATGCTGGAGCTTTCCGACCTGTCATTGTCGTTAGGGATGACAGATATTTTAAGTTTAATCCGGACCGTATGCCGATAGGTTCGCATAGCAACGACTCTTCGCCATTTACAAGTCAGTCGTTCCAGCTCGCAGCTAATGATAAGATATATCTTTTCTCTGATGGCGTGACAGATCAATTCGGTTTTGATAAGGACGGCAGAGTCCGTAAGTTTGCTGCCAATCGTTTTTATGAATTGATATTACGCATATCTGGTTTGCCGTCTGAGGAACAAAAGCAACAGATTGAGGATGCTATTACTCAATGGCGCACAACACCAATGACTGGCGAACTTTATGAGCAGACTGACGATACATTGATTGTCGGCGTAGAAATATAGGTAGTTTAACCTATACACCATGCTATTTCGTTATTTCGAGTGAATCTAAGATTTTAGTGAAATCTTCCGCCATACTGTTTGTCCATCCGTTAAAGTGATGTGTTATTATCCCATTTTCATTGATGAAGAAGAAATGCGGTACACTGCCATTGAGATTATATGAATCTTGTACGCTTGACCCATCAGCAAGCATATCAAAGAGAATGTTGTTGTGCTTTTTATACCTTTTGATGTCTGTAGCTTTTCTTTTCCAGCATTCTAGGGCGATAATCTGGAATTTGTTGCGGTCGTATTTCTCCGTCAGTTCATTCAGATAAGGAATTGCTTGTTTGCAAGGTCCGCATCCTATACCCGTGAACATTAATATGATATTTTTCCCTTTAAAGTCTGACAGATTAAACGTCCGTCCGTTTTCATCTTTAAGCTGCCAGCTAGGCGCTGCTTTCCCTATCAGATCGTCTGGCGTATTAACCATCAGTTTATCTTGCTGCTCTTTCTCATTAAGATTGATATAACCCTCAGGTATATAGTCAAAGCAGCTGAATTCTTTCTTGACATTCTGATTAAATACGGGTTCACCAACAATCCATTCATGAGAGCTGTTGTGACATAATAATCTGTAATAGCCTATCGGTAGTATTGTCTTTTTGTCAATAACTATGATATAATGACTTGTAGGGTCTTCCGTATAGGCTCTACTTTCTTCTCCTAGGTGAGGGTCTGGCTTTGCCATCGTAAACTCAACCTGCAAATCACTGTATATGGTAAGGTCCAATTCGTAAGCTTTTTCTTTCTCGTTTATTGTCAATGATATTGAGTCTGTTGGGTTGAGAGCATAATCTACCATTCTCTTGCAAGCATGATAAAATGGAATCCCAACGACTCTGTATTCTGTAATCCCTTTAAATAGAGAGTCAATCTCAAATGTGTGGTCCTCAATATTGGTCCTCATTCTGCGTTTGCCATCATAGCACATGATTATGCTGCCATTATCAAGATTTTTTAATATGAATTGGCTTTTAGTATAGGGATCACTTGGGTTATCTACCTCATAAGTGCTTAGAGTGTAATCCATAACGTCTTCTTCAATTTGGTAAGGTTCCCAAGACGTCGACTTCGTCTCGTATGAAGCATTGTGGATAGATGATAGGTTTTTCTCTAACTCTTTGAGTATCTGTTGCGTTTTGTCCTGTGCCGAGGAACAGATTGTCATGAACAATGACAATGATAATAGAATTGTGTATCTCATAGTTTAAAGTTTTGTGTCTTCGCAAATATAGTAAAAAATTAAACACTTTTTTTTGCACAACATATTTATTGCTGTACAATGATGCGGAGAAATCAAATGAAGAGCAGCCTCTTTTTGTGAATCGGTGATTTACATCTTCCAGATGCTTTCGATAATCGGGATGACGATTGCGGTGAGAATGCCCATGAGTGCAATTGCCATGCCTGCGAAGGCCCCTTCGACCTGGCCCATCTGGATGGCACGTGATGTGCCAACGCCGTGAGCTGCAGCTCCCAATGCCAGGCCTTTAGCGACTTTGCTTTTGATGCCAGTCACTTTTAGGACCCAGGGCCCGACAACGCTGCCAAATATGCCACAAACAAAAACAGTAATTGCCGTCATTGCAAGAATGCCGTTTGAGCGTTCGCTGATGGCAAGTGCAATAGGCATCGTGACGGATTTCGGTTCCATCGAAATCATGACTTCGCGCGGACAGTCGAATAGCCAGCAGATGAGCAAAACGCTGACAACGCCAACAATGCTACCGATGCTGACAGATATCAATATCGAGCGGATGTTTCCGTGAAGATATGCAATTTGTTTGTGGAGGATATATCCGAGTGCGACGACGGTAGGGCCGAGCATGAAGGATATGATGTGGCTTCCTTTTTCGTATGTTGGATAGTCTATATCGAGCAATAGAAGTGTCGGGATGATTAGAATCAGTGCGATGAGCAGCGGATTTGTGAATGGCTTGTTTACGCGACTGTTTATCAGCGTTCCGATGTAATAACTGCCAATGGTCAGGATTACGATGAACGTATCGCTGTGCAAAATCTCTTTCATTCCTTTTTCCCCCATTTGTCTTGAATCTTGCCAACAACGACAAGAACGATGATTGTGCTTAATAAGGTGGCAAGCGTTATTCCGGCGATGTTTGACAAGATCAATTCGTAGGCTGCCATGAGACCAACGCCGGCAGGAAGAAACATGAGTGTCATGTTGTTTGTCAGGAGTTTTGATATGCTCTCGACGCTTTTTTCTTCGATAATGTGCATTTGGAGCGCGGCAAACATCAGGATCATGCCAATAACGTTGCCTGGCACAAAATTATTGATGAGCCAGCTGATTACATTGCCAATGGCGAGGAATATCAATATTATGAGAAAACCTCGAATTCCCTGATGCATGATTGCTTAGTTGAAGATGTATCTGTTTGCCGCATTGAAGATACCGTCATCATCAACGGATGTCGTGACAAAATCGGCTGCTTTTTTCACGTTGTCTGTCGCATTGCCCATTGCCACACCGACACCGGCCCACTGGATCATCTCGATGTCGTTGCCTCCGTCGCCAATGGCCATGACTTCATCGCGTTTGATGCCAAAGTGTCGGCACACAGCTTCGATGCCACAAACTTTACTCACACCACTTGCGATGATGTCGGTGAAAATCGGGCTCCAGCGAGCTGAAGAGCAGTCTTTCAGGTGCGACATTACGTCTGCTTCAATGTCTTCTTTGAAGAATGATATCATCTGATAGACATCTTCGCCATTGAGCGATCTGAGGTCGTCAAGCGGAATGTGTGGAAAGTTGATTTGCTTGCGCAATGCTTCAACGTCGTCGTTGATGTAGTTAATGGCGATGCGGTCGGCCATTACGAATGTACATGGGAATGATTTTTTCTTGTCGATGTATTCGCATGCTGCTTCGATCTGGTCTTTCGCAATAGGATGCTTGTCGATGATTTGTCCACCAACGAGTGTTATTGCGCCGTTGATTGTTACGTATCCGTCGAAGTCGATGCCTTGGAGGTTGTTGATGAGCCCGAACTGTCGGCCTGTGGCAATGAATAGCTTTATGCCTTTTTTCCGGAGACGTTCAAGCGTTTCAATTGTCGATTGCGGTATGCGATGTGTTTCGAAACTGACAAGTGTTCCGTCGATGTCGAAGAAGATTGCTTTTATCATTGGTGTCACTGTTTCGGACGCAAATTTAGTTTCGTGCTTCGAGATATTCAAAATATAATGGCAATTATAACATTCTTTAATCTCTTTGTGTCGTGTTGGGAGAATGGCCGTGGTGAGACTGAGTCCAACGGCGTTTGGCAGAGTGGAGTGGGTCAGTGAGGGGGGGGCGGAAGTGACGCCGGAGGCGGCCGAAGCCAGGGGGAGACTTCTCCCCTCGAGAAAGGAGATGAAAAAAGCCTGCGGACTCACGTCCACAGGCCGTTTCTTATCGCGTGTTAAATTTCTCTGTAGCTATTAGAGCTTGTTGTCAGAACCGAGTACGTTCACGATCTTGTGGATGTACATCTTCTTCATGTTCTCACGTGCTGGCTTGAGGTACTGACGTGGATCGAAGTGAGAAGGGTTCTCAGCCATGTACTGACGGATAGCAGCTGTCATAGCGAGGCGTGAGTCAGAGTCGATGTTGATCTTGCAAACTGCTGACTTAGAAGCCTTAGCGAGCTGTTCTTCTGGAATACCGATAGCAGCGTCGAGCTTGCCACCGAACTTGTTGATAGTTGCAACTTCGTCCTGTGGAACTGATGAAGAACCGTGGAGAACGATAGGGAAACCAGGGAGCTTCTGCTCGATTTCAGCGAGGATGTCGAATGCCAATGGTGGTGGAACGAGAACGCCGTTTACGAGTGTGCACTGTGCAGGAGTGAACTTGTGTGCACCGTGTGAAGTACCGATAGAGATAGCGAGTGAGTCGCAGCCTGTACGAGTAGCGAAGTCGATAACTTCCTCTGGCTTAGTGTAGTGTGACTCAGCTGCAGAAACTTCGTCCTCAACACCAGCGAGAACGCCGAGCTCAGCCTCAACAGTTACGTCGAACTGGTGAGCGTACTCAACAACCTTCTTAGCGAGAGCAACGTTCTCCTCGTATGGGAGGTGTGAGCCGTCGATCATTACTGAAGAGAAACCGTTGTCGATGCAATCCTTGCAAAGCTCGAATGAATCACCATGGTCGAGGTGAAGTACGATCTGTGGATTCTCGCAACCGAGCTCCTTAGCGTACTCTACAGCACCCTTAGCGAGGTTACGGAGGATAGTACCGTTAGCATAGTTACGAGCACCCTTAGAAACCTGCATGATAACTGGAGACTTTGTCTCAACTGCAGCCATTACGATAGCCTGCATCTGCTCCATTGTGTTGAAGTTGAAGGCAGGGATAGCATAGCCGCCCTTAACAGCCTTTGCGAACATTTCCTTTGTGTTCACGAGGCCAAGTTCTTTGTAGCTTGTTGCCATTTTTTTGTTAAGTTTATTTTAGTGTTTGAATTTTCTGGCTTCAAAGTTATGCATTTTTCATTTCATTTCCGACAAATGAGATGATTATTAAAATGTTAATTGTAATTAATTGAGTCAGATTCCAGCTCCATCGGTGAACGTCATGGCGGAAGGCTTGCTTTGCAGGATGCGCGAAAATGGTGGTACACTATTGGTTAACCACACGTTGCCGCCGATGATTGTGTCGTGGCCAATCGTGATTCGACCGAGCACCGATGAATTTGAATAGACGGTTACGTTGTCCTCAAGAATAGGGTGGCGCGGAGTGTTGAGTGGAGTGCCTGTCGAGTCGAATGTGAAGCTCTTCGCTCCGAGCGTAACTCCTTGATATAGCATTACATGCTTGCCGATGATGCATGTTTCGCCAATGACAACGCCTGTGCCGTGGTCGATGCAGAAATATTCGTCGATTCTTGCACCCGGGTGGATGTCGATGCCTGTCTCTGAATGTGCCATTTCGGTGAGTCGGCGCGGAATGAGCGGCACACCAAGCGTGAGAAGTTCATGTGCCACGCGGTAGTGGAGCATGACTTGCACAAATGGATAGCAGAAGATGATCTCGCTTTTCGATGTCACGGCAGGGTCGGAATGCGACATGGCATCGATGTCGGTATAGAGCATACGCTTGATTTCCGGCAGTCTGTCGGTGAATCCGATGACGATGTCTTCCACCGTGCTTTCATCGATGTCCTTTCCGGCAGTCCTGAATCCGCAAGCGATTTGCTGCTTGAGGAGGACGAAAAGCTCCTTCATGCTGACTCCGATATAGTAGAGTCTCATCTGGTCGTCGATGCGGTTCGAGTCGAAATAGCCTGGAAAAATCACGTGTTTGCACAGCTCGATGATACGCTTCATCGCTGCAATCGAAGGCAACGAATCTGCCGATACGGTCGATTGAATCTCGTCGTCGGTCAGTGCAGACAAGGCGTTGATGCTGTTGCGCAGTCTCTCGTTGTTATCCATTTGATTTATAGTGTTTTGTTTGTTACTTATTTGATGCCGTCAAGCATTTTCCTGATAGCAGGAACAATGTGGTCTCTGACTGTGGCCTCTGATGCAAAGTGACGCCCGGGAATAAATTGCCTATGCGAATAGTGCTTCAAGAACCAGTGCGATGACATTCGAGTCAGGAAATCCCAGCGAGCAAAAAGTCCAAGCGTCAGGTTGTCCTCTTTCTCGTCAAGTCCGTCATATTGCGAATGTTCCATCGCCTTGTATTGCTTGCAGATGCGGTCGTCGACAAACCATGTCTGAACGCCGTCGTAGCGTGCATGCTTGTAGCGATTTGTGCCTTTGAGCAGATAGAAATAGCTCACTCCAAGGCTCGGGTTTAGCAATATCTTCTTGTATCCTCGGCATTTCTGTGCCATGAATCCACCCAGTGAATGGCCAATGATGAGGTCGATTTTTTCTTCGCTGAGAATCTTCTCGATCTGCGGGAATGCTATTGCTGGATCGATTGACAGATCGGGCACGACGACTTCGGCCTCTGGCATATGTTTTCTGATATATGCTGCAGTTTCCGATTCGTGGCTCGAAGCCATTCCGTGTAGATATAAAATTCTCATTGCGAATCTGTTAAGCGGATTTTACGACGTTTATCTTTAATGCATTGCTATCGATGCAGACTTGTGCCTTGCCGCCTTTGCGCAATTTGCCAAACAGTATCTCGTTGACAAGCAAAGGTTTGAGCGAATGAGTTATAAGGCGGTCGATTTCGCGTGCGCCATATTCCTTGCTGAATCCTTCGTCGAGCATCTGTTTGAAAGCCTCAGGCAGCACTTCAATTTCTACGCTTCTGTCGCTGAGCATCTTAGCCAGTTCCTCGATCTTTTTGCTGAGAATGAGCGATGCCATCTCCTCGTTCATCTCGTTGAAGACGATTGTCGCAGTCAGACGATTGATGAATTCCGGTTTAAACATCTTGCGGACTTCGGTCAGCATTGCCGATCCGCTTGTCTGTTTCGATGCGAATCCGAGGCTTGCCATGTGGGCATATTGTGCGCCGGCGTTCGAAGTCATGATGATGATTGCGTTCTGAAACGAAACTTTCTGACCTCGATTGTCTGTCAGCACGCCATAGTCCATGACCTGCAGCAAAACGTTGAATATGTCCGGATGCGCTTTTTCGATTTCATCGAGAAGCACCACGCTGTTAGGCGATTTCTGGAGAGCCGCAGTGAGCAGTCCGCCGTCGTCGTAGCCGATGTAGCCGGCAGGCGATCCGAGCAGTTTCGAAATGGTATGCTTTTCAGCATATTCGCTCATGTCGAAGCGAACCAACGGCATTTCGAGTTCGTCGGAAAGCGACTGTGCAATAGCTGTTTTTCCAACGCCGGTTGGGCCGACAAAAAGGAAGTTCGCAATTGGTTTGCCGTTTTCGTTCAAGCCTGCTTTCCAAGTCTGGATGGTCTCCACGATGCGTTCGATGGCTTCGTTTTGTCCGAATATTTTTGATTTCATATTGGATGCGAGCGCTGCAATCTGCAACTTCTCTTCCTTGTCGCCAACGGCTTTCAGACCGCAGATTGTTCTGATGACAGCCGCGATGTCGCTTTTGCTGACGCGCAGCTTGTTCGTCGACTGCGACCTCATCTCGCGATGAGCTCCAGCCTGGTCGATGATATTCAGTGCCTTGAGCGGAAGTGGTTGATTACGAAGGTGTTTGATGCTCATGTCCACTGCATACGAAATAGCCTCATCGGAATATTTCACGCGGTGAAATTTCTCATATTGCACCTTTTCGTGTTGCAGAATCTCCAAAGCCTCAGCCTTTGTCGGCTCATTTATTATGATCGGATTGAAATGACTTTCAAATGATTCGAATTTACGGGCAAAGCGATTGCGACTGTCTGGCGATGTCGTTGCAATGAAGAATAAGCCTTCTTCTTTGAGAAATGGCTTCAGCATGCCGAGCATGTCGACAGGACTGTCGCTGTTGTGGCTGATTTTGAGAACCGCATCGATGCCGTCAAGACAGATGATGGCGTTGCCTTTGTTTCTGATTGTGTCAACCAGCTGTGCCAGACGTTGCTCAATTTCTCCGCGCATCTGAACACCATTGGTGATTGCCGACATATCGACCTCATAAACGGTGCAGTCTTTCAGGCGTCGCGGCGCATCTGTGTATGTGATTCGATTCGCTATGGCGATGAGCATTTTTGTTTTTCCAACGCCATGTTCACCTATGTGAAGAACACCGTTCGCATTGAGTCTGCAAAGTGTCTCAATGGTCTGATTGACAGCATCGCCGCGGCCGATGACAGGCGTTGATGATTTCGCGATTTCGCTTATGTTGCGCACGCCGGTCATTGAGCCATTGCTTGCCATTTCGTCTGGCGCACCAATGTTCAACGGCTTGTCGACAAGGCGGATAGAGAATCCGTTTGAATCATCAGAGGTCGGCTCGTTGAATGTGCGTTCTGCAAGCAGATGGAGGAATTTTGATGTCCTGTTGCCGTTGAGATGCTTTTTGAAAATACCCTGTGCCTCAGAATCCGGCAGTCCGAGAATGCTGCCCGCCAGATGCGCTATGCCTATAGGAATATTGCCGCTTTTGCTGACAGTCATGGCAGAGCGGGCAAAAATCTCCTGCATCTGCGACGACATGTTTGGTGTCTTCGATCCTTCTGCGTTGTTCTTCTTGCCTTGCAGGTTTTTTCGCACGTCGGCAAACAGTTCCGAGACAGAGCCTCCGGCTTCGCTATATGACATGGCAAAGTCGTCATCAGCCAGGAGTGCCATGAGCAGGTGCTCGGGCTCGATGAGCTCGTGGTGCATGTCCATCGCAATCTCGATAGCCTTGCGTATTGTGTCTGAAACGGGGCGTGTATATTTAATGTCCATTGTTTATGCTAAAATTGGCTTTGCAAATTTACGAAATCAAGAGAAAATTATTCCTAACTTTGGGCATTAAAACATACTTATATAATATGATAGATAGCAGATTTGATTGCATAAGCCTTATCCCGATTGTCATCGAAGGTGCATCGCAAAATATTGTGGCAGCAAATATCAGCTCGACAAGTGGGCTGCAGGCAGCTGTTGCACAGGTTCGTGAAAAATATGTTCTCATCGTTAATACTGCCGATCCTATTGACATTAGCATTTCGTCTGTTTCCAGAATGATAAGCGTTGCTGAAGAGACCGACGCTGTATTGCTTTATGCTGATTATAAAGAGATTAAGGGTGGCTTGGCATATTCTCATAAACTTATTGCTTGTCAGCCGGGAAGCTTGCGCGACGACTTCGATTTCGGCCCTGTCTATCTTGTCCGTGCCGAAATGCTGCGCCTTGCTGCCGAGATGATGGACGGCGAATTGAGCTTTGCTGCGCTCTACGATATGCGTTTGCGACTGATGCGTTTTGGCAATCTTTTCCATTTGCCGGAGTTGCTCTATACCAAGCAGGAACACGATTTGCGCAGTTCCGGACGAAAGCAGTTCGACTATGTCAATCCGCGCAACCGCGATGTCCAGATCGAGATGGAGCAAGTCTTTTCTGCACATTTGAAATCGATTGGCGCATATATCGAGCCTGGTTATGAAGAAAAATGCGAATATGGTGATAATCATGCAGTTGAAGCATCTGTAGTAATACCAGTCTATAATCGTGAATCGACAATCGCCGATGCTATTGCGTCTGCTTTTACACAGAAAACGTCTTTTGACTACAACGTGATTGTTGTTGACAATCGCAGTACAGACAATACAACAACCATCGTTCGCGCGTTGGCTGCTGTCAATCCGAAACTTGTTCATGTCGTGCCTGAGCGCACGGATTTAGGTATTGGCGGATGCTGGAATGAGGCCATAAATCACGAAAAATGCGGACGTTTCGCCGTTCAGCTCGATTCAGATGACCTTTACAGCTCGCCGGATACGCTTCAGAAAATCATCGATAAATTCCATTCTGAGAATTGCGCGATGGTCATCGGATCATATAGCATGGTCGATTTCGAACTTCAGCCACTTCCTCCGGGACTCATCGACCACAAGGAGTGGACTGATGAAAATGGTCGCAACAATGCACTGCGAATCAATGGATTAGGTGCTCCTCGCGCATTCGTGACCGACATGCTTCGCGAGAATCCTTTCGCGAATGTCAGCTATGGCGAGGACTATGCTCAGGGCCTCCGTTTCAGTCGTCAATACCACATCGGACGAATTTATGATTCGCTCTATCTCTGCCGTCGCTGGCGAGGTAATTCCGATGCGCATCTCGACCAGGATAAAATCAACGAGAATAACTATTATAAAGACACGGTGCGAACGATTGAACTTTGTTCGCGCATGAAATATCTTGCAGCAAAACGCAAATGACATCTGCCCAATTTGACATAGAATCATTCTTTTGTGACCAGATGGCTTGCTGGCCGATGGTCAAGGCAAATTATGATGCTTTGGCTGCGGTCGAACGTCGTGTTTTTGAATTCGACAACTTCACGGTTCAGTTGCAATTCAACCCTGCTCGTAAGCGCTCGACGGCGGCAAATATCTCAGCTGAAGCAATCAGGCAGCGTGCATGTTTCCTGTGCGCGGCCAATCGACCTTCGGAGCAGATGGCAATCGGTGCCGGTTCATACGATATTCTCGTCAATCCGTTCCCGATTTTCTCTCGTCATCTGACCATTGTGAGCCACAGTCATGAGCCTCAGTCGTTCTTGGGTCATGCTGCTGAATTTCAGCTTTTTGCGAAGCAGCTGCCTGATATGGCTGTCTTTTTTAATGGCGCACATTGTGGAGCTTCGGCTCCCGACCATCTGCACTTTCAGGCATCACCAGCATGCTTGTGGCCGCTCCTTTCCGACATTAAAAGAGGGCATTTCTCAACGATGACAGATAATGATCGTTGTCATTCCGATATTGTTGACGGAATCGGCCGAACCATAGTCTGCATTACGACTGATGATGCACAAGAACTGGAAAATCAGATTGTTGCGATCGGAAAGCGTTACGGAGTTGCAGATGATATGATGAATATAATTGCTCACGGGAATCAGACAATTGTCGTTCCGCGACGTGCTTTCCGTCCGTGGCAGTTTTCGACGACCGACGAGAGTCGTCAGTTGATGGTCAGCCCGGCTTCCGTTGAAGTCGGAGGAATCTTTATAACGCCTGTTGAAGAACATTTTATGCGAATGACAAGCGATGATATTCTCTCGATATTGTCACAAGTCTGCTTTTGAAAATAACACAGATTTACAATGGAAATTATCAAAAATACAGAACCTTCGATTAGAGTCGGCATTCTTTGTTCGCCTCGTATAACTTTCACGTTTAATGGTGATTATAAATTTGGCGATAAGGTCGTTAGTGGTGAAAGTTGCGCATCTTTTGGCAATGGCCGTATTGAATATGAAGGACAGTTTTATGATAATCTGTGTTTTGAACCTCTTTCTGGTGCGACATTTAGCATAAAGGATGTTACGATTGGTGTTAATTTTCATTGGCAACGCAATGAAACTCAGACTTTTAGCGGTGCTTTGTCGTTCGTTGTCGATGGCAATAATCTTTGGGCGGTCAATATTCTTCCAATCGAAGATTATCTCTATAGCGTTATCGCCTCTGAAATGAGTGCGACTTCGTCTCTCGAGTTGTTGAAAGCTCATGCGATTGTATCACGAAGTTGGTTGATTGCACAGCTTCAGCGAAAAAATCCAAATAGTCATATTGAACAACGTACTGATGATGAGTTGATTAGATGGTATGACCGCGACGACCATAAACTCTTTGATGTCTGTGCCGATGACCATTGCCAACGCTATCAGGGGTTGACTCGAATCTCTCAGCTCGTTGGACAGAAATCGATGAAATCATGTCTGCAGAAACTCGTTTCGAGGTCTGATGCAGCATCGCCGGTTCGTCGTGCAATTGACGAAACGCGTGGAATACTTCTCATCTCCGATGGCGAGATTTGCGATGCCCGTTTTTCAAAGTGCTGCGGTGGAATAACCGAAACATACGAAACTTGTTGGGACGATGCTCCTCATCGTTATCTGCAGGCCTTTCCTGACCATACTCATGCTTCATCAGGATACGGCTTAACGCTTGAAAATGAGCATGATGCTCAGAAATGGATTCTTGATAATCCAGAGGCATTCTGTAATACGAACGATGCTTCGATTTTGCGTCAAGTCCTCAATTCTTATGATCAGGAGACGGCCGATTTCTATCGTTGGAAAGTGGAATATACAACGGCTCAGCTTTCTGAGCTCATCAAGCGCAAAACAGGTATTGACTTCGGAGAGATCCAATCTCTCGAGGCTGTTGAACGTGGAAAGTCAGGCCGTATATGTCGACTGAAAATCATCGGTTCAAAGCGTACGATGGTTATAGGTAAGGAGTTGGAGATTCGTCGTGCATTGAGCGAGTCCCATCTCTACAGTTCCGCGTTTGTGGTTGAAAAGCGTGAAAACGGCTTTGTATTGCATGGCGCAGGGTGGGGACATGGTGTCGGTATGTGCCAAATCGGTGCTGCAGTTATGAGCGAGCGAGGCTTCGGCTATAAAGCGATTTTGCTTCACTATTTCCGATGCGCAATGTTGGAAAAATGGTGGTGATCAATGCTCGATGATTCGTCTCATCGTGTCCATTTTCATCTCGGTTTCAGTCCATTCTGTATCTTCGTCCGAAGCTTCGATGATGCCGCCGCCCGCATATAGTGTGACGACTTCATTGGCGGCTGTCAGGCATCTCAGATTGACAAAAAGATGGCTTTTCTCTCCACTTCTGTTGCTTGCCCATCCAACAATTCCCGAGTAGTATAGACGTGTCGTTGGTTCGTCGTTGTCGATGAACTGTCTTGCTGCTTTCAAAGGTCGCCCGCAGATGGCTGGCGTTGGGTGCAGATGCGATGCAATCGTTCCTATGCCGATTTCTTTTGGCAGTTCAAATTCAAAATCGGTCCGGAGATGTATGAGGTGTGCAGCTCTGACAGTGTGAGCTTCTCCTTTGGTAATCGTTGCTCCGAGTTTGTCCAGCGCCTCCGAAATGTATGTTTCGACGACTTTCTGCTCAGTCTCGTTCTTCTTGTCCCAAACCGGATTCTCCGTGTATAGTTGCGTGCCGGCCAAGGCCATTGTTGTCCATTTGCCGTCCTGACCGTCAACGAGCGATTCAGGTGTGCTTCCTGCCCAAAGACCTGTCAATGGCGTGAAGAACACGTAAATCATCATTCGCGGATAGTTCCTGCATGCTTCGACGAAGAATTTTCCTGCGGAGAAATCTGCGGTCATCTTATGGCTTCGCGAAAGGACTAGTTTGTCGGCCTCGCCATTGTGGATGTGCGTCTTGAATTTACTGAATGCATCGGCATATTCTGCACGATTCATGTTGTGCACACGCAGTCCCGGCACGGGCAGTTCAGCCGGCAATATCGGAAGGTTGTGCAATGTGTCGATTATCTCGCTCATTCCCGTTGCTGTCTGATCTGGCGATACGACAACGAGCGGCATATACTTGAGATTGTATGGCGAAAAGACAAATCCATCACGTGAATCAATGTCTGTCAAATTGTTCGACGTGAACAATGCTCCAGATGTCTGAACAACGAGTTTTATTTCGTTTGTCAGCGGCAGTCTGTATATAGCAAAGCCAACGTGACGTCTGACGTGACGATCGATTTCTGATGCAAGAAGTTGTTCTTCGTTATTGAACATTGAGGTCTTATCGTTTTTTTTGACTCGGCAAAGGTAGCAAATTAGAGCGTAATGGCTGTCGCTTTAATCGAAAAAACAGCTTTTTGATGGATTATGGGCAAAAAAATGGAAGTTATGCGCTTATAACTTGAAGTTGAACTGCACGCGAACGCCAAAACGTGGTGCTCCGGTCTGCGACTCATTAAAACGATAGACTGCATCGACACGGAAGAATCGCAATATGTTGTCGAGACCTACGTTGACTTCAAGATATGGTCGCGAAGGTGCGCCAACAGTCTTCTCTGGAAGGTCGAGCATCTCGATGTTCCTGTCGGCGAGTGTGCCGAACATGGCCTTGAAACCGATGACTTCGCGCAGTCCGATTCGACCGACGCGAGGCACGTGGTGCAGAAGACGGCCGTTTAGAAACCAGTCAACGTAAAGATATGCATATTTGTCACATACGAATTCAAGATAATCCATCATGTTGAAGTCGTAGCGATAGAAGCCGTATGTCTTGTTGCCGCGTGGCATTTCGAGAATGGAGTAGGGCAGTCGTCCGAAGAATATTCCGCCTTCTGCCGCATAGTTGAGTTCTGTCTGTCCTATGTAAACAGCATGTTTTATCGTCGAGTGGATTCTTGCATAAAGGCTCTCTTCATCGCCGGCTTGAGCATGTCCGCCTGCCAGCGTTACATGAACGATAGGGTAGTCTGTTGACATGTAGATTCGCTGCATGCCGTCATCGATAAATTTCTCGGCAAAACTGAAACGTGTGTCGATGGCAATCTCTTGCTGCATGACGCGTGAGATTCTCTCGCCATTCTGCATGAATGGATAGTATTTTGGCGAGTATTGCCACTTGGCTATTGTTGACATTTTCGACGACATGAACGATGACCATTCATGCTCATATTTGAGTTTTATCTGTCGTTCATACATCAATTCGTCAATCTGTTCTCGCTTGAAAATCTGTGCGATGACGTTCGTTTCCGAAGTCGTCAGCATGTTTTCGTAGAGGTAAAGAATGTTCTCGTTCTCGCCGATTTTTATCAGTCGGTCGTAGTAGCTCATCTCAATTGTTCGTCGGAGAGCTGTTTCAAATCGATATCCGATTGCGCCTTGAAATGTCGGATGCCAGTTTTTCAAACCGACTCCGGCAACGCCCATGACCATCCAATTGTCGCTGATTTCTTTGCTGTTGCGAAGACCGAAGCCGAGGTGAACACCTTCGATTTTGTTCGTGTTGAACATTTCGGTGTAAGGTCCGATCTCGACCTTGCCGCAATCGAGGAAGCCCGTCATTGCAAGTTTTGCTAAAAGATTGAATTTCTTGACATTGCCGACGTTGTTGAGTGAGTCGATAGAGTTGTTCGTCTGGAGTATTTCTTCCGACAGCTCATCGTGGCGATTGTGTGCCCAGAAAAGCGAATCGCGGTCTTTGTAGCCTTGCATCTTTACTGTTTCATACTGCAAGGTCTTTGCAGACAAGACGAGCTCATCGGGTTGATTGACCTCAACTTTGCTCTGCGAATTGAACATCGTACACTTGATTTCAAGTCGCTTTTTGTCGGAGTTGACAGGCATGTAGTCAACGTGCATCGAAAGGCTGTTCGTCCCATAGAACGGAATCGTGTCGCCGATGAACTGGTATGTTGATTCGATGTTCAGTTTCTTGACGAAATTGATGTTCGTGTATTTTGGCATTTCTGCGCTGACATTCACCAGAGAGAAATATTTTGTCTCGATGTCCATCGTGCCGATGAATGTCTTGTCTCCCTCGTTTTTCGGACGGAATTTGATGGTATAGACCTTTGTCGAGTCATTGCCTGTCAGGCAACTGTCCGTTATGTAATATTTGTAGTATTGCAGCGCATTGTCGGCAATCGGACTGACGAATCCGACACCGAAAAATTTCACGACATCGTCATAGAAAGAGACTTCCTGATCGAGCGATGATGACAAGCCTCCAATCTCATATTGTTTGAAGATGTCGATGCCCTTGACGTCGTCGGCAATGATTGTCGAACGCATTTTGCGAGGATGCTTCTGCGTCTCGTTGAGCGATAGCGTTTCAGAAAAATAGACAGGCAGGTATTTGTTTGAATCCTCATCGAATTTCATCATGTCTGTCGCGCCTTTCAGAAGCCAGTTGCGGTCGCCGATATTGTTGATGGCATATTCCCAACGTGTATATTTTTCGTATCTGGTACGTTCGTATTTTTCCGGATTGTTGCGTTTCTTGTTTCTTATGGCCGCTTTGACGATTCGACGCGGAGCATCATCCGGCGTGACCTTGATCTCCTTGAGTGCAAATGATTGCGGACGAATGACGATCGTATTGGTGTCAGCCTTGAGTTTCGATAATTCGACGCTCTTGTCGATATAGCCTAACGCATTGAACCACAGGCTGTCTGTCTTCTCGGAAAAACTTAGTTTGAAGATGCCGTCGAAATCTGCGATTACGCCCGTCAACGTGCCTTTGATGTAGGCATTAGCAAACGGGACTGCTTCGCCATTCGACTCATCAATGATGCGGCCGACCACGGTCTGTTTTCGCGTGTTTTGACCCATCGATATGAGCGGAATCAAAAGCAGCAGCATAACGCACAATAGCGTATGTTTTGCCAATAATCTCATATTTCCTGTTGTCTCTATCTCTGCAAAATTAGCAATTATCACATGTGACGATGTATATTCATGCAATGTTTTATGCTTTTTTATGACTCCTCGCACTTAATATGTATATAAATGACGAAATATGTTGATTATGCGTATTTTTATTACTTGTAATCCGAATAAAAATGGCTAAATTTGACGCTTGAAGAAAAAAGACACACAACTGACAAAAAAACAATGAGAAGGTCACTTTTCCTAGTCGCCTTGGCCATTGCTTCTGCAATGAGCGTAAAGGCTCAAAAAACTTACACATACGAGGCCGCGCAAACCGAATATGATGCTGCAATGCAGCTCTTCGATGCGGAGATGTATGGCGCTGCTCATGCTGCTTTCAAGGAAATTTCAGAAAAATATGACGGACAGCAGGAGATTATCCCGACAGATGCCAGATATTTCTCCGCTGTCTGTGCAAAGATCCTCAATAACGACGATGCACCGGTTCTGATGAATCAGTTTCTCCGCGAATGCAAGCAGAGCATACGCCGTCATGACATGTATTATCAGCTTGGCGACTATTATTTGCGCAACGGCAGCGAGCGTCAGGCGCTGAAATGGTTCATTGAAGCCAACGACAAAAAAGTCGATCCGGATTTGCGTAATGACCTCAATTTCAAAACAGGATATTGCTATTTCGTTACAGGCAAGCACAACAAGGGCCTCTCTTATTTCGACCGTCTGAAGGGCACTTCGATGTATGACAATGCAGTGAAGTATTATCGTGCTCACACCGATTACGAGCGTGGCAATCTCAATGAAGCTCTGACGGCATTCATCGAACTTGAGAAAGATGACGGATTCAGTGGCGTTGCACCTTATTACATCGCTCACATAATGTACCTTCAGGGACATTATGCCGAGGCTATCCGCTATGCAGATCCACTGTCAAAGAAGAACGGCGGCAAGAAAGCCGAGATGACGCGTATCGTTGCTGATAGCCATTTCCTGCTCGGAGAATGGCAGAAAGCCGGCGATGCCTATGCAAACCTCGAGACTGCTGCTGCAAACAAGTTGAGCCGTGCCGACAATTATCACATCGGTATCACGCAATACAATCTTAAGGATTATGAGAAAGCAGCGAATTATCTCGGCCGCGTGACCGGCGAGAAAGATGAACTTGCACAGAATGCATATTATCATCTTGGCGGTTGTTGCATCGAGATTGGCGACAAGAAACGTGCTCGTACGGCATTCGATGCCGCTTCGAAACTTGATTTCGACAAGGCCATCAAGGAAGATGCACATTTCAACAAATTGAAGCTCGCGTATGAACTCAATTTCACTGGCTTCAACGAAATCGTTAGCGATTTCCTCGAATTTGTCAAGATTTATCCGAACAGCGATAAGACGGACGAGGCTTACGACTATGTCAGCAAAGCACTTGTCACAACAAAGAACTATAAGCAAGCGTTGCAGACAATGGAGAAGATTGAGCATAAAAATCTCAAAATCTATACTGCAATGCAGCGCATCGCTTTCTATCGCGGTCTCGAACTCTATGAAAATACGCAGTTTGCAGATGCCATCGAATTTTTCGACTATAGCCTTCAATATGGCGATTATGACAAACGACTCAAGGCTCGTGCATACTACTGGAAAGGCGAGTGCCTCTACAGAACACAGAAAATCGATGCAGCAAAGGCTGAATACGAGAAATTCATAAATGCATTTGGTGCGGCAGAACTCGATGAGTTTACCATCGCTCACTACAATCTTGGCTATTGCTGTTTCAACAGCAAGAAGTATAGCGAGGCCCGCAAGTGGTTCGTGAAATATGTCGGCCTTTACAACACTGTTGACAAGCGTCTTATCTCTGATGCATATAATCGTCTCGGTGACTGCATGTACGTGCAGCGTGACTTCAAGCCGGCAATCGATTTCTATGACAATGCTCTCAAGACATCTGCAGCCGTTGGCGATTATTCGATGCTGCAGAAAGGTATCTGTCTCGGTTTGACAAAAGACAATCGTGGCAAAATTGATCAGTTGAAGAAACTCATTCAGGATTATCCACAATCGCCATACTGCGACAATGCATATTATGAAATCGCCCGCACACATGTTGCGCTAGACGAAATCAAGGATGCAATCTATAATTTCAAGGTCGTTAAGGAACGCTATCCTAAAGGTTCACTTGCACCGAAAGCAATGGTGCAGCTCGGACTTCTCTATTTCAATGCTTCCGATTATGACAATTCGATGGCCTTCTACAAGCGTGTAATCAACGAATATCCGGCAACTCCAGAGGCTGGCGATGCCCTCGCTGGACTTCGCAATGTTTACATGGAACTTGGCGATTTCGATGGATATGTTGCATATACTCACACATTGGGAAGTTTTGCCCGACTCGATATGCATGAGCAGGATTCGCTTATGTTTACGAGCGCAACAAAACTATATCTCAGAGGCGATGTTGAAAAGGCTAAGCCTGCACTTCAGAATTATCTTGAGAAGTTCAGCGATGGTCGTTTCGTAACAGGTGCGAACTTCTATCTCGCCGAATGCTATTATGCCGATGGTGAGACTGAGAAGGCTCTCAAGTCTTATGAATATGTCGCAAATTATGCTCGCAACATTTTCACGGAAGATGCTCTTTTGCGTTCAGGCGAACTTAACTATAAGGCTGAAAACTATCAGAATGCGCTCGGTTATTTCCAGCGCCTCGAGTCTGAGGCCGAGGTTGAGAACAACAAGATCGAAGCAATCATCGGTCAGATGCGATGCATGCAGCGTCTTGGCGATGCTACTTCATGTGTCTCAAGTGCCGATAAGGTTATCAACATGCCGCAGACTTCGCCAGAGATCATGCGCGAGGCAAAATATCTCAAGGCAAAATCGCTCATTGCTCTCAATCGACAGACTGAAGCAATCCCAGAACTCCGTGAGTTGAGTGAGAACACAAGAAGCGCTGAAGGTGCTGAAGCCAAGTATCTCATTTCGCAGATTTTCTTCGACCAGAAGAATACAGAACGTGCCGAGAAAGAGGTGTTCGACTATATCGAACAAGGTACTCCTCATCAGTATTGGCTCGCTAGAACATTTATCTTGCTTGCCGATATCTATCACGAGAAGGGTGACGACTTCCAGGCTCGCCAGTATCTCGAAGGTCTGAAGGAAAGCTATGATGCTAAAGATGATATCGCATCAATGATGGAGCAGCGACTTGCTGCATGGGGTGAATCTAACAACGAATAACAGAAAAATAGAAGCTGACAATGAGGCTAATATCTATAATAGGTATAATTGCAGCAGCAACGCAGATGGCTGCCGCACAGCAGGACACGCTGAGGAACGTCATCGACCGCGATGTCGAAGTCGTCAACAATTATCTGCCGATAATATCGAATCCTCACAAGCTGCAAGTCGCTCCGGTGATTGACGACACAATGTCGTATAAGGCTACTTTCAACTACTCGATTATCGAGAAGGTGCAGAGTGTCAAGACAACGCCTGACAGCTTGAAGGTTGCCAATATGACCTTTTCTCCTGAGCAGACGCAATATAGCGCTTTCGTGAGAGGTGGCGTTGGCAATTACGGCAACATACTTGGCGAATTCCTATATAACATAGGTACAAACAAGAACTATCGTCTTGGTCTCGATATCGGTCATCATTCGATGCTCGGAAAGGTCAAGCTTGAAGAGAATAATGAGAAAGTGAAGGCTGCAAGCACAAACACTTGGGTCAATACTGATTTCTCGCGTTTATACAAGAAGGTAGCGCTCGATGCAAATGTGAAATTCAAGAATTACACTTACAAGCATTATGGCTATGAGAGCTTTGTCGATACGGCTGACTATTACGGAGCCAACGGCGAAGTCGTAAAGGGTGAAATTCTTCGTCATTCAAGTACTAGCCAGCGACAGACATCATTTGACGTGGCTGTCGGTTTCGGCAATCGACTCCGAGATCCTCGCGATAAGGTCTCTTTTGGTGCAAAAGCTGCGTTCGGTGCGTTCGGCAATGTAACTGGTCTTTCTGAAATAGACATTCATTTCGATGGCTTTGCAAGATTTCCAATCAGAAAGAATTATCTCTTTGATATTAATTTTGACTTCAACAAATCTCGCATGTTGACACCTGATGACTACGAAGGCATCTTCTATTCGTCATCGCCAAGCAGATTAAGTGCACGCAATCATACCGATATAACGATTACACCTCACTTCGGTATCGATTTCGACCATGTAGCATTGAGAGCCGGACTTAATTTCATCCTTGATTTTGGTGGAAAAGAGGATAATTTCTATTATCAGCCTGATATCTATGCGGACTTTAATGTCTCAGATGGTGCTGCTTCGCTCTATTTGGGTATGACTGGCGGTTTCAGAGCCAACACGTTTAGGGAACTCGCAGCGATGAATCCGTGGGTATCGACAGACTCATACGACAGAGCATGGATTCAGGAGGATGGTTCGTATGGAGAGATGCATACCACACAAAATCCGATTAAGATGATTGTTGGTGTGCGTGCAAAGATGAGCCATGCTGTTGCCTTCGATATTGCAGCCGAATATTGCTCTTTCGACGATGAGGTATTCTTCATTAACAAGGCTTTTTCGAAAGTTGATACTACTGTTTCTGGCAGTTCTTATTCGAATATGTTCGAAGTAATTAATGAAAATGGCAAGGTTAAGTCTGTCAAGGGCGAACTTTCAATCACGCCTACTTCGCGCACAATGATTTTGCTCAAAGGCGCATATCATAAGTGGGAAGTAAACTACCTCGAAGAGGCGTGGAATAAGCCTAAGTATGAGGTCGGAGTTGATTTGCGTCTCAAGCCGGTTGAGCGCCTTCTCGTTACTGCCGGCGTCAATTCCATTGGCAAGCGCTACGCATTTAATCCTGAGACTCAGAAAAAACAGGAGTTGGATATGCTCTTGAATGTCGACCTTGGAGCAGAATACCGACTGACAAGTCAGCTCAGCGTATTCCTGAGATGCAACAATATTGCTGCTCAGAATTATCAGCACTATCTTGGATATTCATCGTATAGATTTAACGCACTTGCTGGCGTGACCTTCAAGTTCTAAGAGATTTTCATAGAAACTGATAAAGGCGTCATATCTTCTGATATGGCGCCTTTCTTGTCCTTTATTCAGTGGGTTTCTGAAGAATCTTTTCTGTGTCAAGATTGTCCGTTATCACGACGTTGCCTTGCATCGCGTAGAAGAGTTTTGCAAGGTTTTCCATCGCAATGTTGCGTGCGGTCTCTTCATATCCTCGTTCTTCAATTATCTTGTCTATGTAGTGCGAGATTCGCCCGTGCAGAATCATGCTTTGCGTGCCGTTCGGTGTCGGATCGTTGCCGATATTGCCAATTCTGCCGATAACTGTTGTGTTGTATGCATCAAGCAGACGTTCGTGACCGACTTGATATTTCTCAATCTTCGCTTTCGGCATTTCAATGATGAGTTTGTCACCTCGTTTGTCATAGTGAAGATTGTCTATGTCAAAACCGATTCTGATGTTGACTTCGATTGCATATACAACACCAAGATTGTCGATTGTGTCTTTGTAGATAATCTCTTCGTTGGCTTGAAAGCTATTGAGTCTGACCATCTGCTTTACTTCGGCAATTGCCGCAGAGACTCTTTTCTCGACCATCTCGTCCTCTTCCTTCGCGTATGCTTTATAAGCGAAATACGCTATGGCGATGGCTGATAATGTGATCAAAATGCGTAAGGTCCTTCTCATTGTTCTGCAATTTTAATTTCTGGATCATAGCCCCAATCGCGTGCAAGCGTTATTATCCATGTCTGTATGCGCATTTTTGCTTGATGGATCATATCCTCTGTCATTCTGCTGTTGTCGGCCAGCATCTCTCTGTCAATTTCTGCTGTTGCCTTTTCTTTCATCTTGATGCGTTCTGTCTCGCTTATTTCGTCACGCAGACCGCTTATTCGCTCGTGGAAAAGTTCTGTTTGAAGATCGTTACCCAAGACTCTTGTCTTTATTGGTGGCAATGAAATTTTGAGTATGTTGTTTTCGATAACAATGTCTTCTGGCGTCATTTCGCTAAGGTCAATATATGCCGAAAATGTTCGGCGGACGCCATATACGCCAACTCTGTCGCCGGCTTTCGAACTGTGTTCGATGCGGTTGAACAGTCTTGCAAAAACATCTCTTATGCCGTGGCTTTCCGTCTCTTCGTCATCGAAATATTGATCTCGAACAGTGAATGTCTTCGAGACCGTTGTTCTCGCGAGCTCCAATTCATTTACGGCTTGTAGGCGCGTGAGCATCCTTTGCTCTTGATTCTCTTCTTTAGAGCAACCGACAATAATTATTGCACAGATTAATATGCCAATGATTCGTTTCATTTTCTATTTGAATATCACTGTAGCTTGGTTGTCAATAAGTCTGGCTTTGACAGTTTTTCTTTGGTGGAAATATCATCTCCGTTTTTTTATCCGATGCAAAACCATAACGGACATATACGTTCTGCGTGTATTCTGGGACGAGAATGTTCTTGCTATAGTTTGGCAATTGGGTTTAGTCGTAGAAGTTCCACGAAACACCAAATTTAAAGAATCCTGGATTTGCAGGATAGCCTATCGTGTGGAAATAATCATGATTCTTGCTCCACATGCTGTTGATGTGCTCATATTTCACGTATATGCGGGCTCTTTTCAACTGCAGGTTTACAAATGGATCAAGATAGTGGTAATTGCCGACTTTGCGTGTGTTGTCCTGGTCGCAGAACTGCATGATTGCAGGAATATACTGTGGCGCATAATATTTCGTGTTATATCGCCAATCAAATCCAATCTGAAGCGTCAATACGTTGAAGAACAGATTCTCGTAGAAATTTGATGTATAAAGTGCAAATTCAGGAAGCGGCTCTGCGCTCATGTCGCTTGTGTGCTGATATGTCAGGCGCGCAATGCAGTTGAATCCAATAATCGAAAAATGTTTGTATAAATAGGCACCAAAGACCTTGACAGCATCTCCTTTTTCGGTCTTCTGTGCCGGATGTCCGTATTTGTCAAAGTAAACCTTGTTGTCTTCCGTTGCGGCAAAAACGGTGAGGTCAAGGTTCATGTCTTCTATTTTCACACCGCCTCTGATATCAAGTGTATGCTCGCTCTCAAGCTGTTTGTCCCATTTGAAATGGTTCGACATATACATGTTCTCATATATCTCTGGCGAACGCTGATTTATTGTCGCTTTGGCCCAAATTGTGGCCTCTTTTTTGCCAATTGGGAACATTCCGGCAATCTGGCCATTGATCGTGAAATCGCCTCTGCGATAACCTTGTATGTACAGTTTCGCTCCAGCATTCCATTTGAAATGCTCTCCCATGTTTTTGAAAATCTGTCCACCAAAGAATGTGCACACTTGTATCGTGTCGTGCAGGCTATAGTGGACAACCATCTTATCTGGATTTTTGACGTCAGGCTTTCTAACTGTCTGATTTGGATAGTAATAGCGTCTGAAATCGTTGCCAATGAACGCTCTCAGTCCAAACTTCATTTTCGAGTTGAATTCCTCGTTGAGTTTGAGCTGAAACAGGTTTGTCATTGAAAAATAGCGCGTCGAGTCAACGGTGTGTGTTGAATCGTTCAGGATTGCAGGGAAGAAATCCTTGTTTTTCTGCAAATAGGGCTGGAGCTTGTCGATTTTGAACTCGCGATGGTTTTTCATCAAGTGTATCTGATGAAAGGCTGTAGCCACAGGTATTTCGCTGACAGAACTGTCTGCTGGGTTAAATCTTTCAATGTGTGCAAGATCCATCTGATGCGCATATAGCGCCTGATACGTACTTAGTCTGTTTTTCTGGTCCGTCATCTTGACCGGTATGTCGTCAGGCTTGTCATACTGGTAATCGCCCGAATCCGGATAGAGTACATAATCATCATTTACGATACCGCTGTTTTCCTGAATCTCATTGCGAGTGTACGACAGCGACATGTTGTATTTGTAGTAATCGCCATCATAACTGCTGAAAAATCTTACTGTCGTATGGTCGGCGCGTGACTGCTCATATCGACCAATGGATGTGCTCAGCTGGTATTTTGCACCAACGTTGAGCCTCTTGTTCACATTCTGTGTGAAGAAAACATGAACGTACTCTTCCGAACGGCGTTTCGGAAAGCCCATGTTATATGTAAGATTTGTGTAGGGAGTCTTGGTGTTGAAGAATACAAGATCCTCTGGTTGCTCAAGATATGCCTGCAGCGTATTGTAAAGGATATTGCCCTCAGTGCGACGTTTTGTCAGGTATAGCATCGACAGATATGGCGAACCAAGGTTGCCGAGCGTGACATTCATCACGTTCTCTTTCCATATCTTGTTGTTAATCTGATGCCCGTTCGTGAGCGTGTCAACGGCAATGGTGTCGGCCAGCGTATAGTTGTCTATCATGCGCCAAGCTCTGACGTTTGGCCTGATAAATACTTTTTCAGTTTTTTTGTCGTTGCTTTGGCCCTTTGCTTTGCCGCCAGTATTTGCCCTTTGCTGTTGGGCGACGGTCGTCATGACCGATGTCAAAACAGCCAATATGACAATTAGTAGTCTCACTATTTGCTTTGCACGCAAGCCGATATGACTTATCCGAGTTCGTATACTCTAACCCAATCAACATTCAATTCACCGTTCTGAACATCGCCTTTCGATGTCACGTGGCTGCTGAAATTGATATACATTGCATCCTGTGGCACGTTGTCTTTCTGTACCATAACCTCAACGCCATTGATGAGCCATACAAGTTTGTCGGCTGTCCAGATGAGGCTGATGATGTAGTAGTCTTTGCTGAGATCTGCGCCGTCAATAGTCATTGTCTTGACACTGCCGTTGCTGACCTTGCCCATGCGGATTTTGTCTTTGTCTTTGCCGAAGCATGCAACGTTGATCATTGGTTCCTGCTTCTCACCAACAAGCCAAACGTGGTGAACGATTGGTGCACTCTGGCTCATCTTGACCTTGAAGTCGAAACGGCCGAACTTCTGACGGAAGCTTTTGCCTGTGTTGATGAGCGATGATGTATAGTCGAATTCACCTGCTACGAAACCAAATGCTGCTGGGTTCCAGCGTGTACCATTTGCAGCCTGCTTGATTGTGCTGATTGACAATTCAGAACCGGCAACGTGTACGTTTTTCTCTGTGAAGCACTGACGCTCGTTCTCAAGTGAGTAAACAGTATTTGCAAGAGCCTTGCCCCAGAAATAACCGATGTCCCACTTGTTCTTGTCCAACGACGTGAATTCGTCTGAGAAAGTGAGCTTGAGTTTCGATATAGCGTCGAATGTTCTCTTCTTTTCGTTAGTCTGGAACCATACGATATCCTTGTCTTTCTGGAGTCTTTCAAACTCTGCGATGAGCTGAGCTTCATTGCTCTTCTTGAAACGCTTTGGATCCTCCATTTCAGCCTTGAGGCTGAGGAAGTCTGCCGATTTTACGTATTCCTCAAGTTCTTCAACTTTCTTCAGACGGTCGCTGTTGTTTACGCGAACAAAGTTCTTGTAAGCGTCAGAAGCTTCTGTCTTGTTGATGAACTTGACGCTGCTTGAATTCTTTATCTTGAGATACTCTTTTTCAGTCTGCGCAGCTTCGCTCTTCTTGAAATCCTTCTGATATTTCATCTGACGGAATTCTGGGCTGTTGACAGCCTGCTCCAAATCCTTGAAACGCTGATACTCAGATGAATTCTTTGCCATCTCCAGACGCTGGTCAAGCTGCTTCGATTTGAATTTTATATACTGCTTGATATCCGAAGAGTTCTTAAGATTCTTCAGCTCCTGCTCTTTGCGATATGCTTCAGTGTTACTGAACTTTTCGGTCTTGAGCTTATTTACTTGATTCTTGAATTCTGCAGATGATGTAAGGGCTTCGAGCTCTTTGAATCTTGCATAGTGCGTTGATGCACTAATCTGCTTAAAGCGTTCGTATTCTGCGAATTGCTGCTCAAGTTGAGCTTCATACTTTTTTGTCGATGGATATTTTCCACCGAAGAGGAAACTGAAAAATCCCATTATTATTGCTGTTTACTTATTTTGCAAATTTAGTTATTTTAGGAACATATACAATGTTCTGGCTTCGTTTTTATACGTTGAAAATTAATTTTGTTGACATTTTTCTTCAAAATATTTTGAAAAAGAAATGGCTTCAGCCACACGACTGAAGCCATTTGCTTATGTCTGTTTATTGTGATTTAGTCAACTTTGATGTCTTTGTTGACGTTCTTGCAGCCCACGAGCGCATAGAAAAGGATGTATGCAAGCATTGCAACTACAAGCCAATAGGAACCTAGATAGCCTGTGTACGGGCGGATTGCAAAGTCTTGTATGAATGGCATTACGCCACCTCCAAAAACCATGACCATGAAGAGACCTGAGGCTTTGGCGGTATATTTCCCGAGGCCTTCGGTTGATAGATTGAAAATGTTGCCCCACATTACCGATGTGCATAATCCGCAAAGGAAGATGAATACACATGACAGTGGTACGACTGCATCTTCAATTTTGATGAAACCGAGGTTGATGTTTAGCGTTGTCGTGATGTCGCCTGTGTATATCGCGGCAATGACAAATGCAATACCTACTGTTGAAACTGTAATCAATTGTGTACGTGACGATACTTTTCCTGAAATAGCTGTCGCTGTGAGTCGGCCAATCAGCATCAGAAACCAGTAGATTCCCGCTAGCGATCCACCAACGACTGCAGCACCTTCAAACGACATTCTGCTAATCCATACGTTCATCATGTTTGGAGTCGCAACTTCCAGACCTACATAGAAAAATATGGCTATGATGCCCAGTAGACAATGGCGGAATGCCAATGGTGACTTTTCGTATGTTATGTTTTTCAGGTCGCCCTGTGGCTCTTCGATTTTGATGAATGATATAACGATAAATGCAATAAGAAAGATGGCGATGCCTGTTATGATGAGTGGTACGACGTTCGGAAAAGAGTCTTTTGTGAGTGTGCCAACCAGAAAACCGACGAGTATTGGTGTCGCAGTGCCTGTGAGAGAACTTAGAGCGCCTCCTGCCTGTACGAGCTGATTGCCGGTGTTTCCGCCACCGCCAAGGAGATTCAGCATCGGATTGGCGACGGTGTTGAGCATGCAGACGCAAAAGCCACAGATGAGTGCACCCAAAAGGTAGATGTAAATGTCATTGACGATGCCTGAAAGCAATTGTATCGCTAATCCGATGGCTCCGACGATGAGGGCAATGAGTGCTGTCTTTTTGTAGCCGTATTTTATCAGCATGTTTCCCGCAGGAATGCCCATGACGAGATATGCAATGAAGTTCATAAGATTGCCGGCCATGCTTGCCCATTCGTATGACATGCCCCAGATATTGCCAAACGGCGCAGCCATGTTTGTCACGAAGCATATCATGGCAAAGATGAAGAACATCGTGATGATGGCCACCCAGTTGCGTTTTTGTTTGGTGTCTTTCATGTCGTTTTTTTAGAAATCAACTTTGATGGCACCTTGTGGACGAACGAATAGTGACCAGCATTTGCCTTTGCCGAATGTGTGTTCGAGTGTCGCAATATATTTCTCGAGCAGACTCTGTGGCACGAATGCCTGTATTGTTCCTGCAAAACCTCCGCCATGAACTCGATATGCACCTTCTGAGCCGAGTGCGATGTCTGAGAGTGCCAAGGCTAGTGATATGCCTTGCTCTTCTGGAGCCGACGATGGGAATACGTTCTGATTATACATGAATGAACTGCGGCCTGAGTCTTTAACCATCTGAAGGAATGCATTGAAATCGTTTTTCTCTAATGCTGCTACCTGATTGGCTACGCGGGCATTGTCTCCCTCGAAATGAATTGCTCTGAGAATTGCGCGGTCCGTGACTTTTCCTCGCAGTGATGGAATAGCGTCGATAAGCTCTTGTGGATCAACTTCTCGGAGCACTTTCTTGCCAAGCTGTGCGGCCACGCCTTTCATGTCTGTAGGGAGCGAAGCATACTCGTCGTTGAGGTCGGCATGGTTGCCGCCTGTGTCAGTGATTACGAGTGCATAATTTGTCTTCGTGAAATCGAAATTCACCTTCTTGACAACTGGCTTCGACGGGTCGGCAAAGTCGATTGCTACAAGACCACCAACCGAACATGCCGTCTGGTCCATAAGTCCACATGGCTTGCCAAAGAATACATTCTCGGCATACTGGCCAATTTGAGCATTGAGCACGGCATCGAGCTTGCCATCGTTGAAGAGATGACTGAAGATAGCACCGATGAGAACTTCAAACGAAGCCGACGAACTCAAGCCCGATCCCTTAGGCACACCGCTGTTGATTACCGCATCAAAACCACCTGTCTTGTAGCCGAGTTCGTTGAGACGTGCCGCAATACCACGCACAAGACCAACTGAGGTGTAATACTCTTTATCTGATGGCTTGAGGTTGGTGATGTCCACCTCAAACTGAGGATAACCCGACGAAAGAATCCTGACTGTCATTGTGCCATTCGGCTGCGCTACGGCGATATTGTCGAGGTTGACTGCACCAGCCAACACACGGCCGTAGTTGTGGTCGGTATGGTTGCCGCCTATTTCTGTGCGGCCTGGTGAACTGAATATTTGTGCTTCGGCATGGCCGAATGTCTTCTTGAATTCTTCGATGACTGCCGTGTATCGCTTTTTCTGTTCTGCAATAATGCTCTCGTCAGCTCCATAGAGTTCCTTGAGCGTCTTGCCGTCTGCAACGGCATTAATCAGTGATTTTATTTCCATGTTCCTTATATAGTCAGTGTTCTTTTGAATCCGTACTCCATTTTTTTGCCACGTCACATATTACTTCGCTGACAACGCGTATTCCTTCCGGAAATATGACGTTCTGTCCAACGGATATTTCGATGCCACGAAGCAGTCTCCCGTACATGTCGCGCATGTGCTGGACAAAGCTGTCTTCTTCGACTTTGTGGAGCGCATTAAACCTCACTCTCAGCCATGGCGCACGTTTTTCGAATGCTCGTTTCAGTCGCAGTGCGAAACTGCGTTCTTCGTTGTTGGTGTGACAGAAAACGAGGTCTATGTCCATCCCGACCGGAATGTTCTGTACGATTGGCTCAAATGTGTGTATGTCAATCAGTAGCATCGCTTCTTGAGCGGCAATCCAGTCCTCGGCTCTCTCTTCGAACCCCATCAGATATGGTAGGTAATAGTCGCGTACAATTTGTCCTGCCTGTTTTGCCGACAAGTGCTGCGTGTATTCCGAAAAAGCCGTTCCGTCGCTTATCGATCCGTCAACATCGACAATGAGGTGGCTGACGTCTGGCAGTTCTGCATAGTCTGCAATGCTGGGAGCGATATTTTCGAAAAGTTGACGCGCGCCATATTCGCACATGGTGTCATCGCTCATCTGCATCTCGTCAAATATTGATGCAAATTCGCTAGGAACATGGCTGTTGCCATGCGCACACGACACCATTATTTTCATGCCTAATATGCGGTTTGATTATACGTGTATTCGTATGTTGTGCTTTCGTTTCTCTCCTTGTCGCCGACAAGTGTCTCATACACAAGAGCGTCCATGAGCGTCGTGATGACGGCTGCATAGAGCACACCGACGCAGCAGCAGAGAAGTCCGACGAATGCTATGAGTATCTCGCACAATATGACGAGCAAGATGTTGAAGGCATTGTCTCTTGTCTTGTCCCAGCTATGGCTGAATGCCTCGAAGAAGCCGAGTTCTGGCACATCTACGATGAGGTAAGGAACGAGCGACAGACGCGCTTTCAGGTAGAGACCTGGAATTATGCAGCAGAAGAATCCGATGGCGACGATGATGCCGCACAAGAATTCTGCTACAACGAATTTGATATATACTTTCAGTTCGTGCGAAAAGGCTTTGCCTATGCTGTAGCTCAATCCTCGGCAGATCGAGATGGCTATCGATATCATGCCTATTTCGATGATTGCCGAAAAGAATGTGGTGAGAATATTGCTGCCCATGTTCGAACTTCTGTTGGCCAGTTCGTTAATGCGCATCTGGTTGTTCGAACTGATAGTGTCAATGAACTCATTGATCGTGAATGGCGCACAAAGCCATGATACAATCGACGATGCGAAAATTGTCATGATGATGAGCAAGATGAGTTCAAGCCAACATTTCTTCGCTAATTCCCATGCACGGCTGAAAATGGCATTTACTGAAATTTCAATCATATTTGTTTCTCTTTATTATTCAAATTATGTTTCTGACGATGCCCCAAGCCAAAAGCATCACTCCAACGATTGCAATGGCTCTGTCGCTTATGATGGCTTTTCCGGCTTCTGTGGCTCTTGCCTTTTTGCTGAATCCGCATACTGTCCACGCAATCAGGTATGGCATCAGGATCCATACGACGGGGTTGAGCATGAATGCATCATGAATTCGGCCTTCGAACAGCGCAACGACAGCACGCTGCATTCCACAGAACGGACAGTCAAGCCCCGTGAGTATGTGAAATAGGCATGGTAGCATCATTCGTCATTTGGCACGTGTGCTTCGGATGACTCTTGCGGCGTGTGCCATTATAGTATTGACTGCTGCAAGCCGACATTGCAATGATTGTAGCAACGAGTACGGCTGCGGCAATTATCTTGCGTTTCATGGTCTTTTCTTATTTTCTGAACTGCGAATTAATATCGCGTCGCATCTGGTCGAGTGCTGCTTTGACGTCTTCCTCGCATTCGTTCTTCTTGCCGCCGACAATGCCTGTCGCCAGAATCTGAGCCGGCTGCTGAGGCATGATGTTCTTGGCCTCGTCGTTGATGCATTTCAAGACGCTTTCGCGTGCCGCGATGATCTTGTCCCATGTCGTTGGCATGATGTAAATCTGCATCGCGATGTTATGCTCGAACTCCTGACGCACAGAATTGTTGAGCAATACGTATAGCTCCTTGGAACTCTTGGCTTTCGGAAGCTCACGTGGCACCATGTTCTGAGGATCGATGCGCTCGAGATACAGGCTCAGGCGCTCGTATGCCTGAAGGCGGTTGGGCATTATGTTGCCGATAGTCTTTTCACGGAGTGCATACTCAATGCGCATGCGTTCCTGGTTGCTGTTCATCTTGACCAGAATCAAAACCGAAACGGCAAAGATTAGGCAGATCAATACGTATTCCATCTGTGTTTTCGTTTATATCTGCAAATGTATGTTTTTTTTTCAGTTTTATAAATGATATTGCATTTAATATCTAAAAAATATTTAATTTTGTGGCATTAAGTCAATATGAAATACATGTCCGAAATGCAGAATGTAATAAATAGTTTCAAGCAGTTGCGTGCCAAATCCCCGTGCTATATCGACAAGACGTCGTTTATTGCTGGCATCGAGGAAAATTCTGCATACTCGTTCTATATCCGTCCTCACGGCTTCGGCCGTTCATCGCTCATCGCCATGCTCATCGCATATTACGATGTCAAGCAGAAGGACGATTTCCAGGATAATTTCAAGGACCTTTACATCGCTTCACATCCGACGCCGCAGCGTGGATCATACCTCGTTACGCATGTCGATTTCGGTCGCGTTTCCGGCAATCTTGCTACGCTCAAGAATGAGGTTCATAGCCTTTATGATGAGGAATTCGAACGCTTCTGCACATATTATGCCGACGTCCTGCCGGAAGGAACATACGAAAGCATGCGTGCCGAATGTGGCCATGATTCCATAAAGTGCCTGCGTTTCATGGCGAGCCTCTGCAAGTCGCTCAACAAGCCGATTTTCCTCTTCATCGATAATTACGACTACATCGTCGAGCACATCCTTAAGCAGGGCGGTCTTATCGATCTGACTGATACACAGCAGATTGATGGCTTGCGTTCCTACTTCCGTTTCTACGAGGCAATGAAAGATGCCGCAAGCCGATCTATCAACAGGATCTTTGCCATCGGCACTGTGCCTGTGAATATCCGTAAGATTGTTGAGGGTTTCGACAGCGGTCGTTTCTACATAAATGAAGCCAGCTTGGCCAATGTCGTCGGTTTTACGGCAAAGGATCTCAGACAATATCTCGAAGCCTATCCGCAGCGTTCGCGCTTCACGCTTCCGATTGATGACCTAATGAAACTTATCGAGCAGAAGGTCGGTGGCTACTGCTTCAGTCCGCAGAGTGTCGGGGCTTCGTCGCTATATAGTCCGCTCAAGGTCGTCGCTTTGCTCGAAGAATATTGTCGCGAGGGCAGGATCGTTTCCAATTCGTTCGCTGATGAAGTCTGCACGTTGCTCAAGATCCGCGACAAGGAGTATGATGCCAAAACATATTCGCTCAAGGCTCCGTTCAGCCGCGAAAATATCGTCGTGAGTCTCGAATCGGACATCCCTATCGAGCGACTCACGGATTCACGCTATTTCATTTCGCTGCTCTACTATTGCGGCTTGCTGACGATTTCCGGAAGGAAATGGGATACTGTCATGATGCGTATTGCCAATGATGATGCAATGTCGCAGATCCGCGAATTCCTCGAGATGAAATAATCAGGATTGACCCGAAGAGAGATCTTCTCAGTGAAAATATAAAAACTCGCCTTGAACATGATTCTTGGCGAGTTTCTTTTTGTCTTATGTTGTTGTCCGTATGGACATTACTTGATTCCAAGCTTTTTGGCAATATCCTTCGGCAATGCATCCTTGTGAACGAGAATGTTTATGGTCTTGTACGCCACAAAGGCTTTTGAGACATACCAGACGCCGTCGTATTCGCCAATCTTGCCCCATGAGTTTTTGACCATGAAATACTCCTTGCCGTTTTGGTCTTTTGCCAGACCATAGATGAGCATGCCATGGTCGTCTGTTGTCTCCCAATTGTCGTATGCCTCCTGGCGCATCTCCTGAGTGACCGTGATTTCGGGCATTGGTGTCGACGAGAGTATTTCGCGTCGTTCGCTGCGTGTCATTCCGAGCCATCGTGCCATGTCGCTGCCTTCCTGGCTGCGGAGCTTTTCAACGTCCGGACATACGGCAACGCCATCGCGGGTGAAGCCATCCTCGCTGACGTCGGAGCCCCATGCAAACGTATAGCCGGTCCTGATGGCGTTGTCCATGACTCTCATGAATTCGTCGAGAGGCAGGTTGTAGCTCGCGCCCCATCGCCAGTTGTCCTGAATCTCAAGGATGAACTGCTCGTAGAACGGATGATGCATGAAGGACGTGATCGAGACGTAGTCGTCAAGATTGATGCCAGTGCTCTGCATGTAGCTCTGCGGAGTATATTCCTTACCGTTATACGTAAACTTCTCCGGGCATTCGCCAAGATATGTGTCGAGCACGGCTGTGAGACCTTTGAGCCATGTCGGCGAAAGTTTCTTCGACTTGCTT
Source organism: Bacteroidales bacterium (assembly GCA_024401295.1). Lineage (GTDB taxonomy): Bacteria > Bacteroidota > Bacteroidia > Bacteroidales > Marinilabiliaceae > W3P20-009. Next base: position 60,133 of record JAKSLG010000002.1, on the reverse strand, counting down.
TTTGCAATGCCATCTACGTATGCCGTTGTGATCTTGAACAGTTCCGTGAAGTTGGGAAGTGAATCGCCATAGAGTGTCCCCGGCTCTGGCATTGCCGATTGCGGAACCATGCCATAGTTTTTCATGCAATATACGCAGTCGTAGAACGATCCTCCTTCTGCAAATGAAATGTCACCATGAAGACGTACACTTGCCTTTGCTCGGTCCTGATATGTCTTGTGTGCGAGGAACATCTCGCATAAATCATATTCGCCTTTGCCCATGCGCAGAAGTTCTGCCTCGAAAAATCCAAGGCTCGAAAATGCCCAGCACGTGCCGCTCTGATTCTGATTCTTTATCGATGTGATAGGAAGTTCCTTGATGGTCGTGAATTCAAATTCTTCTTCGTCCTCTTCGCTCTCCTGTGCGAAGGCAGAAACCGAAAAAAGTGATGCAATTCCGATTATAGCAATTGTCTTGTTTGTTTTCATTAGAGTCTTTGTGGATATGTTTCGTATTTAACGATGTAAATATACTAATTTGATTTATTAAACATCCTGTCATGCCACTTTTTGTTAAAAAATATTTGAAAAGTATTGTAAAACGCATCATTCGCAATAATTTTTTGCCCCCACACAAAAAAAACAGTGTCCGGCGTAAACTCCAGCCTTGCATATTAACAATGTAAGTGCCGTTCACGCAGAAAAGTCGCCTTGAGCTGTTTGCGTTAAAAAAAATTGGTAAGATCAGCGTTAAACACGGCAAATGTCTGGGCGGAGCGAGTTTTTGCCGTGTAGCTGAGTGAGACGATTTTTTAGCGAGACAGCTCTCAGCGACGAGCCTTTTCTTGCTTCTGTCTTTTCGTCGGCACGAAAAGATAGAAGACTTGTCCACGAATTCTCTTCAAATTCTCTTCAATTCTGTTCAATTCTGTTCAATTCTCTTCAGTTTTTCCACAGTTTCTCTTCATTTCTCTTCAATTTTCCTCGGTTCTCCTCGATTCTCCTCGATTCTGTCCAGTTTCTGTTCGTTTGTAGACGAGGGTAACACGAGGGGTATTCGAGGGTTCCTCAATTCTCCTCGATTTGTGTCGTGCAAAGTGCGGCTGATTGTCTTTTGCTGAATAAAAAATGCCAAGTGTGATAAAACAATAGCCATAATTCATATCTTTGTTGTCAAATTTGAATGGTATGGATTATACTTTGTGCTTCAATATAGGCCTTGTCATACTGGGCTTCGTTTTGCTGATAAAAGGCGGTGATTTCCTTGTCGATGGTGCAGTAGCCATTGCTCGGCGAGCTCATCTGAGCCCGATGGTCATCGGATTGACCATTGTGGGTTTTGGCACGTCTGCTCCGGAACTTCTGGTCAGCATGCAGGCGGCTTTGGCTGGCAGTCCAGGCATTGCTGTGGGCAATGTCGTCGGTTCCAATATTGCCAATGTTGCGCTCATATTAGGTGTGACGGCAATCATCCGAGTCTGTTCGACGAGCCGTCAGACTCTTGCAATTGACACTCCGTTCATGATTGCGTCGAGCATCGCTTTTGTTGCCGTTGCAATGTGTGGCACCATTGGCCGTATTGCCGGTGCTGTTGGCGTCTTGGCACTTGTGGCGTTCATCTGTTGGCAGGTCATTAATTCTCGGAAAAACAATCAGGAATCAGACGATGATGCGGAGGCTCCAATGGCCCTGTGGAAGGCATTGATGCTTGTCGTCGTGTCTATTGCAGCTCTTTCGTATGGTGCCGACTGGCTTATTGAGGGTGCACGTGGCATTGCTACGAAAATGGGCGTCTCTGAGCGTATCATCGGTTTGACCGTGATTGCGGTGGGAACGAGTCTGCCCGAACTTTTTGCCTCGATCATGGCTGCTCGCAAGGGCGAGACGGACATGGCCATTGGCAATGTAATCGGAAGCATCACATTCAATATTCTGAGCGTGATCGGCATCTCTGCTATAATCTGTCCGATCACTGGCACGAACGAAGGTTTCCTCTTCGACTATCTCGTCATGCTTTTCCTTGAAGTCCTCTTGTGGATATTCTTGTTCACAAACCGAAAGCTTGAGCATTGGGAAGGCTATGCTCTCCTGCTCATCTATATCTCATATATCGCATATACCACAATCTGATGCAAATAAAAATAGCGGCATAGACAAGTCCATGTCGCTATTCTTGCAATGTTTTGCAGTGTGTTTTATCTCAAGCACTTGTCGAGTTCCTCGGCAATGGCTTTCTTGTCGAGATGCTGACCGATGAATACGATTTTCTGCATACGGTCGCCGTATGTCTCGTCCCAGTCGCGTCGTAGTCCTTCGCTCTGCATCATCATTGTGTCGAGCTCATGCTTTGGCATCGTTGCATACCATTGGCCGACATTGCGTATGCCAACCTGACGTCCTGCCTGCTCAAAGAGGTAACACATGTCGTATTCATCCTCGAAATAGCATACGCCCTTCGCTCTGATGACATTCTTAGGCCATTTGCGTGCAACGAACTCATCGAATCTGCCAAGGTTGAATGGCTCGCGACGATAATAGACGAAAGTGCCGATGCCATACTCTTCAACTTCACCTCCATCGTGGTGGTGATGATGGTGGTGGCAGTGGCAATGCTCGTGGTCATGATCATCATGGTCATGCTCATGTTCATGTTCATGGCAGTGGCAGTGCTCGTGGTCATGGTCGTCATCGTCATCATCATGTTCGTGACAGTGACAATGTTCATGATCATGATCGTCATCATCATCGTCGTCATCGTCATCATGGTGATTTTCAATCTCATCAATCCATGCTGCAGATGTTGCGACTTTGTCGAAGTCGAACATGTTTGTGTTCAATATCTTGTCGAAGTCAACGTCGCCGTAGTCGCAGTTGATGATTTCGGCTTTCGGCTGTATTGTCTTGATAATCTGGCGGATGCGTCCGAGTTCGTCTGCCGACACTTCCGAAGCCTTGTTAAGCAGGATGATGTTGCAGAATTCAATCTGCTGGATGACGAGGTTTTCGAGGTCCTCTTCGCCAAGGTTCTGTCCGAGGAGCTTGCTTCCGCTGCCGAACTCATCGCGCAGACGCAATGCATCAACAACGGTCACGATGCAGTCGAGCTCTGGAATGCCGTTCTTCGTATATTGCGCGCCCATCTGTGGAATTGAGCAGATGGTCTGTGCAATAGGTCCAGGTTCGCAGATGCCGCTCGCCTCGATCACGATGTAGTCGAAGCGCTTGAGCGCCATGATCTCGTTCAATTGCTCAACGAGGTCCATCTTCAACGTGCAGCAGATGCAGCCGTTCTGAAGTGCAACGAGGCTGTCATCTTTCTGACCGACGATGCCGCCTTTCTGGATGAGGTCCGCGTCAATATTTACTTCGCCAATGTCGTTGACAACGACAGCAAACTTAATGCCCTTGCGATTGGTCAGGATGCGGTTGACCAAAGTTGTTTTGCCACTGCCCAGATAGCCCGTTAGCAAAAGAACTGGCGTGTTCTGATGATTCATCTTTTATCTCTTGTTATCTGTTTCTTCTCGCAAAAATAGTCATTAATTGCCGATGTTGTTATCCGTGAAGACATTTTGCATGCATAAATGTGTCACCATTTCATTTTTCTGTCGTATATTCGCAGTTGGATGGTTATTTTATTCAACGAATGAAAATAGGACTCATTTCTGATACTCATGGCTATCTTGACCCTCGTCTCTTTGAGCTCTTTGCCGATTGCGACGAGATATGGCATTCGGGCGACATCGGCTCCATCGACGTGCTCAATGCCTTGCGCAGGTTCAAGCCGACACGCGCTGTCTATGGCAACATCGACGGTGGCGAAGTCCGCTTCAGCACGCCTGCCGTCGAGCGTTTTGAGGTCGGAGGCATGGACATCATGATGATGCATATCGGAGGTTATCCGGGCAATTATTCGCCACAAGCCTTGTCGGAAATGATGAAGAAACCGCCGCAGATTTTTGTCGCTGGCCATTCACACATCCTCAAGGTCATATACGACAAGAAATACAACTGTCTCCACCTCAATCCGGGAGCATGCGGACGCTATGGATTCCACCTCGTGCGGACTGCACTCCGTTTCGAGATAGCCGATGGCGAGGTGCGCAATATGGAGGTCATTGAGTTAGGTAAACGTAAATAAGGCTACAGAAAATGAGTTCGAAAAGCAATGTGGATTACATCGTCGATTTCTTCTCGGAGAAATTCCTCTCTGATAAAGGCTACGACTTGCCGGCATCTGTCGTCAAGGCACTCAATGATATCGACCGAGCCGAACGTGGCGAGCTGAAGTCACGTCTCTTCAACGAAGCCAAACGACTCGGACAGGGCTCCGATGCCGTCAAGGCCATTCGATGGCTCGAAAACGCATTTGACCTGATTGAGAAAAATTCATTCCGTATGCACGAAGTCTTGTTCTCGCCAGGACAGGACATACCGGAAAACATCGCCTTTCACATCTCACGTGCGACGAAAACACTCGATTTGTGTGTCTATACCATCAGTGATGAACTCCTCGGACAGTGCATCAAAGCCGTTCACAAACGTGGCGTGAAAGTACGACTCATCACCGATAACAACAAGATGCACGACACAGGTTCGCAGGTCAAGGATCTCGCACGCGCTGGCATAAGCGTCAAGGTCGATAACTCGAAATATCACATGCACAATAAGTTCGGACTTATCGACGGACGCATCGCATTCACTGGCAGTTACAACTGGACATATACCGCAAAGGCATTTAATCAGGAAAATCTTGTCATCACGACAAACTACACCATTGTCCATGCCTTTGCCAACGAATTTGAGCAGTTATGGGATCAGATGTTCACGCTTCGTGTGAAGCAGCGCCGTGATGGACGACTTCACGCCTCAATAAGCAACGGAACGGTGCACCTCAATGCCGATGCCATCGTTTCGCCGGACGATGAAGACGAGCATCACTTCATTCCGCAACTCAATCCGACTGCCAACACTCAGGACTACAAGACTCGCGCAGCGCGTAAGGCATTCTTCAAGAACAAGAAAAACAACGCGCAGAGATTCGACAAGAAAGAGAAAAAGGACAATCGCCCAGACAACGATATCGAGGAATAATCGGCATTGGGGTTATCTCGTTTAGGACTTCGCCACGAGTATGCTTTTGAAATGCTTCCGTAGTCGGATTTGACCATCTGGACGTGTGCATTGTCATGCAATTATGCAATAAGCTTTTCGAACAGTTCCTCGATGGATTCTGTCTCCGAACAATTAAGGTGTTCTTGTATCAATTTCACACACTCGTATTTCCTGTTATATGCACGTTTGTCCGTGCAATCCATAGCCCAAGCAATCTCTTTTATAGACATTCCTGCCCTCATCATGATGCATTGGGTCTGATGCTTGTCCGTCAGGCCTTTGACACTGGAAATTTTTCGTGAAAATCCCTTGTATATTATGTCCACGTCTTTCCTTATCTGTTGCCAGTTCTTGTCGTCAAGGCGCATCTGTCCAGCTTTGTGTGAAAGCAACTCTTTTGCTATGACTTGGATATCTTCATTTTGCTTCTGAACTTCCTCGAATTCGGAATTCGTAGTATCTAATTCGTGAAGCAGGTCAAGTATTCGTAATTGCGCTTCAATGCGTTCTGCTTTATGTCTGTGGCGTATTAAGAAATATATCAGAACAGATGCAATTATTATGAGCGCAACAATAATTGACAGAAGGACAATTCGGGACTTTAGTCGTTCTCTTTCGTTTCTAAGCAATTCGTTGGCATATGCTCTTCGTGCGATTATTGCGGAATGCTGTTTATTCCTCTGATAAAATGTGGATTGTAGATTTTCGCATTTTTTTTCAGCTCATGCGAAATAGAGAGCGATTTAATCGGATATGATTATATCTATTCTGGTGACAAGTTGGTGCTTATGGGTTATATCTCTGCCGAGAAAGGTGTTGATGCACTTGTTCAGAAGTCTTTGTCACCAACGCGACAGAACGAAGGTGCATACATAAAGGATGCTTCTATGTTCCTTTCAGAAGATGGTGTCGATGTCGTCGAGGCTCATTCGGCCGATGGAGCACATTTTGTCGTCTTGCCAGAGGAGTTTTTATTCTGCCGTGATAAATATTACAGCCTTCATGTCGTTAGCAAATCACTTGGCGAAGCCCGTTCTAAGGCTCAAAAACTGCCAGATGCTGCGATAGTGGATTCTCTGCGATTCAACGATTCTGATGATGAGTACTTGAGTCAGGTTTCTCTTTTTTTCCATAATACTGAAAAATGTGATAATGTAATGATTAACGTGACAAAGTATGGTCATGGATTTCGTTACAATACGAGGTGTGAAGATCTTGGCAAAGTCTCCATTGGGCAATTCCGTTATGATACGTCTTTCACTAACGAGGAACATCTCGATAGTGTCAAGTTTGAAATATGCTGTTATGGTGATGAAATGTCTATATATAATGAAAGTCTTCGTGCCTATAACGAGAGTGTTTATGACCCCTATTTTGAACAGGTCTATCCTGTATACAACAATGTAGATGGTGGCTATGGTTTTGTCTGCGCATACTCGTCTGACAAGTGTTATGTCCACATTCCTCATTAATCTTCATGTCGTATGTCTCTTCCTTTCATTGAATATATCTTGTACAAAATGCACCAGAAATAACATATCATTGTAGATTTTTCTCATCTCTTATCGTTTTGGGACGTTACAGAATGTCATTATATTGACTATCTTTGCCACACGTAGTAAAAACAGAACAAAAGCAATGAAAACGAATTTCTTTCTAGCACTTTCGTGCCTTGTTGCCTTCTCGTCATGTGACGACGAGAAACCTGAGCCGGCAACAATGAAGCCTGTCAAGCGTGTTGATGTTCAATTGAATAAGGCTCAGCAGGCTGTAAATCAGAATGTCAATCAATTCGCATTTAATTTGTTCAGCAAAATCTCAGCCGATCGTAAAGCTGACAATCTCTTCATTTCCCCTTTCAGCGTTCAGATGGATTTCTCGATGCTGAGCAATGGTGCCAATGGCGCCACATTGGACGAAATGATCAAGTCGCTCGGTTTCGAAGGTCAGAAGATGTCTGACGTCAACGACTATGCCAAGACGATGACAAATGCGCTCATGTCGCTCGACAACACGACAAATGTCGGCATTGCAAATTCCGTATGGGTGTCAAAAAGCATCAATATCAAGAGTGCTTTTCAGACAACTTGTGCCGAGAGCTATGACGCCAAGGCCGCATCTGTGGATTTTACCAATGGTAGTGCGCAGAAGACCATCAACAAGTGGAGCAGCGAAAAGACGCATGGCATGATTGACGACATTGCTGGTGTCTTGTCGCCAAACACGAAGATGGCTCTCCTGAACGCCATCTATTTCAAAGGCGTATGGACCAAACCTTTCGATAAGTCTGACACTGAGAATAAGACCTTTACTTGTGCCGACGGCATAAAGCGTTCCGTCAGCATGATGCATCTCTATGACGAGGAGATGGCGTATGGCACTCTTCCGCAGGCTGGTTTCAAGGTCCTTCGTATGCCTTATGGCAACGAGGCTTTTGGAATGACGGTTCTCCTTCCTGATGAAGGTGTGAATCTTGATGATTGCATTGACAAGATTGATGCAGACCGTTGGAATGAGGTCGAGAATAGCATGTCTTTCTCTACTGTAAATGTTCAGTTCCCGTCGTTCGAATTGTCTGATGATATCGGACTTCAGGATTATATGAATGCATTGGGAATGAAGACGGCTTTTACAGGCGGTGCTGATTTCAGCAATCTCTCTGATACGCCTCTTGCTGTGTCTCTTGCTAAGCAGAAGTCGAAGATAAAGGTTGACGAAGCAGGAACTGAAGCCGCTGCTGTCACAATCATCGAAAAGAAGGATACATCCATTGGTCCGAGTGAAGATTATAAAGTCAATGATTTCATTGTGGACAGACCGTTTGCATTCGTAATCAGCGAAAAGAGTACGGGTGCAATTCTTTTCATTGGCAAGATCAACAAACTCTGATCATTTACAGATAGAAAACACAAAGGCGTGGCATTTGGAAAGATGCCGCGCCTTTTGCGTTTGTCTCGTTCGAGAAGCTGTTACTGTTTTCCCGATGTCATGAATTCAAATAGGATAGGGGAGTCTGACTTCGCGAATAGTTTGCCGACTGATTGTGCGTCGTAGTCGGCATCTGCGAATTTCGCGTATTGACAACCGCAGGCTCTTGCCCAGTTTTCGGCCGTCATGCAGTGCTGAGCAGCGACATAAGGCTTTAGATGTGTTGACTTTTCAAGTCCAGGCAATGTGTTGAAGATTGCGCCGCCACCATTGTTCACGACTGCAATACGCAGATTGCTTGGCAAGGCAATGTTCCACAATGCATTCATGTCGTAGAAGAAGCTCAAATCGCCGATGATGCATACAACAGGTTTGTCGGTCGCCAGTGCGCAACCTACGGCCTGACTCAAGCTGCCTTCAATGCCGTTTACGCCACGATTGCAAAATACTTCTGTGTCATTTGGCAATGCATAATGTTGGGCGTGACGGACAGCACTGCTGTTTGCAAGGGCAAGGATTGACTTCTCGGGCATCCGGCTGATGATATTGCCGATGATTTGTTGGTCAATAAAATCATTCGTCGGTTTTGGTGCAATGGCTGTCTGCAATTTGTGCCATGCGTCGCGATATGAACTCGCATCGTCGAATCCAGTCTCCTCGATTTCTGTCAGACATCGACTCTTGACCATTCGTGTGACGCATTGAAACAGGTCGATAATATCTTCGCCGTCACTTATGTGCCAACATGTTGTCGGGTTGTTTTTTCGCAGAAAATGCTTGATTCTTTTCGATACGATGTGTCCGCCGATGTAGAGAACAAAATCTGGCTTGAGTTCTTCGTTGTCCGCGTTTTCAATCAGAATCTCATCGAATCGCCATATTGTATCTTCTGTCGGGATGTTCGATAAATGTTCTGCTATGACGGCATATTTCTTTGCCATCATGCTTGCTATTCCACGAAGTGGATCATTCGGACGCATTTGCCCTGCAATGATAAGAGGGCGTCTTGCGTTCCTTATCTCAGCAACAGCCTCTTCCGTGAGCTTCTCTCCGCGTTCCCACCTGACAATGCGTTCTTCGTCAAGTGGCTTTTCCGTGAATCCGAAAAGCGGTTCGTTAAGATGTATGTTTATGTGCGTTGGGCCATTTTCTAATCGCAACAATGCGTCATTGATGTCGCGATTGACGGCCCAATGTGTCGTCTCGTCATATATATTGTCGATCTCAAATGTTTTCGCGTGTCCGCCGAAGACGTTGTTCTGTTCAAGTGTCTGACCGTCCATTTGGCCAATCCATTCCTTGGGTCTGTCGGCTGATATTACGAGCAGTGGCACGGAACGATATGCAGCTTCGGCTACAGCCGGACACATGTTGAGAACTGCCGAACCCGAAGTGCAGCATACGGCAACGGGAGCTCCGATTTTATCTGCTAATCCAATGGCAATAAACGCAGCCGAACGCTCATCTGTCACGGGATGGCAGACAAAGCCGTCAATCTCTCCGAAGGTGTGCACTATCGGTGCATTGCGCGATCCCGGACATACGACGATGTGTTTTATGCCATGCGATAGCATCAGTCTTGCGAGGACTGCAATATTCTTCTTCTCCGAACGTGTCTTCATCTGTTCTTCAGGTGTTTAAGATCGTCTTTGGGCTTGTTTTTGCAAACATCTGCAAGTCCACACTTGTCACATTTCGGTTTTCTGGCAATACAGACGTAGCGTCCATGCAACAGAAGCCAATGATGCGCTGTTCCAAGAATCTCATGTGGAAACCCTTCTGTGAGTTGTTTCTGCGTGGCAAGCGGTGTTGTCGCGTCTTTTGTCAATCCAAGTCTTGCTGCAACACGATGCACGTGCGTATCAACGGCAATGACCTGTTTGCCAAACCATACTGAGGCAACGACGCTTGCCGTTTTCCGCCCCACACCAGGGATTGACTCAAGTTCTTCCATCGAACCAGGCACTTCGCCTCCGAATTTCTCACAAAGCATTTTTGACATTTCGACAAGGTGCTTCGCCTTCATGTTCGGATAGCTGCAAGATGCTATTAAATCATAGACATCCCGTTCCTCGGCCTTTGACATCTCGTGCGCATTCGGATATCGCTTGAGCAATGCCGGTGTAATCATGTTCACGCGCTTGTCTGTACATTGTGCAGACAACATGACCGCAACGAGCAGGCTGAATGCGTCGCTATAGTTCAGCTCCGGCTTGACTTCCGGCATCGCGTCTGCAAAGTAACTGCAGACATGGTCGAACAACTGCTTGCGTGTCATCTGTGATTTTTTACAAAATGCGTTTGATGCACTTCAATGTGTGAGTGTAACGATCATAATGATCCGAGAAAATGCCTTTCGAATCGAACCAGTCGATGTGTACATTTCCCGATGCGTGAATGATTCGGTTGTTGCCAAGGCACAATCCGACGTGCGTAATGTTTCCGTTCGGACTATTGAAGAATGCCAAATCGCCAAGCATTGCATCTTCAACATTTTCAACAACCTGGCCGATCTCTACTTGCTGCGAAGCGTCGCGTGGGAGTTTTTTCCCAATGATTTTATAGACGAGCTGTGTGAATCCCGAACAGTCCATGCCGAAGAAGCTTCGGCCACCCCACAAATATGGCGCGCCATAGAATGCCATTGCCACCGACTCGATTGATGGCTTGTCGAGCATCAGGTAGTCGCAGTCCATGTGGAATTCATCCTTGCCAAGCGTAAATGATGCCAATTCATTGCCATTGAGCCATATTTCGCTGCCTGCCGATACGAGTGTTGAATGTGGTTCGCCTTTGCACATCATCTTGATCGAAGGCCATGAAACAATCCATTTCTTGGCTTTTGTCCATTTGTCAACGGTCACTTCATCGTCTGTCCAATCGAGCTTTGCATCAATCCAACCTTCATAGCCGTCATAATCCATGCGGATGCGAAGCCACTTTCCTTGTTGCGCAAGCACTTCATAGCTCTCGCCGAAAAGTATTTGCGTACACATCTCCGAAGTCTCTTGAGGCTCGGTTCTGACTGGAATAAATCCATAATGACAAACTGAATGTTTCATTGTGCAGATCTTTATTTGTGAATTACTGGTTATTTCTTTTTAGCATATTGTATATCTCAAATTGAGCTCTTACGGTTTCGCCACCGTTTGATGGCAAGTGGCCGACAAGGTTTTCGTCGATTAATCGTGCCTTGACATTGTCCGCAAGCTGCAATTCGAGAATATCGAGAATTTCCTTGCGAATGCTCTGGTTATCAATTGGAAATGCCATTTCGATGCGGCGTTTCAGATTGCGATTCATCCAATCCGATGATGTCAGATACATTCCGCGGACACCATCGCGCCCGAACACCCATACACGGCCATGCTCCAGGAATCGGTCGACGATGCGTATGATTCTGATATTCTGGCTATAAGGCTGGTCCGGAACAAGGCAGCATATTCCTCTGATGATCAGGTCAATCTTTACGCCTGCCATGCTCGCCTCATACAGTTTTGCAATCAGCTCACGATGTTGCAAACCGTTCATCTTAAGCAGGATATAGCCCTCTTCGCCTCGTCTGACGGCGTCTATTTCACCGTCGATCAATTTGATGACGCTTGCCTTAAGATTGACTTGCGTAAGCATCAGTCGTTGCAACTCTGGCAAGTGGTTCTGGTTTTCCAAAAAGTCAAAGGCCTGAACGAGGTCGCTTGTAATGGTCTTGTCGGCCGTGAAAAGGCCGTGGTCTGTATATTGTCGAGCTGTCTTTTCATTGAAGTTTCCTGTGCTCAGATATGCAAAATCAACTCCGTTCCGACAGCGTATCAGTGCCATCTTAGCATGCACTTTCAAGCCTGGTATACTATATATGATTTTAATGCCGGCCTCTTTCATAAGCTCGGACAGCTCCAGATTGTTCTTCTCGTCAAATCGCGCTTTCAGCTCAACAAAGACTGTGACTTTTTTGTCATTGTTGGCTGCGGCAATGAGTGAATTGACAACCGCCGAATTGGTTGCCACGCGATACTGAGTCACCTTGATCTCCTCTACGTCCGGATTTATCGCAGCCTCGTTGATGAGGCGGATGACGTAATCGAACGATTGATAAGGGAAGTGCAGGACATGATCTCGCTGTCTTATTGCATCGAACATCGACAGCGTTTGCAGACTCCGTGGCCTGATCTGCTGTATCGGAGGCAAAGTCTCGCTCTTTATCAGCTCTTTTGGAAACTGTGTCAAGTGGTGCAGATTCAGGTATCGGCCACTTGCAACAATCTCTGACTCCTTGAAATTGAATGTCTTGCGCAAATATTTCAGCATCTCGGCATCAATATTGCGGTCATGATAGAAACTTGATGGCTCACCAGTCGAACGACGCGACAGATTCTGCTTTATGACCTCAACGATGTCGCCCTCCACAAGGTCAACTCCAAGATCAGCATCGCGCGACACCTTGATGCTCCACGCGCCGGCAATGTCATAGCCCGGGAAAAGCTCATGCAGATTGAGGCGAATAACGTCATCAAGAAACATGATATGCTTCAACCCGTCGGACTCCGGCAGCTCGACAAAGCGAGGCAGATCATTGAAGAAAGGCGGATCCTTAAGTGGCAGTTTCACAAGCGCATACGACGGATGCGGATGCTTCGCAAGACGGCTTCGCTTGCTATTCGAATATAGCTTCAGTGCCAGATATGGCCTGTTGTCTCGCAAAAAAGTTCGGGTTCCCTTCGTGAGCAGAACGGGTTGCAGATAAGGAATGACCTCACGATAAAAATAGTCTCTCACAAACTTCAGATGCTCAGGACTTTCCGGCATTTCACCCAGATACAGCCTCACTCCATGCTTCAACAGCGATGGCGCAATCTGATTCTTCAGAATGTCAGACATCTCGACAATATGCTCCGAGACAATATGATTGATGCGCGAAAGGACAATCTTCGGATTCGAAACCTCGTCCATCGACCTGCCGATTTCTGCCGAATTGCGGTACTCCGCAACCCTCACCCGATAAAACTCATCCAGATTCGACGAGTAGATGGCCAAAAACGACATCTGCTCATAAAGCGGCAACGTCGTGTCCTTAGCCTCTTCCAGCACTCGATAGTTGAAAGCCAGCCAACTTATGTCTCGATTGAAATATTTATACCTGAACGACATCCAATATCTCCTTTTCGCTGAAACCATAAAAGCTTAACCTTCAAGAATTTAACTCTCTAATGGGTCCGCAATGATGATTTCTGACATACAAATTTAAGTTTTTTTTACGTAAACAATTGATTTTGCCACAAAAAGCATCTAAAAACGCGCATTTTTAACCTTTTTGTGTGGGGGAAGTCTCCCCCTCGCTTCGGCCGCCTGCGGCGTCACTTCCGCTCCCCCCTCACTGGCCATCCCCTCTCCGTTCAGCGCCGTTTGCTTCGGCCGACATTTTGCTCCCCTCACAAAACATCATGCATCGACACAATTTTTAATGAAGTTTATTGTAAAAAAACACCGCAATCGACATCAAATCAACAAAGAAAATTCTAATTTTGTGCCAAAATTACAGCCACGTTGTATGTGGCATACATAAAACATTGAAAATGATTAAAATAACTTTTCCTGACGGTTCCGCACGCGAGTTTGAAATGGGCGTGACAGGTATGGCGATTGCTGAAGCAATCAGCCCACGCCTCGCCAAAGAAGTGCTCGTCATTGAAGTAAATGGTCAGTTGTACGACCTTAGCCGTCCGATAAACGAAGACGCTGCAATCAAATTGTATAAATGGGAAGACAAAGAAGGACAGCATGCCTTCTGGCACTCTTCTGCTCACCTCATGGCTGAAGCATTGCAGGCACTTTATCCAAACATGAAATTTGGCATTGGTCCTGCCATCGAAAACGGATTCTACTACGACGTAGATCCAGGCGAAGGCAACACCATCAAAGATACAGACCTCAAGGCAATTGAAGACAAAATGAAGGAACTCGCAAAGAACAAAAGCGAGTACGTTCGTTGCGACATCAGCAAGGCTGATGCCCTCAAGCTCTTCAACGACAAAGACGAAAAATACAAGGTTGAGCTCATCAGCGAGCTTGAAGATGGCAAGATTTCACTCTACAAGCAGGGCAACTTCACAGACCTCTGCCGTGGTCCGCACATCCCAAGCACAGAGCCTATCAAGGCCGTCAAGCTCTTGAGCGTAGCTGGCGCATACTGGCGCGGCGACGAGAAGCGCAATCAGCTCACTCGTATCTACGCTATCACATTCCCTAAGCAGAAAATGCTCGACGACTACCTCGTATTGCTCGAGGAAGCAAAGAAGCGCGACCACAGAAAGATCGGCAAGGAAATGGACCTCTTCATGTTCAGCGACATGGTCGGCAAAGGCTTGCCTATCTGGTTGCCAAAGGGTATGTCAATCCGCTTGCGCCTTCAGGAATTCCTTCGCAAGATCCAGAACAGCTACGATTATCGCGAAGTCTTGACTCCGCCGATCGGTAGCAAGAGCCTCTACATCACTTCCGGCCACTGGGATCACTATGGCAAGGATAGCTTCCAGCCTATCACGACTCCAGAAGAAGGTGAAGTGTATATGCTCAAGCCAATGAACTGCCCTCATCACTGTACGGTATATAAGAACTCACCTCGTTCATACAAGGATCTGCCATTGCGTGTTGCCGAATTCGGCACAGTAAGCCGCTATGAGCAGAGCGGAGAGCTTCACGGCTTGACTCGTGTTCGTAACTTCACGCAGGACGACGCACATATCTTCTGCCGTCCGGATCAGGTTAAGCAGGAGTTCCTCAACGTAATGGACATCATCAGCGTTGTATTCAAGGCTCTCAACTTCGAGAATTTCGAAGCTCAGATTTCTCTTCGCGATAAAAACGATCACGAGAAATACATCGGTTCTGATGAAAACTGGGAGCGTGCAGAAAGCGCAATCGTAGAAGCTTGCAAGGAAAAGGGTCTTCCTGCTGTTGTTGAATACGGCGAAGCAGCATTCTATGGTCCAAAGCTCGACTTCATGGTGAAGGACGCAATCGGTCGTCGTTGGCAGCTTGGTACAATTCAGGTTGACTACAACCTCCCAGAGCGTTTTGACCTCGAATATATGGGTAGCGACAACCAGAAGCATCGCCCGGTAATGATCCACCGTGCACCATTCGGAAGCCTCGAGCGTTTTGTCGCTGTGCTTATTGAGCACACTGCTGGTAAATTCCCGCTTTGGCTCACACCAGAACAGGCTGTTGTACTCCCTGTCAGCGAAAAATATAACGAATATGCTGAAAAAGTTTTGAAATTGCTGAAAAATAACGATATTCGCGCCGTGATTGACGATCGTAACGAAAAGATTGGCAAGAAGATACGCGACAACGAACTCAAGCGTATCCCTTACCTTCTCGTTGTTGGCGAGCGCGAAGCAGCAGACGGAACAATCAGTGTTCGTAAGCAAGGTGCTGGCGACCAGGGCGTTATGTCAATCAGTGAATTTGCACAAAAGGTAAACGATGAAGTCGCAAACATTACGAATGCATTCATCGGATAAGATTATAAATTAACGATTTAGGAGGAAAAAAACTATCGAAACTACGGTAAACAACGACCGCAATTTTCAGGGTGGACGCAACAATATGCCGCCTAAGAAAAACGATGACGAACACAGAATCAACAACCGAATCCGTGTTCCTAAGGTTCGCCTTGTAGGCGATAACATCGAGAACCCTGGAATCTATCCAACTGCCGAAGCCCTCAAGATGGCCGACGATATGGATTTGGATCTCGTCGAGATCTCACCAAACGCAGAACCACCGGTCTGCCGCATCATCGACTATCAGAAGTTCCTTTATCAGCAGAAGAAAAAGCAGAAGGAAATCAAGGCTAACTCAGTAAAAGTAGTTGTCAAAGAGATTCGTTTCGGACCTCAGACTGATGACCACGATTACGAGTTCAAGTTGCGCCATGCCAAAGAATTCCTTCAGGAAGGTTCAAAGGTTAAAGCTTACGTATTCTTCAAGGGCCGTTCAATTCTGTTCAAGGAACAGGGCGAAATCTTGTTGCTTCGCTTTGCCAACGACCTCGAGGAACTCGCTCGTGTCGACCAAATGCCTCGACTCGAAGGTAAGCGTATGATTCTTATGCTTAGTCCTAAGTCGCAAAAGAAATAACTGAAATAATACTTCTATCATATAAATAGTTAGAACAATGCCTAAGATGAAGACTAATTCCAGCGCTAAGAAGAGATTCGTTCTCACTGGCACTGGTAAGATCAAGAGAAAGCACGCTTATAAGCGTCACATCCTTACTAAGAAGACAACTAAGCAGAAGCGTAACCTCACACATTCAGGTATCATTGCTGCTGTCGACGTTAAGGAAATCAGACTTCTCCTCCACTTCTAATCAAGTGAGGAACAACAACAAAGTAATATTTGAGTTTAACTCATATTTATTAACCGAATGCATCGAGCCGCATAAGACCCTCCAAGGCCAATGCTGACGCCAAAAGGGGCGCTCGAACATTCTTAAAAACTAAACGATATGCCAAGATCAGTCAACTCAGTGGCTTCACGCGCTCGTCGTAAGGCCATCTTGAAACTCACCAAAGGTAACTTTGGTCGCCGCAAGAACGTCTGGACCGTTGCCAAGAACACTTGGGAAAAGGGTCAGCAATATGCTTTCCGCGACAGACGTAAAAAGAAATCTAACTTCCGCGCATTGTGGATTCAGCGTATCAACGCTGCTGCTCGCCTCGAAGGTGTTTCTTACAGCAAGCTCATGGGTCTTATCGCTAAGCAGGGTATCGAAATCAACCGTAAGGTTCTTGCCGATCTCGCTGTTAATCACCCAGAAGCATTCAAGGCTGTAGTTAAGAAAGCTCAAGAAGCTGCAAAATAAATTAGAATCCAGAACTTTTTGATAGAAGTATTATTCGGAGCTATCTGCTTTAGCAGGTAGCTCTTTTTTTATGCTTTATGTCTCTGTGTGTGTCGTACTCGTACACGTTTCCTGCCGTTTTTTTACGCTTTTATTCTGTGGGAAACAAACAATATTGACCAATGCGGGAATGTGTTATACAAATCACGAAATAACGGCTAGAAATGGGCATACTACAAAAAAAAGCATCAAGTAATTGATGCTTTTTTTGTGGGTGAAGATGGATTCGAACCACCGAAGGCGTAAGCCAGCAGATTTACAGTCTGCCCCATTTGGCCACTCTGGTATTCACCCGACACCTCGCATTCGATTAGATGAAAATCTTCCTCGTTTGCGCATGCAAAGTTCGATATTTATTTTTTATTTCCCAAGGGAATTGTTATTTATTTTCTAAAGATGTTCTCTTTTTCATCGTCGAAAACTTCATCGAGATCGTTGCTGAGTGCAATCATTTTTATGGCTGTAACGGCACATTCAGTTCCTTTGTTGCCAAGTCTGCCGCCACATCTGTCCATTGCCTGTTCGAGGTTGTTTGTTGTCAATAATCCAAATATGAATGGAATGTCATAGTTGAGGTTAAGTTGCGCAATGCCTTGCGTAGTACCTTGACATACATAGTCAAAATGTGGAGTGTCGCCTTGGATAACACATCCGAGGCATATTATTGCGTCTGCAAATGTCTTCTCTGCCATTGCTTTTCCGCCAGCAATAAGTTCGAAGCTTCCAGGAACCCATCTTACGATGATGTTTTCCTCTTTTGCGCCGTGTTTTTTCAACGTATCGAGTGCGCCCTGAAGAAGTGCTCCTGTAACGTCATGATTCCATTCTGAAACGACGATACCGAATTTCATATTCTCTGCAGATGCAACGCTGTCAGGGTCGTATTTTGATAGGTTTTTGAGTTCGCTTGCCATGGTTTTACTTGTATTAAAAAAGGACGTTACAGTTTTGTCTGTAACGTCCTGTTGGTATTCTTATTTCTTTTTTACTTTATCGAGTTGATGTACTTCTCTGCCAACTGAGCCTGTGTGCTTGTTGCATACTCGTCCTTAACCTGCTGATAAGCCTTCTTTGCTTTTTCAGCGTTACCCTGTGTCTCGTATGCAGCGCCAAGCTTCATAAGGTAAATTGGAGATGCAATCTTGTTGCCCTTGTTTGCAGCCTTCTCGTATGCAGAGATCGCTGCAGCAGCATTACCGAGTTCGCTTTCTGCATCGCCAATGAGACCTATTGCAAATGTGTTGAGTGTCTCGTCGTCAGATGAGAATGACTTGAGATAATTCTTTGCATTTTCAAATTCGCCAAGCTTCATGTAGCATACACCAGCATAGTAGTTTGCTAACTCTCCAGCAGGTGTTGATCCGTATTCATCGATGATATCAAGGAAGCCTAAGCTCTGGCCATCGCCATTAAGTGCGAGCTTGAAGCTGTCTGCCTCAAAATAATATTGCGCGTCAAAAATCTTCTTCTGTGCATCTGCCTTGCGTGGCTGGATGTAGAGTGAATTTACGAGCCAAATGATTGCAACTACTGCGAAGATGGCCAATGCGCCAAGCATGATAGGTTTCTGATTGTTCTCAACGAACTGCTCTGTTTTGGTAAGAGTTGCCTCAATGTTTTCGAGGTTCTTCTCTGCCTGCTGGTCTGTGTTGTTTGACATATTTTTATTGTATCTTTTATTTCTGCAATTATTTATTCAATGCTCTACGCATTTCGAGTGCAAAATTATCTTTTTTAGCTCTATTTTAAAAGTTTTTTTGCTACTATTATTTGCTTATTTTCATTTTCTACATCGATTTTTTCCATTTCCGTGTCCAATACTGCGCTCAGATATTGGCTATTCTGGGTGTCTTGTGGCTCTGTTATCTTGAAAATTCTTCTTTTTTTCATCATGATTAGTCTGTCTGCAATTCCTATGGCGACATTTATGTCATGCATGACGGCAATTATTGTTTTCCCTCGATTTTTAAGTTCTTTCAGTAGATTTATGATTTCTAATTGATTGGTTATGTCGAGATTGGATGTCGGTTCGTCAAGTATTATGATTGGCGTGTCTTGAGCTATAGCTTTGGCAATCATAACGAGCTGTTTCTCGCCTCCGCTTAATTTGTTTACGGGCGTGTCTCTCAGATGCTCACAATTAGTGGTTTTCAATGCGAGGAGTGCCGCTTCTACATCTTTTTTTGAGTCATTCAGTTTGAAGATGCTGTTATGAGGTGTTCGTCCTAACATTGTGTATTGAAGGGCTGTGAATT
The DNA here is from genome assembly GCA_024401295.1 of Bacteroidales bacterium. Lineage (GTDB taxonomy): Bacteria > Bacteroidota > Bacteroidia > Bacteroidales > Marinilabiliaceae > W3P20-009. Next base: position 40,949 of record JAKSLG010000002.1, on the reverse strand, counting down.
CGATTTCTGATGATAAATCTTGTTCTACAAATGCAATATTCAGAGCTATATCTTTTCTCGACATTTTTTGCATATCTGCGTTGTCGATGAATATCTCTCCACTCTCAATGTGTGTCTCTCTGACTATTGTTTTGAGCAATGTGCTTTTGCCGCAACCATTTCGTCCGACAATAACCGCTATATCTCCTTTTCCGAGGTTAAAGGAGATATCGTCAATTATTGCTTTGTTCCCATATCCAGCTCGTATGTTGTTAATTCTTAGCATTTTGTTTGATAAGTATGTATATGAAAACAATGCCGCCTATTATTCCGCTGAGTATTCCTGCCGGCAATTCTCTCGGATAGATAATTTCTCTGCCCGTAATGTCGCATAATGTCAGAAATGCAGCTCCGCCGATAGAACTCAGGATTATTTGTTGTCTGAAATCTATTGCGAAAATGAGTCTTATTGCTTGCGGAACAATCAGTCCGGCAAATGCGATGATTCCCGTTTGTGAAACGCACAAAGCTGTCATTGTGCTTGCAATCGCAAACAATGCGACAACAGCTCGCCCTGTGTCGATTCCGATGTGTCGCGCAGCTTCATCACCGATTGACATCGCGTTAAGAATGTTGCCGGCGAATGGAAGTAATGCCGTGGCGATAATGGCTAATATGCACATTGTAAACGCATTATTGGTGTTTGCCAATTCAAACGAGCCAATGCTCCACGATGTTATTTGCGCAATGTTCTCTTTGGATGAAAGGCACATTATCAGTGTGCTGATTGATGATGTCGCAAAGCTTATCATTACACCTGCCAGAAGCATGGATGTTGTGCTGCCTCCCATTATTTTTCTGATTGTTAGTACTATAAGTGCAGTCGCGAGCGCTCCGAACAATGCGCATATTGTTGTCGCCTGGCCTCCCCATATCTCGTTTAGTCCGAAGCCTACGGCTATGCCTACTCCAAGCATTGCACCTCCTGAAAGACCAAGTGTATATGGCTCTACGAGGGGATTTCTGAAAATGCCTTGCATTATGCATCCTGCCATGCAAATAAGTGCACCACAGCTAGTTGACATCAGGACTCTAGGCAGTCTGATCTCTTTGAATATAATCCAATCAACAGATTCATTGTCTATTTTACCGGTTAGTAGATCATGAAGATTTATGCCATTTTCGCCGATAGTGAATGACAGTAAAATCGACACAAGCATAAGGACCGTGACAATGATAATGTTGAGTGTCTGGTTTTTCATTCAATGCCTTTTATGACTGATTCAAGTGTTTTTCGAAAGTTCTGTGGGGTAGGGCAGCAGGCGATGTTGCCGTCAACCAATATGATGCTGGCTTTTGTCAGCTTGCGCCATATTTCGGCTTCGTCTTTGTCAACGCCCTCCATTGTACTGATTATTATGTAGTTTGGAGCCGATCTGACGATGTGCTCTCTTTGTGTCATGCCGTTGCCTTCTGTCAGGACATTACTTGCACCGATGCATTTTATGATGTCGTTCAGATACGAGTTTTCTGTAACTCCCCATATCGGTTTTGCGCCTATTTGAAAAAAAGCTTTTCCGGTCTTTTTCTGATGCGCAATTCTGTCCACTATTCTCCGTTCGTTTTCTACATGTTGTAATGCAACATCTTTTTTATTGCACAATTGGCCAAGTTCAATCGTTTGTTCACATATCTCTTCAAAGCTTTGAGGTGAAGGCATGCATATCACGTTTTGTTTCAGCTCTTTCAGTCTGTCGATGGTTTTCTGCGACGTCAGAGTGGTCGTGATGATATAGTCGGCTTTTAGTTTTATTATGTGTTCAATGTTGACAGTGAGTGCATCTCCGATAATGTCGCAACCATCCTTTGCTGGGCAGTATGATGTTCTTCCGACGATATTGTCTTCCGCACCGATTTCAATCAATGTGGTTGTCAATGATGGTGCAAGCGAAACGATTCTTTGCCCATGAACAATGGTACAGACGAAGAATAATATGAATAGTGTGTATTTTTTCATGGTGTTATAATGAAAAAGAGGTCATCACAATTGTGTGTAACCTCTTTTCTAGATGTCTTTTATCGTTTTTTATGCATCGATGTTTGCATACGTTGCATTCTTCTCGATGAATACTCGGCGAGGTTCAACATCGTCGCCCATAAGCATCGTGAATATGTGATCCGCCTCAATTGCATCTTCGATATGTACCTGACGCATAGTGCGTTTCTCTGGGTCCATTGTCGTGTCGAAGAGCTGCTTAGGGTTCATCTCACCAAGACCTTTGTATCGCTGAACGTGAACTGATTCATTTGTTCCGTCGCCATAAGTCTTGAGGAATGTGATGCGCTGATCTTCGTTCCAGCAATACTGCTCAACTTTGCCTTTCTTGCAGAGATAGAGTGGTGGAGTTGCAATGTAAACGTGTCCGTTGTCAATCAACTCGCGCATATAGCGGAAGAAGAATGTCAGAATAAGAGTGGCAATGTGGCTGCCATCGACATCGGCATCGGTCATGATTACGACCTTGTTGTATCTCAATTTGCTGATGTTCAATGCTTTTGAATCGTCCTCAGTGCCGATTGTGACGCCAAGTGCTGTGTAGATGTTCTTGATTTCATCGCTTTCAAAAGCCTTGTGCCACTGCGCTTTCTCGACATTCAGGATCTTACCACGAAGTGGAAGAATTGCCTGATAGCGACGGTCTCGACCTTGCTTTGCCGAACCACCTGCGGAATCACCCTCGACAAGGAATAATTCGCATACTTTCATGTCTTTCTCTGAGCAATCGGCAAGCTTGCCAGGAAGGCCACCGCTACGCAAAACACCTTTGCGTTGAACGGTCTGACGTGCCTTTGCTGCTGCATGGCGTGCTGTTGCAGCCAAAATGACCTTTTCAACAATTGCGTTTGCCTGATCCTTATTCTCTTCCAAGAAGTTGGTCATGGCAGTTCCAACTGCGTCAGCAACGGCTTTGTCGGCCTCAAGGTTACCGAGTTTCGTCTTTGTCTGTCCCTCGAACTGAGGTTCCATGACTTTGACTGAGATGACGGCAGTCAAACCTTCGCGGAAGTCATCTGCAGCAATTGTGATATCTTTGAGTTTGTCGAATTTCTTGTTGAGGTCTGCCCATGCTTTGATTGAGCGAGTCAGGCCACGGCGGAAACCATCGAGATGCTTACCACCTTCGATTGTGTGGATGTTGTTTACGTAGCTGAGAACGTCCTCTTTGTAGCTGTCGTTGTAAACAAGTGCAACTTCAACAGGAATCTCACCGTCTGCTTTGCTGATATAGATAGGCTTGCCGACGATGCTGTTGTTGCCTTCGTTCATTCGGTTCACGAAATCAATAAGGCCATTCTCCGAGTAGAAACGTTCTGTCTTCTGCTCTTGAGCGTTGCCATTTTCGTCAGTTGTTCGCTTGTCTGTAAGGTTGATTTCGATTCCTTTGTTGAGGAATGCCAACTCACGAAGGCGATTCGCCAAGATGCTCCACTTGTATTTTGTCGTGTATGTGAAGATTGTTTCGTCTGGCTTAAATGTGACAGTTGTACCTGTTCCCTCTGCAGGACCTACTTCGCGAACTGCATATTGTGGCTTGCCAATGCTGTATTCCTGTTCATACATCTTGCCGCCACGGCGAACCGTTGCTTTCAAATATGTCGAGAGAGCATTTACGCAGGAAACGCCGACACCGTGCAAACCGCCAGACACCTTGTATGACGACTTGTCGAACTTACCTCCGGCATGAAGTACAGTCAGAACGACTTCCAATGCAGAGCGGTGCTCTTTTGGATGCATATCGACAGGAATGCCTCGACCATTATCTTCAACTGTGATTGAGTTGTCCTCGTTGATGCTTACGTTTATCTTCGAGCAGAAACCAGCAAGAGCCTCGTCTATTGAGTTGTCTACAACTTCGTAAACCAAGTGGTGAAGACCTTTTTCTCCTGTGTCACCAATATACATTGACGGACGCTTTCTTACGGCTTCGAGGCCTTCAAGCACAACAATGCTCGAACCGCCATATTGCTCGTTTGTTCCGTTAACGTTCTGTTCTTCGTTCATCTCAAATCTATGATTTATTATACGTGCAAAGATAGGCATTTTTTGCTTTTAAAACAAATGCTTTTTGCCCCCTTTAGACTTCTTTTTTTTGTGTTAGAAATGTTTTTTGATGCGATCCATGTCACGCTTCGAGTCTTTTTCTTTCAGACTCTCACGCTTGTCGTATTCGCGTTTGCCTCGTGCCAGGAAAATTTCGAGTTTTGCCAGGCCTCTTTCGTTGATGAAAAGATGATGAGGAACGATTGTCAATCCGCTCTCTTTGACTTTCCGTTCGAGTTTGACAAGCTCTTTTTTCTGAAGCAGGAGTTTGCGCTCACGGTCGGGAATGTGGTTGTTGAATGTGCCGTAAAAGTATTCGGAAATGCGCATTCCCTTGACCCAAAGTTCCCCTTTGTTGAAGTAGCAGTATGAATCCACAAGACTGCCATGTCCGCCACGCAACGATTTTATTTCTGTTCCATAAAGCTGTATTCCAGCAATGTATTTGTCAATTAACTCGTAGTCGAATGTTGCGCGTTTGTTTTTTATATTAATGTTCGGTGCTGTCATTTTCCTTGTTTGAATGGTCTAAAAGCTCGTGCAGACGTTCAATCTGGCTCTGCTTGTTTACCTCTCGTAGTGTCCTTGCTGTGTTCGTGTAGTACTGATGCGCCGATATGAATTTTATCTGGTTCTCGTTCCACTGGTCAACGCTGATGTTTATGCCTCTGTCAAGCAGCTCCTGATAAAGCATGTTTGAAACAGGAACGAAGTCTGTTCTGCCGAGATAATCGAGGTCGCTGTCTTGTATGATTGCCTCGAGAATGTCTGAAGGCGTGTGTGGCAGCTTTGTTGCCATTATTATTCTCTTGATGGTGTCTATCTTTTCTTGAGAATATTTGAACATTGGCAGGATTTCGTCTGCAAACTTGCAGCTCTCTTCTTCGTGACCGGCGTATGTTACGATGTGTCCTGAGTCGTGGAAGAGACCAGCCACTTTCAGCAACATGATGTCCGATTCCGGCAATCCTTCAGCCCAACCGATCAACTCGACCTCGGTCGTTACGTCGATTGTGTGCTTGACGCTGTGATAGTGGAGGTATTTCGGCAGTTTCTCTTCAAGCATGTCGAGCATATATTCCTGAATATCCATGAACTGGAGTCGTGAATATGCAAGGTCGAATGCATCGTTTGTGAGCTTGTTAGGCATGTCGCTTCTGAGCGACGGAACGATATCCAGAAGGTCGAAGATATCCATGCTTCCGCTATACTTGACAGGAACTTTGCCGACCTGATTGACTTCAAAGAACTCCTTGATGAGCTCGTATGTCATCAGCGAAAGGCTGACATGGCCTTTTGGTGATATTGCTCCGAGTCGCGATGCGATAAGCGCATTATTGCCCGAGAGTGTATATGGAGTGTTTTTGCCTGGCAGAAAACGTCCCATGATAGGACCTGTGTGCAGACCTATTCCGACTTCCCAGATGCAGTCTGTATCTTCTTTTCGGCGGTTGATTCTTGTGACGATTTCGAAAGCAGCAAGCGTTGCATCGATTGGGTTTGTCTTGTTTTCAGTCGTAATTCCTCCGGCAAGCATTATGTTGTCGCCGATTGTAGGAATCTTGATGAGGCCGTATTTCTGTGCAATGTCGCTAATGTTGAAGCAAATTTCGTCGAGAAGGTCCATTTGCTTCTGCGAATCATTTCGTTGCGAAAGTGTGTTGAATCCGTGGATGACGATGTAGAGCATTGACGCCATTTTGAAGCGTCTGACACCTTTCTGCGTCTTGCGGAGCTCGTCTTCAAGGCCAAACTCCTTCAAGAGTCTTTGGTACTGCTCGTCGTATGTGCTCTGGTTTTCGTACTGGCTAAGGAGTAGTTCGAGCTGCTCGCCAATCTTGCCACTTCGTTTTCCCAGCTCTCGGAGTTGGGTTAGGAAATCTTCTTTAGGTTGTGCCATTTTCTCTGTCGTCTGAAATCAGATTGGAAATTTACTCCTTTTTTCTTAGAATTCAAAACTTAAAGACTTTTTTATTGCAATCAATTGTCTGCAGCCTTACCTTGGTTGTTGATTTTGGTTATGGCAGTCTTTCCGTTTTTGCCTGTCGTTATGACACATAACTCTTGTGCCGATGCACGGAAAATAGCGTCAATTACGAGTCCGTCGCCGTTTATTGTCATCGTCTTTTCTGCATTGCCGTTGTTTGGTATGTTGATGATGACGATGTTTCCTCCGTTCTGTCCGAATACGAGAGCACCGTTGCCTGTCGATTCAACGTGTGTCGCTTTTGTTATGTCGCTGAGTGTGAGTTTCTTGATCTCGTTTCCTGCCGAGTCTGTTGCGCAATAGCTGACATTTGTTTCTGCGTTGCAGAGTGTGTATGTGGTCTTCTCGATGTCGTTGAAATCAGAGCATGCATAGTCACCGCTGATGCTCTCGTGACGCATCATCTCCTTGCCGCTGTTGCCGATTACTATGGCTGTCGGCTTGCCGGAGTTTTCTACTTCAACAATGCATCGGTCCGATGCTGCTGTGATGCCTTTAAGTCCGCTGGCACTCTTCACTTCGCTGATCCATTCCGTCTTGTTTGCCTGGTCGATTTTTGCAACGAAGATGGTCTTCAAATCGCTCTTCTTGTAGCCGGCCACGTATGTCGGACGTCCGAATGCGTCACGCTCCACGAGTTTCGTGATGTAGTTGCCTGCAACTTTTCCCACTTCGTAGTCGTCAACGCTCCATATCGGAACGGCTGCAGCCTTGTCGCCTTTCTTGCTGTATGTGTTCTCCTTCAGTTTCTCTTCGCGATTCTTGCAATATGTCCTGAAGTCACTGAGCATTTTGTCGAATGTGTTGTTGAGGAATGTGTTTTCGCCATCCTTCATCTTTTCAAGTCCAGCTTTGCCGCCGTAATTCTTCTTGAAGAAATCGTTGAATCTGACGATTCTCTCTTCTGTTATGAATTCCTGCATGCCGTCGAGTGCTTTCTTGGCGTTGTTGATGGCTCTGTCTGTTCGGTAGATGTGGCGCATCTTGCGGTTCATCAATGATATCGACGAGTCTTTTGGCTGTGCCAGTTCGCTGCAGGCCATCTCTATCACGCGACGTCTGCGCTCGAGATACTGGAAGAGCTCTCTGACGAGTGAGTTCTGGTCATATTTGCCAAGTCTGAAGATGAAGAGTTCGTCGAATGGCTTTTCTTCAATGCCTTTAGGTGCGTTGCCTTTCTCGAAGCTGCTTTTTGCTTCGGCAAATTTCGCGTTGATATCAACAATCTCTTTGCGAAGTGGCACTATTGACTTGTTGTAGATTTCTCTATATCCGTCAATCCATGCCTGGAAATCCCAGATTGTGAAGCGGTTGCTGTAGAAATCGCTGTTCGTGATGCCGTCGAGGCGGAATGTCTCGATAGGTTTTTTCTCGTAGATTTGTCTGTATCCGAGTATTGGGAATGCTTTTGTAAGTCTCTTGTATTCTGCGAATTGCTTTTCGCAATTGCTTATCTCTGCCGAAAGTTTGTTAAGCGCCTCGTCTGTGCTCTTGTCATGACGGAGGAGCATGTCGTTGTACGATGTGTATTTGTTGCAGAGCTGGAGGAATATCGAGATGCAGTCGTTGTAGCTTGTCTTGGCATTCTCGATGGCTGTGTAGATCATCATTGTCGTGTCTCTGAAGTCCTTGCACAGTTTTTCGTGGTATGCAACGAATGCCTTGACATCTTCTTCCGTGACTTTCTTGCCCGAGGCTTTAATGTTGAGGTTCTCGTAATACTCTTCGTTTGAACGGAAATCGCCGTCTTTGTAGAAGATTCCGAAGTTGCCGAAGAAGAGGTGGGCATTGTTCGACCAGAACTGTGCGCTGTTGATGTCTCTCAGCGGGTCTGTATGCACCATCTTATGCTCGCATATTATGCCTATCTGGATATATGTGTTTGCAAAGTATGGGTTCTTCTTCTGGAAGCTCATGAGTTCCGAATATGCCTGGTCGAGCGACATGTCTGGCAGTCGGTCGTATATTTCGCTGTATTTCTGTGCCGATGCACCTGTCGTTGCAAAGCATGCTGCAATGGCGGCAACTGTCTTTATGATATTGAATCTCATCTGAATATCTCCTTTTTATTTTGCTTCAATGAGCATGAATTCAACGCGTCTGTTCTGTGCTCTGTTTTCTTCGCTGTTGTTATCGACGATCGGTTTGCTCATGCCGTAGCCTTTAGGCTCAAGTCTGTCTATGTCGATGCCGTTTTCAACGAGGTAGGCAGTGACTGATTCTGCTCTTTTTTCGGATAGCTTGATGTTGTATTGTGCTGCGCCCACGTTGTCTGTGTGTGCCGAAATCTCAAATCGGAGCATCGGATTCTCTTTCATGAGCTTGACTACGAGGTCCAGCTCCGGATATGACTCTGGCATGATGTCTGCCGATGCTGTGGCAAAGTTGATGTTGTTGAGTCGTACTGCTGAATTAGCCTTCAGAGGGATGAGCTCGATGTTCAGTTGCTGGCTCTTTCCGTCAACGGTTATCTCGCTCGCATAGAACGAGTAGTTGCTGACGCCGTCGGCAACGAGCTCATACGTGTCGTTGAGTCGCAGACTTGCTTCGCGCTTGCCTGCTGCCATCTCCTGTGCTTTCAGGCCGACCTGCTCGTCGCGGTTCTTGTTGTTGAACTTGACGTTCGCGTTGAGCGGCTCTTTGGTGTCGGCGTCAATCACGCTGATTCTGTATGTGATTTTCTTAGGGTCGAGTGCAATTTCTCTCTCGAATTCCGAGAAGATGATGTCGCCTTCGGCCTTGAACAGGAACTGATTCTCGGCAAAGTTGTTGGCATTCGCGATGATGTTATAGACGTGACCTATCGGAAGACGGAAGTCATATCTGCCATCATTCGCCTTAACCGGTTTGAAGACGCTCTTGTCGTCTGTCCTGACTGCCACTACCTTTCCGTCGAGTGGACGGAATATCTCCGAGTCAAACACGTTTATGCTGATGCTGATCGTGTCGAAAAGCTCGATTTTCTCAGGCATTGCCTTGGCTCCGTTTTTCGCATATTCAAGCTGATATGAGGCGAACGAATAGCCCTGGCTTCTGACGTCAACGATATACTTCTGGTTCGATGGATTTGTAAGATTGTAAACGCCGTCATAGTCCGAACTCTTGTATTTGCCAAGGATGTTGAGCGATGTAGGGTCATAGACAACGATGTCTGCTTCAATCGGCGATGTCGTGTTCTTTCTTGTGATTGTGCCTGTCTCTGTGACTGTTGCGTTTGGCTTCATCTTGTCATTGCAGTTCATTGCAACGATGCGGCCTACTCTGTTTCTCTTTTTGTTGATGCTTCTGATGAAGTATATCTTGCCGTTTGCTGTCTGTGGCGAGAAGTAGTCATAGCCGTCATTTTCGCCGAGTATTGTCTCTGGCAGGTACCACTGGCCTCTGATTGTCATTCGCGTGAACATAATCTCCGATGGCTCTTTCTTGTTCTCGCGGATCGAGTAGAGAACCGTTACTCCGTCGTTCTGTACATTGACGTCCTGTATGTATGCCGTGTTCAGGGCAACATTCTCTGGCAGCGGACGGCTCCATTTGCCCTTTGCATTCTTTTCTGCATAGTAAATGCTCTGGCGGTCAGCCTCTTTGTTCTCTTTCTTGATGTCGCTGACAGGTTGGTGCTTGAGGAAGTATATCGTCTGTTCACCTATGGTCAGCGAAGGGAATGTCTCGTCTGCCGGTGTCGAAATCTCGTCGTCTACAACTGGCTTGCCCCATCCGTTTGCCTCAAGGTCACAGTAGTAGATATCATAGCCTCCGATGCCGTCTGCATAGTTGGCATGGAAATATAGTCGTCGCTCGTCATCGCGCATCTCTATTCCGCCTACGTTCTCGCCTGCACCGCATTTTGAGTTGATGCTCTCAATTGGCTTGGCTTCACCCCAGATGCCGCCGTCTTTCTTCGATTCGTATGCACGCTCCGAGCCGTCGCTCTCGAGCATCGTCATCACGATGTGATCCTCTTTCTGGTTGATTGAAAAGCTGACAATATTCTGCCAGTTGCCTATGTTTTCAAGGCTTGGGACATCGCCGGCGTTGGCCATTCCCGACATGAACATCATGGCTGCACCTGCAATTATTCGTGCTTTTTTCATCGCTTTTTTTCTGTCAAATGCTTATAGGATAATTTATCGACAAATTTAACTCTAAATGTCCAATTATCCGAATTTTAGAGGGACTTTTCTGCGTTATTTGCGTTTTTTTCTAATCACCGTCTCCCCATAAAAAAACCTTCCCCCGTTTGAGGGAAGGTTTTGTTTATTTTTTTTGCTCAAGGGGCAATTACGCCTGTGCAATTGCACCTGTTGGGCAAACACCTGCGCATGTACCGCAATCCATGCATGCATCTGCGTTGATAACATAGTGTGCTTCGCCCTCAGAAATTGCTTCTACTGGGCACTCACCTGCGCATGAACCGCATGATACGCAGTCATCACTGATCTTGTAAGCCATTTTCGTACTTTTTTATTGGTTTTTGATAAGCAAATATATGCCCTTTTTTTTGATTTTTATCGCTCTTCGGGCCAATATTATTCTATTTGAATGTTTTCTAAATAATATTTTGATGTAACTCTCTGTCTTATAGACTATAACGTAATTATGGCCTGTGTGCGTTCTATTTTGTCAATTCAAAAGTGAGGTTGATTCTATGCAGGTTGTCACCTTCGTTCATGTATGTCTGTTTCTTGCTTCCGCTCATGTATTCATAGCGGAGATGTATCTTGCTCTGTTTGCCCATGTTGCGGCTGATCTCTGCCGAGCCGACGATGCGTTGCACAAATGGAGACTGCGAGATTTCACTTTTTATGTTTGTCGTAATCCGTGCGCCGACCCTGATGCCCCATGTCTCATTGATGTCAATGATTTTTGCTGCTTCATACGAAATTCGCGAACATGTAATCTCATGTTTGGTCGGTCTGAATGTCAGACGTCTCTCGTCGATTCTGAGGGTGTGGGTGAATTGGTGCTTCGTGTCAATGTTCACTCCTTCGGTGAGCTGCCAAATCTGGTCGCGGTTGAACAGCTCGTGGTATTTAGCGTCATGGAATGAGCCTTCCGCAAATATTTTCACTCCGTTGGCTACCGAAAAGCTGGCTCCAAGTCCCGTCTCTCCGAAGAGGCATTTCGCGCTGATGTCGCTGTAGTTGGCCGATAGGAATCCATGTGCGGTCCACCTGTCCGAAATGCCGAATTGCAGATCGACTGTGGTCCCGCCACAAAAAGATTGCGCTGATGTCGCGATTGACACCAGCGCAAGCATTATTCCTGTTATCGTTTTGCGCATTGCTCAACAACGGTCATTATGTCTTTTGCCAGCTTTTCTGCCTTGTCCATGCTGTGCGCTTCCGAATAGACTCTGATGATCGGCTCCGTATTCGATTTGCGCAGATGAACCCACGATTCTGCAAAGTCTATCTTCACGCCATCGATGTCTGTGACTTTCTCTTTGGCATATATCTCTTTGACTTTCTTGAGGACAGCGTCAACATCCACCTCTGGTGAAAGGTCGATTCTGTTCTTCGATATGAAGTATTCCGGATATGTCTTCTTGAGTTCGCTGACCTTCATGTCCTTGTGTGCCAGATGGCTCAGGAACAATGCTATGCCAACGAGTGCATCACGGCCATAGTGGCTCTCTGGATATATCACGCCGCCGTTGCCTTCGCCGCCGATGATGGCTCCCACGCGCTTCATCTCAGTAACCACGTTCACTTCGCCTACGGCTGCTGCTGTGTACTGTCCGCCGTGCTGCTCTGTAACGTCGCGCAATGCTCTCGACGATGAGAGGTTTGTGACTGTGTTGCCTGGGGTCTTGCTGAGGACGTAGTCGGCAACAGAGACGATGGTGTACTCTTCGTTGAACATGCTGCCGTCTTCGCAGATGATTGCAAGTCGGTCAACGTCTGGGTCAACCACGAAACCTGCGTCATATCCGCCTTCACGCATGGCATCTGAGATGCCTGTGAGGTTCTGTGGTATTGGCTCTGGGTTATGTGCAAAGCGTCCATTCGCTTCGAGGTTGAGACCCTTGATGGTCTTCACGCCGAGTGCTTCAAGAAGCTGTGGAATGACGATGCCGCCAACGGAGTTGACTGTGTCAATGGCAATCTTGAAGTTCGCCTTTTTGATGGCCTCGACATCAACAAGCTTGAGCTTGAGGACGCTGTCAATGTGATACTTCGTATAGTCTTTGTGGCTTACGTTGCCCAGGCTCTCGACTTCTGAATAGTTGAAATCCTCAGCTTCGGCAATCGAGAGGACTTCCTGTCCGTCGGCTGCCGTGAGGAATTCGCCCTTCTCGTTGAGCAGCTTGAGTGCATTCCACATGATAGGGTTGTGGCTCGCTGTGAGGATGATGCCACCATCGGCTTTCTCTGCAACAACGGCAATCTCGGTTGTCGGTGTTGTCGCAAGGTCGATATCTACAACATCGATGCCCATGCCCTGAAGTGTTCCTACTACGACGTTGCGTACCATTTCACCTGAGATGCGGGCGTCGCGACCTACGACGATGCGGGCTCTCTTCTTGCCCTTCTTTATGAATGTGGCGTATGCCGAGACAAAACGTACGATGTCAAGTGGAGAAAGACCTTCGCCTGGCTTGCCGCCGATTGTGCCTCGAATACCCGAGATTGACTTGATTAATGACATGTTTTATGCTTTTTGTTTGTGTTCTTAGTTGTTCAGCATCTTCTCGATGTCCTCGAAGAAGTTGATTGGCTTCGCGTCGCGCGAGACGATCTCGCCGTCGGCATCGATGAGGAAGCACGATGGAATATACTTTACGCAGTATGTTCTTGCTGTCCCGTTCTCTGGGTCGCAGAGCAATGTGCCTTTGAGGCCGTCTGTCTTGACTGCTGTCTTCCAGTCTTCTGTCTCTTTGTCAAGGCTGATGCTCAGAATCTCAAGACCCATCTTCGAGAACTTGTTGTATGCCTCAACGAGTGTCTTGTTGTTTTCGCGGCATGGAGCGCACCATGATGCCCAGAAGTCCAGAAGCACGATCTTTCCTCTGAAGTCGCTCAGCTTGACGCTTTTGCCGTTGATGTCCATCAGCTCGAAGTCTGGTGCCTCGCATCCGATCTTGACTCTCTCCTGAGCTTCATATTCCGGACGTGCCATCTCGATTTGCTTGCGCAGTGCTGTGACATATTTATGTCCGGCCAGCTCTTTCTCGAATATTGTTGTCAGCGAATCAACCGTCTCAAACGAATATGTGTTGAGCAGGTTCATCAGGAGGAACGGACCGATAGGGTTCTTCTTGTTCGCGTCTATGACCGAATCATTGTATGCCTTCTGTATGAGACCTATCTGCATGGCCTCTTCGCGAAGGCTGTTCTGCTTGTCGATGTCGTTTGTCGAAAGTCTCATCTCCATGTCAATCTCGGCCAGGCGTGTCATCATCGGGATGTTGTCCTGATAGTCTGTCAGAACATCTTCATATTTCGAACCGCTGATCGCAACCTTGTCCGGATTGGTGATGTCGCCCTCGACTGTGACTGTCTCGTTGCCGACGAAGAGCATCAGGAAATCCTCGTCGTTATGCGAAAAGATAAGGCACTCCGCATCGTCGAGTCTCAGGTCTTCATAGTCGAACCGACCATTGACAATCTTGAACGTGTCAACAATCTGGCGCTGAAGGTTCGAGTCGAGCATCATGACGCAGATGTCGCCATCTGGCATGTTCGCAATGTTGCCCTTCAGGTGCAGGTTCTGCTGGCTGCAGGCAGAAAATGCCGCTGCCATAACTCCGCAGATGAGTGTCTTCTTCATATTGGTTTTCATGCTATTTCGTGTTGTTCGCAACGCTGACCGAACCAGAGATGCGCAGAATCATGTTTGACTGCTTTGGGTCGTTCGAGATGATTGTGATGGTCTTCTGCTGACGGCCGCTCTTGCCTCTCGAGTCGAATGTTGCGTGAATTGTCGTGCTCTCGCCCTTTGCAAGGATTGTCTTTGCTGGGCTCACGGCTGTGCAGCCGCATGATGCCTTAACCTTGCGTATGATAAGGTTCTCCTTGCCGTTGTTTGTAACGATGTAGTCGTGTTCAACCTTCTCGCCCTGTGCAACTGTGCCGAAGTCGAAGTCCTTGCTGTCGAAGCTGATGACTGGCGCATTCGCAAGCTCCTCGCTTGAGAGCTTCGAGAAATCCTCTGCAATCGTTGCCGTCACTGTAAGGCGGTTCTTGTAGTTCTTCACGTCGTTGAAGATCACGTAAACCTGATCGTTTGTGAAGCCCCAGTCATTCTTCTTGGTAGCGTCGAAAACAACCTGTATTGTTGCTGTCTCGCCTGCCTTGATTGTTGCTGGAATTGAAGCAATCTGGATATGCGATGGCACGTTGAGGAACGCTGGAGTGAGGTCACTGCTGCTGTTGTTCCATGCCTTGATCTCTGCAATCTTTGTCTCGTTTGGAGCAATCTTGGTGATCGCCAGGTGGCTGTCTGTCAGTCTGAGACCATCCATGACGATTGGATATTCGTCCTCCATTGTCTTTGGCTTCTGGAGCACGTTGCCGCTGATGCGGAGAGTCTTGACAGGTGAGCTTGCATTCGACTGAACTGTGATAGTCTTGTTGAAGCTGCCTGGTCTGTTTGCTGGGTTGAATGTAACCTTGATCGAACCCTTGCCCTTTGGCTGTATCGGTGTGCGGGTCCATTCTGGTGTAGTACAGCCGCACGATGCCTGCACGTTGTGCAAGACGAGTGGGGTAGCACCGGCATTGGTGTATGTGAATTCGTATGTCACAGGGCCATCGGCTTCCTGTATCTCGCCAAAGTCGTGAAAGTCAGTGTCAAACTTGATGTCTGCTTTCTGCGCCATTGCAACGACGCTTATGAGCATGGCAACTGCTGATGCGAAAATCTTTTTCATATCGATATGATTTTGTTGTTGTAACTATATAGTCTTGCAAAATTAGACTATTTATTTCGTAAAATGATGAACTCTGCGTTTTTTTTGCACTCGCCGTCCGCTCACCACTCCCCATCATATCAAAAAACGTGCCTAACAGATTCCCTCTTGCCTTTTTCTTGCGATTCCTCCACCTGCCGATAGAAACGAAGGTTTACATCATGCACTCCAATTCATGCTGATGATTTGGAGGAACGACGTCAGATGATTTCACCCTTCCAGAGCATTCTCAAGAAATCATATACATACATAATCTCGATACCATCGGAGGTGCGCGTGAGTTTGTCGAGCGAAACGACCATAAGCCTTGTCTCTGGATATTCCTCACGGAATGCTTTAAGGCCTTTCAGATGCTTGTTCATAATCTCATCAGCAGACTTGATCTCAATTGCAACCTTTGCGTCGCCAAGTATCACATCAACCTCTATCTGCGTATAAGTGCGCCAATAAGAAATCCTGTTGCTATTGTCGGAATAACTTATATAAGCCACTAATTCCTGAACTATAAAATGCTCAAAGGCATGGCCATATTCCACGCTGCCACGTTTCAAATCCTTACGCCCCAAAAGGTAATTGGTAACTCCAACGTCGAAAAGGTAGAATTTGGGCGATTGCACAATTTTTCGCTTAATGGTTTTAGTGTATGCAGGAATATAGAACCCAAGCAGGGTGTCTTCCAATATCTGGAAATACTCTTTTATTGTATTAGCACTAACGCCGCAATCTTGTGCAATATTCTGATAATTAACCATCTCGCCGTCAGTAATTGCCGCCACCTCCAGAAACCTTGAGAAGTTTTTCAGGTTCCTGACTAAAGACTCGGCTTGTATCTCTTCTTTTAAATAGACCGACACATACGCCTTTAGCATATTCTGAGGGTTTTTGGATAGATAAAACCTTGGCATCATGCCATTATTAACGGCAATGTCAATATCGAAATCAGGTATCTCTGAGCTGACAAATGGATAGAGATACTGAGGCACAGCTCTTCCGCCAAGAGTGTTTACTCCCTGACGACGAAGTTTTCTCGCACTCGATCCGCACAAGATAAAACGGAAGCCATAGCGGTTCATCAACAGATGAATCTCATTGAGCAATTCTGGCACTTGCTGTATCTCGTCAATAATAATAAGCGTACCCTCGGGTCTCTTGTCGAGCATCTCGCGAAGGATGGAAGGACGCTGTCTCAGTCGATTCAGCAAGTCCGTATCCAGCAAATCGTAGTAAATTGCGTCGGGAAACTGCTGCATCAGCAATGTGGTCTTTCCTGTCTGACGTGCACCAAACAGGAAAACACTTTCATCTTCAATTATTTGCAGCTTACGTATTATCATAGTATGCATTTTTAAACAACGCAAATATACATACTTTTTCTAATTTCTACTGCGGATTTTCATTGAAAATCTGAAGTACTACTGCGGAATTTCAATGAAAATCTGAAGTGTCACTGCGGATTTTCGTCCAAAACGATGTCCATCCATCGATGTTCGGAGTGAGCTAAGCAGATATGAAAACAACTCGGACCTGCGGCTTATGGCAGATCCGAGTTGTTGTTTGTCAGTTTAGAGGCGCGAAGAATATTTCTTTCACCTTAAGCTCGAGATGTTCTTTGTGAAGTAACTTTAAGACATAATCAATCTTTTCGTCCTCTTTGAGAGCTATGAACTTAAACCATGTTTCATCATCCATGTCAACGATGTTAAAAGATGGCGTCACAGGCATTCGATATCGCATGCGAATAGCCACTTTCCTATCAGTGGTAGCAGATGCTTGGTCTATTTCCTCTTTTTCATGTTCACTAGAAATAGGGACAAAAAACACCTCTTTTATTGTCAGCACATCAAGGCCAAGTATCTTGGCTACTATCAACTTCCTGAAGGAATGCGGCTCAAACAGGAATTCTCTCCACTGCTCATCATTCATTTCTAGAACATGGCAAGGATACTCGCTGTGATTAGCGTTAAAATGTATGCGGGTATATATTATCATAGCCGTGTCTGCTTCGTAATAAATGTTGATTATTTCTTTTTCTTGTCAAGTGCCTTGACTCCTTCTTCGGTTATTTCTTCTCTTTCAAGCAATTCGGACTTGTATTCACTATAGAATTGTGTGTCTCGCTTGTTTAGTTTGAAACTGACAACACACTCTATATTGTAATATATCGTCCAATCGCAGAGCGATTCCTTACAATATGTAGATTCTTGATTGTAGTTGTCTACCAAAACATCATTGTCAGTCTTGCGCATGCAATCTATCGTACACATATCTTCTTTGAGTTTTACAAGGAGGAGACTTCCGCTCAAATCACGTGCGTTGCGGAAAAGCAGATACTTGAATTTTTTAGGTACAAACGGGAATACTCCATCATTATACGATTCCACGTTAGACAATTTCTTTGTATCTATCTTCACGTCAGTTCTCACCTTATACTGCAAAGGGGAATGCGGCTCTTGCTCGAGATATTTGGATGCTGTGTTGACACTCATTAGTCGACTCTCGACGGTCTGAAGGCCAAACATGATATTCCAGAAAGGATCACCTGCCATTGTCAGTCGCAAGACGCGATTGCCGTCATTGAAAGCGTCTTCTTCTATCCCCAGGTCTTTCTCGTCAACAATTTCCTTATTACTCTCCTTTGCTAACCCGTTAAGAGCGTACATCGATTTTCCAATCCTTTCTGGCACAATCAACACAGGCCAGTAAAATGGTGTGTCTCGCCATCCTGTTTCTCCATCTTTTCCATTCTGTCGTATCAGCATCAGTACCGGGTAGTCTGAAGCTACTTGACGCGATGGAGCAGTGTCTGTGCGGCCGTCATCTGGAGCGTCAATGTAATTGCCATTCTCTCGAATTCGACCCATATTACGGTTGTCGACATAGTGAACGATGACTTTCTTTTCCTTCGTGTCGCCCTGTATTGAATAATCTATAGCAGCAAGCATTTCATTTTCATCCCACTCCATCCCAACATTGTATGTACAGACTTTTGTGTCCTCGTAAATGTAGGTGGATCGAATCTTGCGGATGATATTCTTGGCAGTATCGACATCCATGTCAAAGAAACTGTCTTTGACAAAACCATTGTAATTCTTAATCATGTCATCAATAGTAGCAATCGTTTTGCTAATAGATGTCTTTGGCCCTGTCTGGAATCCAATAGGCAAGATTCGCTTATGTGGCTTGATGAGGGCTACATTTGTAAGTTTTATCTTTTGCGAAGCACATGGCTTTATGTGAGAGTCGTAGCCTATAAACTCCGGCTTGAAGTTTCCTTGTTCGTCATCGTCATGCTTCATCTGCATTAGCTGTAAACGAAGCTCTTCGTCTATCTCATTAATCTTTTTGAGAATATCATAGATAAATCGTGTCGTGTGGAATCGCATAACGGCCATATCTTCCTTGCTGCGAGATCCATACATGCGAGCATGCTGCAGAACGGTATCCATTTGGAAGTTTTTGGGGTCACGTCCATAGAAGAAACAAAGCATGTTGTCGATTGTGATGCCTCGATCGAGAATAGAACCTCCAATAAAGATATTGGCGGTGGCAGTAAGTTCAAGTTGACCTTTTTCGTTCAGACACGATGCCACATCATTGTCAGAATTGACAATCTGTACTCTATAGTCGTTGGTGCTGAATATTCGGCTCATCCTTTCCTTTATCGCGTCAATCGAAGGCATTTTTACGTCAATCAATCCTTCGACACAACCTTTCTTATTCGATTCTGCAAAGTCGTTGTAAGTCTGAACCATCATGTCCGCTAGGCGTAAGTCTACAACTTCTTGGCCTGTTGTTTTTGACAATATCCACGTCCGAATATCATTTATCACTCTGTCTATAAGGTCATCTTGCCATTCGTGAGCGTTTTTGCCTGTGTCGAGATGTATAAGACAACTTGTATAGCACTCTTTACCTTTCTTTTCTTCCTGAATAGAACGTATGGCGGCTGCCATAAAGTAGCAAATGATAGATCGTGTCAGACCCTGGATGTTCATCGATGCAATGCCATTATTTGTATAGCGGGCATTGCGCTTACCCATTACCTCTATACACTTAGGCTCGACTGGGACAAACAGATGTGAATACATCGATTCTGGATTCTCCGACTCCACAAAATATTGCTCTCCACCTATGTATTTACTATGTACTGGCACGAGTTCAGTGTGTCGAGGCTTGAATTTCGGACTTATATTGCTATCGTTGTCAAGCGTTATATATCCGTCTGGCTGCAAGTAAAGAGCATATGGAGTCGCTGTTACCTGCAGGAAACGACAATATGTTGGTATCTGAAGGAATTCTGATATTTGTTTGGTTATCTTCGCCATTGATTTCACGCCTCGCACCGAACGGAAGTTGCAGCTGGCAAAGTCTGCCTCATCATCGACTACAAGCACTTTCTTCTTTTTTAGGTATGGCGATTTTGTTGTAAAGAGAGACTTAAGATGGTCAAGATTGGTCTTTTCTTTCTTGCAGACAATGACGATTTTCGCCTTGTTGCATATCGATTCTTGCAGGCCGTTCTTTTTGAAGTTATCGAGGACGTCAAATGTCTTCACTACTCCTTTCTGACCAATTATCTGCCTATCCTTGAAACATGCATAATCTTCATCAAATCTCTGTTGAGTCTGAGTGGCAAGTGTTTTTGTTCCCTTCGTCATTACGATACAGACATCAATGCCTCGGTCAAACGCCAATGCAATAATCTGCTCAAAGGTGTTGGTCTTGCCGCATTGTATCTTACCCAGCAGTAGAACTGGCCACGTAGCATTTTCACAGTCCTGGAGCAATGCGTCAACTGTATTCTCTACACAGTTCTTCATTTTCTCCGTAAACTCTTGAGTCGGCTTGTACTTTGCCTCCGACAATGCTCGCAATGTGTTGTACAAATAGTATTCATTGTCAGCGCTCTCAAGCTCAGCAAGTTGCTGACGGAGTTGCGATGCATCCATTCCCATTTTTTCAAAATTCGAAATGGTCTCCTTTATAAAGGATATCTGTTCTTCTTTTGTAGCCATATATTAATTATTCCATTGTTAATACTTTCGTACTTTCCTCACCAAACTGACTTACTACACGAACTGCAACTTTGCGACCAGGTTCGTATGTAAGTGGTTCGCTGCGATAAGTATAGAGTTCATCCCATACTTCGTCGTTGAAGATCAGTTTGAGAGTTCGTTCTGCATCCTTCTTGGTCTTATATGAAGAGGTACCTTGAAGTCCCTTCTTCCATGCATCAAATTCCTTCTTATCTCCACCGCAGAAGTGGATGCCGCGGACGACGAATTTGCTGCTATCATAACGGTCATCAATCTCCCAATAGGCAATCTGGTCGAGGCTTCGAGCCTGTACATCATCCTTGATAGGATCGTAGATGTCAAGACCTCGAATCTCAACGTGACAGTGTTTGTCATCGTCCTTAACCAGTTCAATGTCAGGTTCGCCAATGGTGATGAATGCACCAGCTCCCTTATCTTTCTTCAGAAGGCCATCTTGCATTAAGTCATCATGCATACGAACCTTTGACACGGTGTACGTGCCGAGGTTATAGTCCTTATCGTTGATGTTATCTTCGAATGAGAAACCAAGTATGACAAGCCACGAAGCGCCCTCGTTCATTGCTTTCGGACGGAACTCCTGAAGCGCCATTGTCACATCCTGCTTGCTAACCGTACCAAACTTTGGACCAATGTGGAAATAGACAGTGCGCTCCAATCCGTTGGCGTCGGTGTAATATCCCTTTGCGTGTAGATAAGGACTTGCCAAAGCCTCCACTCCACGGAACCTTGCTTGTTCTTCCTTGCGGCCGTTACGAATACCCGAGGTCATCAAGTGCGAGAAGATGCGTTCTTGGAACAGACGGTTTTCCTCTACTTCATCCGTGCGTTCCTCCATATCTTCGGGCGACTTGATGTTGTAGCTTTGCAAGGTCTCAACGGTGAAAGGTCCTGCTACACGCATGCGTCTCTTATCTTCAAGAGGCTGGTCGTAGAGGGTTTCTTCGTCAGGAGTCAAGTCTTGTGCTATTGTTTTGATCGTAATATGAGGAACCTTTTTGTACATAAAGCCTTGACGAATATCCTTGCCCTCCTTGTCAAAGAGTTCATAGTATGGATATATAGCCGTTGTAAGGCGTTTCTTTGCAATATTCAACGCAATACGACTTGTATCCATGGTTATCCATCTACGTCCCCATTGTTCAGCAACGAATGCAGTTGTGCCACTTCCACACGTAGGATCAAGAACAAGATCGCCCGGATCGGTTGTCATGAGAATGCAACGCTGGATTGGTTTTGTTGATGTTTGACAAACGTACTGAATATCTGTAGCTCCGGATGTATCATCCCATAGATTATTTATATCTTGACAAGGGAAATCGTCCATAAATCTTACAAATCTGATGTTTGTTTTCTGAGCTTGTACCCTCTTTTTTTCAATAAGACGGGTCATTCCTTCCTTGTTCGTAACCCAGCTCTTCTTATCACTTTTATAAACTTTTCCCTCAAAGTCCACATCGTACATACATGATGGAGTATAACCAGCAGAGAATAATGTTCCTAAGCTATACATTCTTGCTCCTTTGGGGATTAATGTCGGATTTAAAACCTCTTCTGGTGTCATCGCACGTCTTGTCCCATCTTTCAACTCAATGTGTCGATAAGCCGAATCCTTTCCAATAATTTTTTTGTCATACAGAGGACGAAACTTAATATTTTCTTTATCTTTTGCATACCATATGATGTAGTCAGATACTCCAGCTAAACCGGTACTACCTAGTGGTGATGTTTTCTTAAATGTAATAAGAGCAAAGAAATTCTCGCTTCCTAATACCTCATCCATCAGATTACGCACAAGATGCACGTTCTCATCACTAATCTGCACAAAAACACTACCGCTTTGCGTAAGCAATTCACGAGCCACTACAAGTCGGTCACGCAAGTAAGATAAGTACGAATGAATGCCCAATTCCCAAGTATCGCGGAATGCCTTAATCATTTCTGGCTCTCCACTAAGGCTTTGGTCGTTATCCTTTACATCTCGACTGTTCAGCTTCATCTGCCAGTTACTTCCATACTTAATTCCGTATGGAGGATCAATATAAATGCATTGCACCTTGCCAGCCATACCTTCACGTTTTAGCAGAGAGTTCATGACAAGAAGAGAATCACCTTGTATCAATCGGTTTTTCCACTCGGATGAATGCTTGTAGTAGTCGGCAACTTTCTCCAGTTCGTCCTGTATGGCATTGCTGTGTTCAGTTACGGAGAACAACTCACCTTGCAATATAGCGACCTCGCTCTTTTGCTCCTCTATGTGATAGAGGTTGTTGATGAGCATCTCGGGTTGCACATCCTCATGCACATAGAGTGAACGGATGTCCACTTTCATGTCAGGCGACTGAGTGTCCTCGTCATCATTATCATACTTTCCCAACCAATACAACTCCGGATCACGTCCACGTGTGAACTCATGTCGGAAAGTGTTATATGTAGCCTTGTGACTATCTTTTGCCACATTAAACGCCTCCTCTCCAGCGTGTTCTGTGGTTGGAATGTCAACACGTGTGTCTTTAGGATGCTTGATGGCATCCACGGGGTTCTTTATATCGTTCATAATTCTCTTATTTTCTCTGTTAATGATGCTTCGATGTTATCGATGTCAGTTATCTCTATAAAATCCCAACGTCCATATTTTTGCAGATTATTGACAGCGGGAATCCAATAGTTTTGCGTATAGAAGCGTTTAGCATCCTTGTTGCCAGTTCGGTCGTTGCTGAAACCAGATATTTCTATAATAAGGTGTACCAGACGACCATCCGGAGCCTCGCAGACAGCAATAAAATCGGTGACATAATCATGCTCCTCGCCATCTACCACATACGGTATCTTGAAACCGAGGAAATGGTTCTTGACATAATGTTTTACTTGTGGCATCTGTTCGAGTGTCTTGGCGCAAATCTGCTCCCACGAATCCGTGTCGGCTACAACATAGTTTACATGGCTCTTCTGAGTTGGGTACACCTCCTTGCTCGTCTTACCGAATACATGGCGGCTACTGCCAATAGGATTGTAGTAGTCAAGAATTGCAGTAACGTTGGTTTCATCAGCCGATACGCTTCCTTTCTTGATTCCCTCATAGATATTGGCAATCACTTTGCTACTATCCCACAGCTTCACCAGTCGCTTCAATGGGGCTTCTTCGTTGGGTTTGCCGATAACCTCAATCTGATTGTCGTACCAATATTGCACAATCTTCTTCAGTTTCAAGAACTTTTGGAACTGACGGCCATTCTCTCGGTCGTTGTATTTCTGGGAGATGAGTTGCTGGGTCAAGTAATAGACAATCTCTGCGTCTCGCCACTCGTTCGGGTCGTTCTCCATCTTTATTTCCCCACTCTCAATGGCGTTCTGCATGAAGGTCTTGTATGCGACCTCATTTGCAAAATCCATCTTGAACTTTGGCACGTCAGTGAAATCGGCTGTTATATTTCCATCGATGGTTTCAATTCGGTATCCGCGAACATTTGGGAACTTTATCTCCATGTTTTCACGTTCTTCCAATGCTTTGACTATAGTAGTCGATTGTGGAGGTTGTGGAGGGGTTGGTGATCCACTCTTGAATGTTTTGAACGGAACACCAATGATACGGGCATACTCAGGCGGAAACTTATATATGATGTTTTCTTCTTTGTATCGTTTGATGTCTTTTGCATCTATATCTTTACCTGTGCGAATATCATAGGCTTGCAGGTCGTAGTTGCGACGACGAAGTGCGCGTCCAGCAACCTGTTCGCACAATAATTGACTGCCAAAGGCACGTATGCCACACACGTGAGTTACCGTATTGGCATCCCAACCCTCGGTAAGCATAGAAACACTTACGACGCAACGAATGTGGCTTCCTAACGTATCAGGTTTGCCAACAGTATTGACAACTTCTCGCAATATATCACTATCGGTCAACGCATCGGCACTACCTGCACCATGAAGGATTGCATACTCTCGTTTGAACTTGGCAATCTCATCCTTGAAAATCGTCTTGAAATCTTCATTGACAACAGCTCCCGCTTGTTCAATCTGACTACTGTCGATAAGTAATGTAGGTGCTTTCTTTACTGGCAGTCCATCTTTTGTGTAGTTACTGAAAATGTCAAAATGACCTGCCACATTTATGGTGTTGCCATCATTGTCAATATCCCTTCGATATCCAGCAATATACTTGTAAACCTCTTTCGAGACAGTAGTGTTATTACATACTACGATGAGCACAGGCGGCGTCGAGAAAAGATTCATTGATTCTTCACCCATAGCACCAAGCTCTTCGTTATATTTCTCGTAATCTTTTATGAATTGATCGAGAGCTGAATTGAGCAAAGCTGGCAGATTGGGTGCCGGTTCTATCTCTACATCTGTTTCCGCACCTTCTTCGTTTTTCTCTTTGCGTATTGTTTTCTGTCCTTTTCTAGGAAGTTGCGAACCAATGTGTTTATATATGTTTCTTAGCTTAGGCTCATCAAGGTCATGAGTGTTGTCATAGCTTGGCAGGAAAGGTATCTTGACTAGTCCACTTTCTATTGCATCTACAAGTCCAAAATCGCTTACGACCCATGGAAATAGCGAGTACTCTGTGTAACCAGAACCTTTGAGATAATATGGAGTAGCAGATAAGTCGTAGACATGTTGTAATTTGTAGCCTAATTTCTTTATTTGTCTAAGACCTTCGTACCAAACCATTGCGTTCTCATTCTCTCTTTCACCCTCTTCTGTCTCTTCGTCTTTTTTCCCTTTCAAACTAAGTGGTTTAGGCAAATAACAATGATGTGCTTCATCGTTTATCACAAGAAGACGCTTGCCTTTCATCTGTTTACCCAAAACACGACTTATAACAACAGAGAAATCCTCTTTGTCCTGCTGCTTCACCATTTCTCCATCCTTATAGACGAGTTTGCCGTCCATCGGACTGGCTTTCTTACCGTTGAAGACTTTAGGTTCGAAAGTATGGTAATTGGTTATTGTGATACAAGAGTTTATACCTTCGAAGAGTCGTTCGTAATTGTAAGGAATAAGTCCACGTTGGTGGTAGTAGTCGTTTTTTTGATTATTCTGTTTCGTGCTCTCGTCTATGCGAAGTACACCTAGTCGGTCTCGTATGGTTATGCCAGGAGCCACGATAAGGAAATGGTCAGCAAAACGAGTATCCTGCACGTTCACCTTTTTGTTGATGTAGTTATAGAGTATGAGCATGGCCATCACTACGGTCTTGCCTGTGCCGGTGGCCATCTTGAAGGCTGTGCGAGGCAACACGTTTTCTTCTGCCGCACTGACAGAGTGCTGGCGTTCATTCAACAAACTCAACAGATAGCGCCCTTTGTTCGGGTCTCGATCGGCTACTTCGTTCAGATATACAGCTGTTTCAACTGCTTCGCGCTGACAGAAAAAGAGACGCAAGTTGAAGGTTCGCTCGGGATTGTTGAACCAGTAGTTCAGTAATTCGCGAGTAACTCTTGTTGTATTGGGGTAGCCAGCCTCACGCCATTTCTTTATTTCGTCACGAATACTATTGATAAAAGTAGCATTATCATCTTCGTTATAAAAAGCCGAGTCATCAAAAATGTTTGATTGTGGATTGTTATTAGGAGTGATACGAATATCTAGACTAAAAGGACGACGTCCTTCTAGAATTGTATCATAGTCCAAATTGCCTCCAACAGAGCCGTAATGAAACAATGGCTCTTCGTATGGATTGTTGAGTATTGGCGATTTAGCTTTGTCGTCCATGTTTTGCTAGTATTGGGCAACAACCTGATACTATCAAAACAAAATGTTGGCATGCTGATAAAAAAAGGTGTGAACCTCTTCTTATGGTCGTCTGAGGTTGAAGCGTCGGAATATCTCTGACCTCTCACGGAAATAAGAATAATGCCCACACCCATTCGGGTGCTAGACATCTTCTATCGTCATTTCCGTGATTGGCATTATTCCTTAGGCATCAACCTATACGAATAAACCAACCATCATTGTTGTGGCATTATCAGAGAAAAGTAAGTTTCCGACGCTTCATTTCTTGACGACCACAATGATAGTCTGATGCTGCTATGTTAATATGTATTTATTTCTTTATGTTTTCTTTCTTTTTTTAGTTTGACTTGTTAAGAAGACAATATTCAAGCAAATATATGCAAAAACGACTGAAAAGTTGCGATGCACGCAGGAAAAGGTCGGTCAGAACAGGTCACTATGGGTGCCGGTACTGAGCATCAGAAGTGTGAGTTCCGTGTCGTTCTGTTCCCAGATGAGCAACCAGTCAGGGCTAATATGACACTCCCACTCGCCTTCGTGATTGCCAGACAATTTATGCGGACGGCATGAGGGAGGAAGTGGTGCGCCATATTGAAGTTTACCTATTACATTCCAAAGCTTGTTGATGTCATAACCACGCTTCTTGCACATTTTTAAGTCGCGTAAGAAATTTTTGGATGTAACCAACGTGTACTTCATAACTTGTCGTAATAAGCCTTAAGGTCATCCAGACTTTCAAACTCGACCACTCTTCCTGCCTTCACATCGGCACGGGCACGTTCGTACGACTTCATCGCAGAACTTTTCTCTATGCTCACAACACCTTTTATCATGCTGATGGCGCGTTTTATTTCCTTCAGCATCGAGACATCTTCAATGTTGACCGTAATCTGCGCAGGAATAGGCGCATTTACCGTACTTGCACACTCTGCAACAGGTTCAGCAACCATCTGGTGCTCCTCGTCTGGTATGATGTATTTCTTTTTTGCCATAGTCAATGCGCGTTGTCTGTCTTTCCTTTTTTTTAGTTTAGACTTGTCGAGAAGACAATATTCAAGCAAATATATGCAAAAATGACTGAAATGTTGTGATTCTGTCCATTAAATATGACATTGCACGCGCAAAATAAAGCGGCACCGGATAACTCCAGTGCCGCACCTTTCATTTTCCGCCACGACGTCACGTCTCACGACGCGTCATGCCTCCAGCAGACATGCTTCATGCTGTCATGTTGCCAAGATACAATGTGTCCGAAAGTCTCGTTCCATTGTTTTCCTTGATCGACATGTAGCAGTGAATTGTGTCGCCCTTCCAGTAACTCGGGATTTCCAGCTCCGCAACGCCGTCGGCGCGCTTGTAGCTCGTGCACTCGAAAACCGCTTCGTGGCGACTCTCGTTATATACCAGTGGCATGGCGATGTCCTTGCCTCTTACGGCAGGGGTGATCTTTCCGTTCCATCGGAATGTAACTTTGTCGTCCGTGACGCTTACGGTTCCATTGTTCACGTTCACGAAATCCCCGTCTGCAAGCACTATCTTGCTGTAGTCCATTGCTTCGCCTTCTCCCAGATTCGCCTCTTTCATTCTCTTGAGGTTCTGCGAGACCGCTTCGTAACGGACTTTCCCCGATGAGCCTTTGCATTTCTTGACATAGTCAAGTGTCGCACTGACGAACTTGTTGACTTGTTTGAATCTGTCAACCTGAGTCTGTTGCGCTATGCTCATCTCCCTGTTTTTAGGTGCATTGTAATCATAAAGCACCATGTTGCCGTTTTTCATCTTACGGCTGACAACTCCTCGGAGCTGTCCACTGATTTGCCCGAACGGGCTTTTGTAAGCTTTTGCCATGGGCATCCTAAATTTTTTAAATTAAACATAGATCTCCAGCCGCATAACCATTCAGGTCATTGCGTGTGTCTACCGGTCTGACAGTCAATGCACTTGACTGGCATAGTGGCCTTCAATCAATCCTTTTGTTTGGTGAGATTAAAAAAAACATAGCGTGTAAATCGTTTCTGTTCCCTCAAACTCTGCCTAATTTCCCTCTTTTTAAAAATCAGCTGATTATTTTAAAAAAGATGCTTACTTCTTAACAAATACCGTGCCAAACTTGCACGTTATATGCCAAAGTGTGATAAATGCATATATTTCGTAAATATTTTGTTGTTAAATATGACAATTTGTCAGTGTCATTCTGTCATGGGGGTGTGACAACCTGTCATGTCACATGTCATGTCACATGTCATGCCGTGCTTCTGTTTCTCTCCCTATCTCTCCCTATTTCTGGCTATGTTCTCCCTACGTTCTCCCTATTTTCTTCCTGCATCTTCCCTGCAACGTCGCTATGCGCCCTCAAAAAAACAATGGCACACTTGCTTGTCATTGGACTAAAATTACTACATTTGCGCTGAATAAAAACAAATTATTATGGCAAATAAGAGAACACTCAAGAAGGCTATCCGTTACTGGGTAAACGACCTCATCACAACTCTTTGCTACAAAGGTGCTGTTGCTGATGCCGAGACAGACAAGGTTTCTAACCTCATCGTGAAGACTATGGCTTTGCAGAATGAATTCCTCGCTCGTGTCAACCACGTTGACCAGAAGAGCGACAAGAAAGCTGTTAAGGCTTACTTCTCAAAGTTCAATGCTGACTTTACTGCTCAGGTGACTTCTTTGGCAGAGGAAATCAACAAGATCTAAGCATCTTGTCGAAAAATGATATATAGAGACGTCGAAATTCGTTTTGGCGTCTCTATGTTTTAACACGTACTTGATGAAGAAACACGGCATTTTATTCAAGACTTTTCCCTTTCTCTTTATGGCAATCGTTGCAACTGGTGGCTGCACGCCATCCGATAAGTCTGATGTGACTTTCGACCCACTCAAGGTGGAACTTGATGGTAATCGAATGACTCCCGAAAACTTGTGGCGACTTGCCAAAGTCGGCAATGCACAGGTCTCGCCCGACGGCAGGAACATCGCATTCACCGTTGCCACGACCGACATCGCCGAGGACAAGACGTATGCTGAAATCTATCTGCTCCCTGTCGAAGGCGGCACTCCTTTCCGCCTCACATATACACGAGAGAATGAGTATGAGATAGCATGGCTCCCCGACGGAAGCGCAATAACATATCTTGCCACCAGAGGCAAGGACCCGCAGGTGTGGGCCATCAATCCCGACGGCACCAATGCTCGTCAGATGACCGATATCGAAGGCGGTGTCGATGCATATCGAATCTCGCCCGACGGCAACAGGATGCTTGTCGTAAAACGCATTAAGCTCGATCAGACTGTTAATGACATTCACCCCGATCTCCCCAAGGCTAATGCCCGCATCGAAACTTCGTTGATGTATCGCCATTGGAATGCGTGGAGTGATTTCTCATATAATCATATACTTGTAGTTGACCTTGAAGATGGCAGACAGAAGGGTAGTGCTACCGACATCATGGAGGGCGAACGCTACCATTCGCCGCTGATGCCATTCGGCGGAATCGAGCAGATATGCTGGACTCCCGATGGTGAAGGCATAGCCTATACCTGCAAGAAAAAGGAGGGCAAGGAATCGGCCCTCAGCACCAACTCCGATATTTACCTATATAATATAAAGTCTCGCCAGACTCGTAATCTGACAGAGGGCAACATGGGCTATGACACCAATCCGTCGTTCAGCCCCGATGGCCTCACGATGTTCTATCAGAGCATGGAGCATGACGGCTACGAGTCGGACAAGAATCGTCTGATGATGCTCGACATGGCCTCAGGACAGCGCACAGACCTGAGTGAAGCCACCGAGAACAACATCGACGCCTATTGCCTTTCTGACGATGCAAGGAGTGTATGGGTCATCAGCGACAGCGAAGCCAAGGATGCAATCTTCTCTATCGACATCGCAACGCGCCGGATCACTAAGCTGACAACCGACGTCTGCGACTATACGTCGGTGGCCGATGCCGGTTCATGCCTCATCGCATCACGCATGAGCATGATGGCACCGAGCGAGATATATGCCGTAGATAAGCAGAGCGGGCAGAGCCGATGCCTGTCCAATGTCAATACAGATGCCCTTGCTAAGCTCGAAATGGGTGATGTCGAGGAGAGATGGATTGCAACAACCGATGGCAAGCAGATGCTGACGTGGGTGATCTATCCGCCACATTTCGACAAGACAAGGCAATATCCGGCACTGCTCTACTGTCAGGGCGGCCCGCAGAGCACGGTGAGCCAGTTCTGGAGCACACGATGGAACTTCGCGCTCATGGCAGCTAATGATTATATCGTTGTTGCACCTAACCGTCGAGGTCTTCCTGGCTTCGGCCGTGAGTGGAACGAGCAGATAAGTGGCGACTATGGTGGCCAGAACATGAAGGACTATCTCTCGGCCGTCGATGAGGTGAGCCGTGAGCCGTTTGTCGATGAGAATCGCTTGGGTGCTGTCGGTGCCAGCTATGGCGGCTTCTCGGTCTATTGGTTTGCCGGTAATCACGAGAAGCGATTCAAGACCTTCATCGCTCATTGTGGCATCTTCAATTTCGACCAGCTCTATGCAACCACCGAGGAACTCTTCTTTATGAACTGGGATCTGAAGGGCGCGTTCTGGGAGAAGAACAACCCGGCTGCAATGAAGAGCTACAGCAACTCGCCACATCTCTTTGTCAACAACTGGGATACACCTATAATGGTTATTCACGGCGAAAAGGATTTCCGCATCCCATATACCCAAGGCATGGCAGCATTCAATACGGCCGTCATGAAGGACATCCCTGCCCAGTTCCTCTATTTCCCGGAGGAATGCCATTGGGTCTTGAAGCCGCAGAACAGCATCCTGTGGCATCGCGAATTCTATAAATGGCTCGACAAATGGCTTAAGTAATCATGAAGAACCGTCTTGGGCATATTATCCGATGCGGAGCCGTCCTCCTCTTGGCCATCGTGGCCACCTCCTGTGGCACGAGTCGTATTGCTCCTCTGCCGATGGGCGAATCGATGCATGTCGCATCAACTTCGCTTATCCCGATGGATGGTACCCTGATTCCCGATGCTGCCATCGATAGCATCGCGACGGAATATCGCCAGAAGATGGAAAATCAGATGAACATGGTGATAGGATATTCCGACGAGATGATGTATGCCGAACGTCCGGAGAGCAGCCTCATGCGTTTCCTCTCGGATGTCGTTCTCGAAATGTCCTGCCGAATAGCTGACAAGCTCGGCATTGTGCATCCGTCGGTCTGCATCCTCAACACCGGTGGCATACGTACTTCATTGCCCGAGGGACCTGTCACCGTACGCAATATCTTTGAGATATCGCCATTCGAAAATTCCGTAGCCTTGGTCTATATTAAAGGTGACGATCTTGTTAGTGTCTTTGAACACATCGCTATTAGAGGTGGTGAGCCGATAAGCGGAGCCACCATGATAATAAGCGGAGGCCGGCTCGTCGAAGCAAAGGTGGATGGAATGCCTGTCGACAAGAACCGCATGTATTGCATCGTGACCAACAGCTATCTGGCTGAAGGTGGCGATGGCTTCGACATATTGAAGCGATGCGAGAAGCATGTTGACAGCACGATGATTCGTGATATGTTTATAATGTATATCCGCAATATGTCCGAAAACAACGAGCACATCAAGGATCCGGGAAATGTCCGCATAACAGTAACGCCTGAAAAATGAAGATGGATAGACGAACATTTCTGAAGCAATTCGGTGCACTGTGTGTGACATTGACAGGACTCGACAAGGCCGAGGCTGCTGCACGTTCTGTCGATGAGGTCGTCGGCGAATCACAACGTCTGACCATTCTGCATACCAACGATGTCCACAGCCACATCGATCCTTTCCCTGCAGATGATCCGCATTATGCCAACCTTGGTGGTTATGCGCGCAGACAGGCATACATAGAAAAGGTCCGCGCGGAAGGCAATGAAACGCTCGTCTTTGAATGTGGCGACATGTTCCAGGGAACGCCATATTTCAACTTCTATAAAGGTCAGCTCGAGATCATGCTTATGAACAGGATGCACATCGATGCTGTCACCATTGGAAACCATGAATTTGACAACGGCCTTTCAGTCCTCTGTGAACGTATGGAGGAGGCAAATTTCGCATTTGTCAATTCAAACTACAGATTCGGGACACAGCGAGCTCGTGATCTCGTCAAGCCATATTGCATCTTTGAACGATGCGGGCATAAGATAGGTGTCTTAGGTCTTGGCGTCAATGTCAACGGACTCATCACCGAGAACAACCTTGAGGGAACCCGCTATACAGACCCTGTTGCAAGTGCGCAGGAAACTGCAGATAGGCTGCGTTCATTGGGTTGCGACGTAGTCATTGCTCTCTCGCACCTTGGCTTTGAGATGGAAGCTTTGCCGGACGATAAGCAGGTGGCTTCGAAAACCCGTGGAATCGACATGATTCTCGGTGGACATACACACACATTTCTTCCGGAACCGGTTTTTGTCAACAACATCGATGGTAAGCCCGTCCTAATCAATCAAGTAGGCTATGCAGGAATCAATGTTGGCAGAATTGACATAGTTTTCAACAATGGTCAATTAAGTTTTGAACAGCAGCATGCCGTCGTGATGGCGTGATTGAATCGTTCCGAAAAGCACCCGAAATGTTAAAGACCGCATAGATTCTAGGGTGTGAAAAAACCAAAATATTTTGCAAAAAAAATTGAAAAAAAATTTACCAATGTTCATAACTTGTTAGTTGCTTTGTGTATCAACGTATTTGGCAAATAGGGGGTGTGTAGAGGCAGGAAAAGGACTTTTTCATCTTCAAAAAAAGCACTACTTTCGCAGAAGTTTCAAAACAATATTAAAAGGAAAAAGCCAAAGATGATACAGACAGTCATTAAGCGAGACGGACGAGTTGTCGGTTTCAACAAAGAGAAGATATGCGCTGCTATAAGGCGTGCAATGCTTCATACCGAAAAAGGCGAAGATGATAGCCTCATCGGAAAAATTGCAGATAAAATTGAGATTTCCGGCAAGGAGCGAATGACTGTCGAGTCTATTCAGGACTGTGTCGAGATGGAGCTCATGCGCAGCCCTCGTAAGGAGGTCGCACAGCGTTATATCGCATATCGAAACCAGCGCAACATCGCACGTAAGGCTAAGACTCGCGACATCTTCCTCGAAATCATCGAAGCTAAGAGCAATGACGTTACTCGAGAGAATGCCAACATGAATGCAGATACACCTGCAGGCATGATGATGAAGTTCTCTTCTGAAACGACAAAGCCTTTCGTTGATGACTTCCTCCTCTCCGAAGATGTACGTAATGCTGTCGATCAGAATTATATTCACATTCATGACAAGGATTATTATCCTACAAAGAGTTTGACTTGCGTTCAGCATCCTTTGGATAAGATCCTCGAACATGGCTTTTTCGCCGGACACGGTGAGTCCCGCCCTGCCAAGCGTATCGAGACAGCAAGCATCTTGGGCTGTATCTCGATGGAAACTGCGCAGAACGAAATGCATGGTGGACAGGCAATTCCGGCTTTTGACTTTTACTTGGCTCCTTTCGTCCGCAAGAGCTATATTGAAGAAATTAAAAACATCGAACAGCTCAATAGTCAGGATTTCAGTCATCTCTATGATGTCGAAATCGAGGACTATATCTCAATGGAGCTCGATGGCTTGTCTGGCGATGCACGTATCAAGCAGCATGCTATCAACAAGACTGTTGCGCGTGTTCATCAGTCAATGGAGGCTTTTATCCACAATATGAACACTATCCACTCTCGTGGTGGTAATCAGGTTGTGTTTAGCTCAATCAACTACGGTACAGACACGTCGGCTGAAGGTCGATGCATCATTCGCGAGATCCTTAAGAGTACGTATGAGGGTGTTGGTAATCATTCGACTGCCATTTTCCCTATCCAGATATGGAAGAAAAAGCGTGGCGTAAGCTATTTGCCAACAGACCGCAACTATGACCTTTATGTTTTGGCTTGCAAGGTCTCTGCTCGTCGCTTCTTCCCTAACTTCTTGAACCTTGATGCAACATTCAACCAGCACGAAGACTGGCGCATAGACGATCCAAAACGCTATATCAACGAGGTTGCAACAATGGGTTGCCGTACTCGTGTCTTCGAGAACAGATTTGGCAAGAAGACTTCTATCGGTCGTGGCAACCTCTCGTTCACGACAATCAATATTGTCCGTATCGCAATCGAGAGCATGGGTTATGTCGATCAGGATGAACGTATCAAGCACTTCATGCAGCGACTCGACGAGATCATGGATATCTCGGCAAAGCAGCTCAACGAGCGTTTCAATTTCCAGAAGACTGCAAAGGCAAAGCAGTTCCCTCTGCTTATGTCTGCACTTTGGATTGGCTCTGAGCAGCTCAAGCCGGATGATACTATCGAAAGTGTAATTAACCAGGGAACGCTTGGTATTGGCTTCATCGGTCTTGCAGAATGTCTTGTCGCTCTCATCGGCAAACATCATGGCGAGAGTGAAGAGGCTCAGAAGCTTGGTGTTGAGATTATCACACACATGCGTGACCGTATCGTCACTTACTGCGAGAAATATGGTCATAACTACAGCTTGCTTGCAACACCAGCAGAAGGTCTTTCGGGCAAGTTTACAAAGAAGGACCGCAAGAGTTTCGGCTCATTGCCAGGCATTACAGACCGCGAGTACTATACAAACTCTAACCACGTTCCTGTTTACTACAAGTGTTCTGCAAGCCACAAGGCTCAGATTGAGGCACCTTATCACAAGCTTACCGGTGGTGGTCATATCTTCTACATCGAGATCGACGGCGATGCAACTCACAATCCGGATGCTGTCATGAACTTCGTTGATCTCATCGACAAGTATAACCTCGGATATGGTTCTGTCAACCACAACAGAAATCGTTGTATGGATTGTGGTTACGAGAATGCCGATGCCAACATCGATTCTTGTCCAAAGTGTGGCAGCCACAACATCGATAAGTTGCAGCGTATCACAGGTTATCTCGTTGGTACAACGGATCGTTGGAATAGTGCAAAACTTGCAGAGTTGCGTGATCGTGTAACACATGACTAAGCAATATTAAGCAAAGTATGATATAGAAACGAGAGACGTTGCAGTCACATGCGGCGTCTCTTTCATTAACTAATGACATGCCAAAAATATCAATTCTTCGGATAGTCGAAAGCACTTCGGTCGATGGACCGGGATTGCGTACGTCAATATATTGCGCTGGTTGTGTCAATCAGTGTCATGGTTGTCATAACCCTCAATCGTGGGCCATCGAAAATGGCATTCGTACAGATATTGAGGATATTATGGCTGCCATACGCAAGGATGATGCGAGTGGTGTGACATTTAGTGGCGGCGATCCTATGCTTCAGGCGAATGCCTTTGCTGCTCTTGCCAAGCGAATCCATGCAGAACTGGGCAAGAATATATGGTGCTATACAGGCTATACATTTGAAGAGATACTCAATGATGAAGCCAAAAAGAGCCTCATGGCGGAGGTGGATGTCATTGTTGATGGCCGGTTCGTCATCGAGCAGAAAGACGAAGACCTGCTCTTCCGTGGCAGCCGCAATCAGCGTATTCTCGATGCTCGCAAGTCACTCAAGGCGCTGAAGCCGATTGAATATAACTACAATCCTTACCCATTCTGATAGTGAAGAAATTTAATTCTGGCAATAATAACTTTTAAATGGAATCTGTTGAATTTGTACAGTGGTGCCTTGATCACCTGAACAACTGGACAGTCATGCTTCTCATGACTATCGAAAGTTCTTTTATTCCGTTTCCTTCGGAAATTGTCATTCCGCCAGCAGCCTATCGTTGTCAGGATCTTGGCGATGTTGCGATGCTCATTCTTGCCGGCACAATTGGTGCAAATTTGGGCTCGTTGATCAACTATGTCATATCGTATTTTGTCGGCCGTCCGATTATCTACAAGTTTGCAAATAGCAGAATCGGCCATATGTGTCTCCTCGACGAGGCCAAGGTTCGCAATGCAGAAGAGTATTTTACACGCCATGGTGCTGTTTCGACATTTGTCGGCCGTCTGATTCCAGCTGTGCGTCAGCTCATCTCAATTCCGGCAGGTCTTGCCAAAATGCATTTGGGGAAGTTCCTTCTCTATACGACGCTTGGCGCCGGCATCTGGAATGCGGTTTTGGCTTTCGCAGGATACTATATGAGCTCTGTCTATCCGGAGGATCAGATGATGGCCAAGATTGAAGAATATAGCACTGAATTTAAGATCGTTTGTTTTACGCTTATAGGTATTGTAATCTTATTTTTGGCCTATAAGTTCTTTAGTGCGAAAAGAAAGAATAATAATTGAAAAAACAATAAGATATGAGTCTAACCGAACTTATGTATCGTCGTCGCAGTATCCGTAAATTTACAGAAGAAGCGATTTCAGCCGAAGAGATAAAGGAACTAAAGCGTGCCGCTTTGTGCGCTCCAACGTCAAAGAACTGCAAGTCTTGGGAATTCGTATTCATCACGAATGCAGAGGTCATAAAGAGCCTTTCTGAGTGCAAGGATGCTGGTGCACAGTTCCTTGAAGGCGCAAAGCTCGTCGTTGCAGTTCTTGCAAACACATCGAAAACTGATGTGTGGATTGAGGATGCTTCTATTGCTGCAACATTCATTCAGCTTCAGGCCGAATCTCTTGGCTTGGGCTCATGTTGGACGCAAATCAGGGAGCGTGGCTTTGAGGATGGACGCAAGGCATCTGATATCGTCTGCAAAATCGTGAACGCACCTGCTGATTGTGTTGTTGAATGTCTCATTGGCATTGGTCATAAGGGGCAGGAACGTTCCACATATTCTGATGAACGTCTGCCTTGGGAGCAGGTCCACGACGAAAAATTCTGAGTGGTTCAATCATCACTATAAATAAAAAATCCACCGAAATTCATTAGAATGTCGGTGGATTCTTGTTTCGTTATAAAAATGCTCTTTAGATAAGCGGGATATTGTTCTTGCTACATGTCTGTCGCATATCGTCTGGCCAGATAGAAGCCTGTATTTCGCCGATGTGAGCCTTGCGAAGACAGAACATGCAAAGACGGCTCTGTCCGATGCCACCGCCAATAGAGAGAGGCAGCGAACCATCAAGCAGACGCTTGTGGAAATAGAGTTCTTTGCGCTCCATAAGATTGCGTATCTCGAGCTGTCGCAACAATGCTTCCTTGTCAACACGGATACCCATTGACGAAATCTCGAACGCATGACCGAGAACCGGATTCCAGATCATGATATCGCCATTCAAGCCGCTGAAGCCTTCCGAGTTCTTTGTCGACCAGTCATCGTAGTCTGGTGCGCGACCATCGTGTGGTTCTCCATTGCTCAAATCTCCACCAATACCCATGATGAAAACGGCACCATATTTCTTTGTGATTTCATCCTCACGTTCTTTAGTGGTCATGTTAGGGTAGAGCTTCAAGAGTTCCTCTGCGCTGATGAAGAAAATGTCATCAGGAAGCTGAGGAGTCAGCTGTGGATATCTCTCGTAGACAAAATACTCAGTGCGTTTGATTGCTCCGAAAATACGGCGAACAACGCTCTTGAGGAAGTCAATAGTGCGGTCTTTTGCACCAATTGTCATTTCCCAATCCCATTGGTCAACGTAAAGCGAGTGGATATTGTCGAGTTCTTCGTCAGAACGGATTGCGTTCATATCTGTGTAGATGCCGTAACCCTCTTCGATTGCATAGTCGGCAAGAATCATACGCTTCCACTTGGCAAGCGAGTGAACAACCTCTGCCTTCTGATCTGAAAGGTCCTTTATAGGGAATGTTACAGCACGCTCAATGCCGTTCAAGTCGTCGTTAAGTCCGGTTCCTTTGAGTACGAAAAGTGGTGCTGTCACGCGTCGCAGACGGAGTTCTGCAGAAAGATTCTGCTGAAAGAAATCCTTGATATATTGAATACCCAGTTCTGTTTGGCGTAGATCAAGAATCGGTTTGTAATCTTTTGGAATATATACTTTTCCCATTACTTGTATGTTTTTCTTCCTAAATCAGCGCAAAATTATTACAAATTTTAATCAAAAACGACTTTTTGCAGATGTATTTTTAGTAAAAATGCACTTTTTTCTTTATTATAGTAATTTTATGGCTGTTGTGTAGGGTAGAAATGCTGAAATTTACTCTTTTCTTGTGTTTTTGGGGGATGTTGACAGATTTGTACATGCGTTATTTGCACAATGCCCGTTTGTTATAGGGGGAGTGTTGAATCGGATTGTGGGTTATTCGCGCTCTTGCCCTTATTCTGCATTGACTGCCTTGTAATTCTCGCCGCTTATTCTCGAAGCTGTCAGCCTTGTTCTTGAACCTCTTAAACAATCGTACTGCTCCTCGTTTGATTGTGCTGAAGTTGTTTCGCTTTCGTGAAAATGACGGGCACTCTTATTCCTGTATCTTGAGTATATGTACCAGGCATACACGGGGCCTGCAGCC
Source organism: Bacteroidales bacterium (assembly GCA_024401295.1). GTDB lineage: Bacteria > Bacteroidota > Bacteroidia > Bacteroidales > Marinilabiliaceae > W3P20-009. Next base: position 2,723 of record JAKSLG010000002.1, on the reverse strand, counting down.
AACAAGATGCAAGGAATGAATGCGGAATCGTCATCTCCTGCAAAAAATGGCAGAAGCATAACCATGAGGACTATCGCAAGAAATTCTACGCCAACAGATGCGAGGAATAGCTTGAACTTGTTAATTGGAATGCTGCCCATTGTCTCTTTGGTTCTCGCGTTGACGGCAACAAAATGTTTGGTTTTGTTTGTGTCCATGTAGCTATAGAGCCATACAGGCAGATATGCCGCATTCCAGTTGATGCCCGTCGTCGTGTATTGCTCGCTGAACCATTTGACGCCTCTGTCATAGTGGCCAAGTGAAGGGATGGCGGCGTGTCTGGCTATGTCTTCAAGTTGTGTTGTCACTTTAGGCTTCAACTCATCGACGTTGAGATCTCTTTTTTCTGACGTATATCCTCTGAGATAATTGGAATCGTATTTTACACAATTTTCTGTGTCAAAGGGCATTATAGAATTTATGATGTTGTTCGTTTGGCTGGAAGAATGCCTGTTGAGTCTCTCTCTTGATGACTCAACCGTGAGTCCGGTTACGGCAAGATCGAATTTTCTTGCCACATCATAAACGTCCGCATCGTAATAGTGTTTACGATTGTTTTTGTCACCAATCCAGTAGCTTCTGGTCTCAACTTCGCCTTCTCCTTCCATTTGAGCTTTCATGTTGGCATCAACAATCATGTATGGGAAAAATACACCCATGATGTTGTCTGTAGAAAACTCTTTTTTGAACTGAGGATGGGCAAAGAAACGGCGTGCTGATACGAAATTGTTGATTGCTGATTTAGCCTCTTCCTTTGCAATTTTGAAAGGAAGAATCATATCAGGAACTGCTCCGTTAGGTATCTGATTGTCGATAGAAAGATGGTTGCGACACCAGTGGCAACGTGCAGACGTGGTCTGGCTGGTATCAACAACGACCTCAGCGCCACAACTTTTACATTTTATGGTAATTGATGTTGGTTGAGAATTGTCAATATCAGCAGCACCACTGCTGACAGTCTCCCCGTCTAAAACAGATGCGTCTTCGACAATCTTGTCGGACACAACAGGGTCGAACTCGTGCCTGCAATAGTTGCATCGGAGTTTTCCTGTTTTGCTGTTTTGGGAGATGTCAGTAGCACCACATTTGGGACACCTTGTCTGTGTGCCAATGTCGTTATTGTCTTCCATTAGCTTCCGTGTTCAGAGTTACAACCCTAAAAGTTTTGCCTTTAATTTGTCGAACTCTTCCTGCGAGAGAATGCCCATGTCGAGCAATTCCTTTGATTTCTTGAGCTTCTCGTATGGATCTTCCTGTGGCTGTTGAGGTTGTGCCTGTTGCGTAGGCTGCTGGAATGCGCCCATTGTTGCACCTACGGCGTTGACGCCCATGCCCATGAATGCCATGCCGTTTGCACCGCCATTTTCGCCGGCTGCCTGGAAACCTCTTGCCACAGACTGCTGCATGAATGAGTTTCCTCTTGCACCAGAGAGTGCGTCGGCCTTCTTGACATCGCTGAGCAATGCCTTTGTATCCTCATCGTATTCGATTGATTGGATGGCAACCTTTACGATTTCCAAACCGCGTGATGAACGCCATTGGTATGACTGCTCGACTATGCTTGAAAGGGCTTGAGCAAAGCCTATTTGATCGCCTTGGATACGTGTGATGCGATTGCCCTTGCTTGGGTCGTTAGTGTAGTTTGAGAATGCTCCCGAGAGGCTGCTTACAACTTCGTTGAAAAGCTGTTCGCCAGATGGATTGTCCATGTCTGCGAAATCGAACACATTGCCCTCGTTGATGTACTTCATTGGAACAAACTGCTTGACAAAGAGGATTGGATCGACAATCTTCAAGCTGTATGTACCGCGTGTGATACAGCCTACCTGTGCATTAAGGTATGCATCGTCCCAATATATTTCGCTCTGTGTTCCGAATCGGTTGTTTGGTATCTCTTTGAGGTTGACGAATACGGCCAACTGCTGAGAGCCAGGTTGTCCGCCAAACTTAAAGCGTTCCCATGTTGACTTTATGATAGTTCCGAAAATGCCGTCGTCTGCAAATATAGACTTTGCGTTAGGGTCATCAGTTGAGAAGATGTATCCGCCGGCCTCTGTGATTATGCCGGTAATACCTCCGTCCTGAAGTGTGATGAGTCCGTATCCGTCTGGCACGAGAATCTTACTGCCGTTGGAAATAATGCCTTCTGAAGCACTGGTGTTTGCACCTCTGCCGTTATTTGTTCCTTTGCTGACTGCAGGTATGAGTCCGGCTGTGGCTGGAGCGCCAGGCATAGGGAGAATGAAGTCTTTCCACTGATCTGCAAATGTGCCATCGAGAGCACCTATAAATGCTTTGATAAATCCAAACATATTCTTGAACTTTTTGGTTGTTAATCGATGGCAATTATACGATAATTATTTCAATTTGTTGCAAGATCTGTACTATAATTTGTGCCGTTCGCGTCTGATTGGGGTGAACATGGTTTTGGAAGTACTGTTCGAAGTTCTGTATGGAGAAGAAAGATGTTGGATATGCATAAAACCCAAAATGCCTAAACTCTTGATTTGCAAGAATTCAGGCATTTTGTTGCGTGATACCGGAGGGATTCGAACCCCCAATCTTCTGGGCCGTAACCAGAGGCATTATCCAATTGTGCTACGGTACCATCCTATGTAAGCCTTACGGCTTGGTGCGCAGGATGAGACTCGAACTCACACGGCCGTGAAGCCACTACCCCCTCA
>JAKSLG010000019.1 GCA_024401295.1 Bacteroidales bacterium | reverse complement strand
TTTCTGTCTCGCCCCATGCGTAGTAAAAACCAGCCTTTTCCGGAGCATCTGCACCGACATTACAAGTTGCCCACATTGTGCCGCTTGTGAGGCCGAGGTCGACATATTCGTGACCATTGTGTGTGTTCTGCGCCCATGCGCCTGTGGCAAGGATAGTAGAAACAAATAAAGTAAAGGCTCTATTCATATATAGTTATGATTTATTATTAATTACAATGTACTTTGCAAATATATAAAAATTGGATTGTTTTGGACGCAGGAGATGAGGAGGTTTTTTGATGGGAATATGACACACTGAAATCGTTGACGTATGGGCATAAAAAAAAGCGAAGATAACCTCATAACTTCGCTTTTTACATCAAATTTGGTTGGTAGGGATTCTTCTTATTTAGTCAACTTGAATTTTCTTAACGTTATACCTTTATGTCATGAAATGAAATTCCTTAATCCATATTATATATGTTAGAACTGATCACATCTCCTCGACAATCCTTCTCGTTGTTCCAGGCGTAAGTGGTTTCGCTGAGAAGATTACCATTTGCGTCGAAGACCATGTCGTGAAGTTGTCCATTGTCGACACTCAGATCAACACAGTCAACAGACTTTGTATTTACTTTTCCGAACATGTCATAAGAAGCAATTGCGCTTATGAGAATTACGGAGAGCGAGAATGTGATTAAAATGTTCTTCATAATCTTTATTTCCTTCTTCCGAGAGCAAAGGTAGAGAGAAAGGATTATGTGCCAAATGAAATTTTGAAATTTTTGACGAACGGCGCAAAATCGGTGACGAACGGCGATTTTTTCGTCCAAACTGGTGACGAACGGCAAAAAACTGGTGACGAACGGAAAATTTATGGCGCTAAACTGTCAAACTAAAATTGATATTCATACGTAGAACGAGGCGTAACCAAATAAAATTATAGAAATGAAACTCACAGGAAGAAGAGAGAGCTCGAATGTGGATGACCGCAGAAAGAGCGGCGGCGCAAAGGCATCATTAGGAATAGGCAGTATCGTTGTCATAGCGCTCATGACGTGGCTGTCGGGCGGTGACTTCTCATCGTTCATTGGACAGGTTGCGCAGAGCGGTGCACTTGGCGGCCTCACAGGTCAGCAGACCGAGTCATATACTCCAACAGCTGAAGAGGAGAGCCTGGCAAAGTTCTCGAGCCAGATTCTTGCATCGACAGAAGATGTGTGGACAGCAGAATTCAAGAAGATGGGCAAGACATATAAGGCTCCGAAACTTGTCTTGTTCCACGGCAGTGTCAACTCGGGCTGTGGTGGTGCAACGGCTTCGTCGGGTCCGTTCTATTGCTCGGCCGACCAGAGTGTGTATGTCGATTTGTCGTTTTTCACGACGATGAAGAAGCAGCTTGGTGCGGGTGGCGATTTTGCATACGCCTATGTCATTGCGCACGAAGTCGGACATCATGTTCAGTATCTGCTTGGCGATCTTGACAAGGCCCATAACCGCATGGCACGCATGAGCGAGGCTGAGGCCAACAAGGTGAGTGTTCAGATTGAGCTTCAGGCCGATTTCTATGCAGGTTTCTGGGGCTATCATGAGAATGCGTCATACGGCTCGCTTGAAGATGGCGACATCGACGAGGCAATCAATACGGCTTCGGTCATTGGCGATGACTATTTGCAGAAGAAGGCCAAGGGCTATACTGTTCCAGAGTCGTTCAACCATGGCACGTCGGCACAGCGTCAGCGCTGGCTGAAGAAGGGCTTGAAAAACGGCAGATTCAGCGATGGCGATACATTCTCTGTAAGCTACGAGAATCTGTAGGCGTCGTTTTTATCGAGATTGTTGCTATTTGCAAAATAATTGAAGAGATAGTATATAAATGTTAAAATTCAAATAACTATCTTTGCAGTCAATTATGCCAAAAACCAAAATACAATATATGAAAAGAAGCGCATTTGGCGTTCTTGCTGGCGTTGCAGTTGCATTCATGACATCGTGTGGCCAGGCACCTACGTCTTATGTTGCCGACGGACGATTCGTGAGCATCGAAGACGGTCATTTCGTCTGCGACGATCAGCCGTATTATTATGTTGGAGCAAATTTCTGGTATGGAGCAATTCTGGCGTCTGAGGGTCAGGGCGGCAATCGTGCACGTCTGGCTGTGGAGCTTGATTCGCTCGAGAGCATTGGCGTCGATAATCTCAGAATACTCGTTGGAGCAGACGGTGAGAATGGTCTGCCATCAAGGGTTCAGCCTACGCTCCAGACGGAGCCTGGCGTATATAACGATACGATTCTTGACGGACTGGATTATCTGCTTGCCGAGATGGGCAAGCGCAATATGAAGGCCGTTCTCTACCTTAATAATTCATGGGAGTGGTCGGGTGGCTATTCGGTTTATCTGCAGTGGGCAGGCAAAGGCCGCGCTCCTATTCCGAGCGTTGACGGATGGCCTGTATACATGGACTATGTCAAAATGTTCATGAAATGCGACGAGGCGAAAGAGATGTTTGCCAATCATGTGCGATTCATCATTGGCCGTACAAACCGATATACGAATGTCGCATATGCCGATGACCCTACGATCATGACATGGCAGATAGGCAACGAGCCGAGATGCTTTGCCGATGACAACAAGGATGCCTTTGTCGAGTGGATGCAGAACTGCACGGCGCTCATCAAGAGTCTGGACAAAAACCATCTTGTTTCGTCGGGCAACGAAGGTCTGCAAGGCTGCGAAGGCGACATCAACCTTTTCGAGGATATACACTCCGATCCGAATATAGACTATATGAACATTCATATATGGCCATTGAACTGGACATGGGTGAACAAGGATAATCTGGCTGATAAACTGGATGTTGCAAAGACGAATACTCTTCAGTATATCGAGCAGCATCTTGCCATTGCCGAGAAGCATGGCAAGCCTCTTGTGATTGAAGAATTCGGCTATCCGCGCGATGGCTATGCTTTCTCGCGCGAGAGCACGACAACGGCTCGCGATTCGTACTATGACTTTGTCTTTGAGCAGGTTATCAATCAGGCGGCACAAAAAGGCAACCTTGCGGGATGCAATTTCTGGGCATGGGGCGGAAGCGCCGTTCCGTCGTCGGAACATGTCTTCTGGTGTGCAGGTGATGACTATACAGGCGATCCGGCACAGGAGGAACAAGGTCTCAACTCGGTGTTTGCAAGTGACAGCACGATGGCTGTCATCCGCGATGCAAATGCCAAGATTATAGCCATAACAAGATAATCTTATAAAAAAATGAAATATATCATGTGGAATATGCGAAAAGCGGTATGGGCAGCCGGTGTAATGGCGCTTGCTGCATGTCAGCAAGTCAAAGTGCCATCGTATGACGGCGAGATGCTATGGTTTCAGAACATGGCAAACGACTCGAAAACAGGCATTGCAATTGAAGACAGCACGGCAACATTGAAAATTGTTCGCGAAGAACTCAAGCAACTCACGATTGCCGACAGCGTGATTGTTCGTCTTGCCGAAGATCAGCAGCTCGGAAACGAAGGTTTCGAGATCAAGGCCGAGGGCAGGATTGCAAGCATCACGGCTCAGACGGAGACAGGTCTCCTTTATGGCGCTTATGCCGTTTTGCGCGATCAGAAGAGCAATGGCAAGCAGATCGTCAGCCGTCGTGAGACGCCAGCCTATGACCTCCGAATGCTCAACCATTGGGACAATCTTGACGGAACAGTTGAACGCGGTTATGCCGGAAAATCAATTTGGCACTGGGATGGCGATTCGATAAACGAAGCCGACCGCAAGCGTTATGAACTCTATGCCAAGGCAAATGCGTCGATAGGCATCAATGCAACCGTTATCAATAACGTCAATGCATCGCCAGAGATGCTCTCGGAAGATATCCTGAAACGTGTTGCCGAGATTGCCGACATTCTTCGTCCATACGGCATCAAGACATTCCTTTCGGTCAATTTTTCATCGCCAATCAAGCTTGCCGGCACAGTTGATGCCGATCCGCTGAGAGCCGAGGTCCGCAGCTGGTGGAAAGACAAGGCCGACGAAATCTATGGTATGATTCCTGATTTCGGAGGTTTCCTCGTGAAGGCCAACAGCGAAGGTCTGCCTGGTCCGCTCGACTATGGCCGCACTCATGTTGATGGAGCGAACATGCTTGCAGAGGCACTTGCACCTCACAATGGCGTTGTGCTGTGGCGTGCATTCGTATATTCGCCAACCGATGCCGACCGTGCAAAACAGGCTTATCTTGAATTCCAGCCATACGACGGACAATTTGCAGACAACGTCATCATACAGATCAAAAACGGACCTATCGACTTCCAGCCTCGCGAGCCTTTCAGCCCACTCTTTGGCGCACTCAAGAAGACGCAGATGGCTGCCGAGCTTCAGATTACACAGGAATATACAGGTGCAAGCAACCATCTCTGCTATCTCGCAACGATGTGGGCCGAGACACTCGAAGATGACACATATCGCGACGGCGAAGGCTCGACAATTGCCAAGCTGACAACCAGTAAAGCGGCTAATGTCAAGAAGTCGGCAATTGCCGGTGTTGCAAACATCGGCGACGACAGCAACTGGTGTGGCCATCCAATGGCACAGGCCAACTGGTATGCATTTGGCCGTATGGCATGGAACACGTCAATCACTCCTGACAGCATTGCCGAAGAGTGGATCAGACAGACAATGCCTGCCGTTCCTTTGCATGCTGAAAATACGCTCAAAGACATGATGATGGAGTCGCGTGAAGCTGTCGTCGACTACATGATGCCACTCGGTCTGCACCATATATTTGCGTGGGGCCACCATTACGGACCTGAGCCTTGGTGCGACATTCCTGGCGCACGTGAAGACTGGATGCCTCGCTACTACCACAAGGCCGACTCGGCCGGACTCGGTTCGGACAGAAGCCCAAGCGGAAGCAATGCCACAGCACAATATAACGAGCCACTGGCATCGCAATTTGCCGACATCAACACTTGCCCGGAGAAATATATCCTCTGGTTCCACCATGTTGATTGGAACCATCGCATGCAATCGGGCCAGACACTCTGGAACGAGCTCTGCCTCCACTACGACAAGGGCATGGCCATGACGGGACATTTCGTAGCATCATGGCGACGCATCAAGCCTTATGTCGATGGCAGACTTTGGAGCGACGTCAACAAAAAACTCGAAATCCAGCGCGATGACGCTCGCTGGTGGCATGACGCTTGTCTGCTCTATTTCCAGACTTTCAGCGGAGAACCTATCGCCCAGAAGACAATCTATTCACTCGACAACATGATGGATTTCCACATCAACATCACAAACTACGAATGTGCCCCTAAGGGCTATCGGGGCGAATAACGGAGAGTTTCACTCATACATACACAAGAGCCTTTGCGTCAAGCATGGGCTCTTTTTTTTATGGAAACATGATAATAAGCCGCACAAATAACAGTTTCACAAAAAAGCAATGCTGTCATTAGCTTTTTGGCAAAATATGGCGTATCTTTGGCTTTGACAAAACAAATGATATGAGCAATAGAATCATAACCATTGGCCGACAAGTAGGCAGCGGCGGAAGACTTATCGGTCGCATCGTGGCCGACAGACTCGGACTTGCATTCTATGACCGTGAAATCCTGAGCCGTGCGGCACAGGAGAGCGGCATCCGTGACGAATTTTTCGAGACAAACGACGAAAAAAATACCTTCGTCCATCGTCTGACAAGCTATTTCACAATGTCGGCTGCCACATCGGTTGGCAACAGCTGCCTGGCATCTGAAAACCTCTTCAAATACCAGAGCGATGCCATTCGCAAGGCCGCTGAAGAGGGTGGCTCGGTTTTCGTTGGCCGCTGCTCAGACTATATCCTGCGCGATTTTGACAATCGCACCGACATCTTCATCACGGCAGATCTCGACGACCGCATTGCACGCGCATCTGAATATTTCAAGATCAGCGCCGACGAGGCACGCAAACGCATTGCCAGCCTCGAAAAAGCACGTGCCGAATATTACAACCTTTTCACCAGCAAACGATGGGGCGTCGCTTCGTCATATCATCTGTGCATCAACAGTTCGCGCATGAGCCTCGATGACTGCGCCTCGATGATTATTGACTATATCGAAAAGACAGGACGATGAACGGCACTTTTCGTTATCTGCTTTTGCTTGGCGGCAATCTCGGCAATGTCGAAGCCACCTTCGACGATGTCGTCGGCAGGCTGGCGTCCCTCGGCATCGTCGGCCAAAAGTCGGCCATATACTACAGCCGTGCATGGGGATTCGAGTCCGACGACATCTTCCGCAATGCCGTCGTCGAACTTCATTCGCATCTTGCTCCATCAGAGATGCTCGAAGAACTCAAGACGCTCGAACGCTTGTCTGGACGCACAAAGAAAAGCACAGATGGCGGATATGCTTCGCGCACAATCGACATCGACATACTATTCTGCAATAACCTGATAATCAAGCAGCCACAACTCGTCATTCCGCATCCGCGACTCCATCTGCGCCGTTTCACACTTGTCCCGCTTTGCGAAAAATGGAAAGAATGGAAACACCCTGTTTTCATGAAAGAGATGCAGACACTGCTTGATGAATGTCCCGACACCGCCGACGTCTGGGCTACATCACCTTCTGTTTGATAATCGCAACAAGAATCGTAATTTTGCACAATAAATTTCTGGATTATGATAGAACTCAACGACAACAACTTCGAAGCCGAAGTTCTTAAAGCCGAAGGACTCGTAATGGTCGATTTCTGGGCCGTATGGTGCGGACCTTGCCGTTCGCTCGCTCCAATCGTAGAAGAAATCGCTGCCGAATATCAGGGCAAGCTCAAAGTCGCAAAATATGACGTCGAAGGCGGCACAGATATCCTCGCACAATTCGGCGTCCGCAACATACCAACACTCCTGTTCTTCAAAAACGGCGAACTCGTCGACAAGTCAACAGGACTGGTGGCTAAAGGCAAGCTCAGCGAAAAAATCAACTCTCTTCTCTAAATAAAAGAGAGCTGCATGCTTTCGTTTCTCATTCCGACCTATAACCTTTCCTGCAAGGCACTCGCCAAGGAACTCTCGCAACAGATTTCGGCCTCGAAAATCGAAGCCGAAGTCATCGTCATGGACGATGGTTCGACAAATGCCGATTCATTGGCCGACAACGCCTGCATCGACTCTTTCGAACATTGCCGATTCATTCGCAACAACAAAAACATAGGCCGCTCGCGAATAAGAAACAAACTTGCTGAAACAGCGCAATTTCCAACTCTCGTCTTTCTCGATGCAGATGTCTTCCCGACACATGGCGATTTTGTAAGTTACTATGCCAAAGCATCTTGCATGGCTGATACCGTGTGCGGAGGCATGAAATACAGACTGGACGGACCAGTGAAAATCGGAAAACTCCGATATGTCGTAGGATGCGATTCGGAGTCGCAGACAGCCGATTCACGATCGAAAGCACCATACAAGTGCTTCATATCATCCAATTTCATGGTGAAGAAAAACATCTTTGAAAAAGTCCAATTCGACGAATCGCTGTTCAAATATGGCTACGAAGATGTTCTTTTCGGAAAATGTCTCGAAGAAAACGCCATCTCGATTGCGCATATCGACAATGCCGTTTTTCACGATAACGGCGAGAACAGCAGCGATTTTCTTTCGAAAACACGCGCCGCAACAGAAAACCTATTGCTCATCGAAGACAAGCTTGGCGACTATTCGCGCATCATAAAGACATATCGAAAAATCGATGCCTTCAAGATGTCGACACTTGTCGGCATGCTCTTTCCTGTCATGCATAAACCAATGGAACTCAATCTGTTGTCGAACAAGCCAAGCCATTTCATCTTCAACATCTACAAGCTTTCATACTTCTGCCATCTGAAGAGAAAAGCATAGCCGGCAGACAATATCCGGCCATCAATAGAAACAAAAAAAGCTCCACATTTCTGTGAAGCTTCTTGTGTGCTCTCCAGGTAGGACTTGAACCTACGACCTACGGATTAACAGTCCGCCGCTCTAACCAACTGAGCCACTGGAGAGTGTTTATAACGCCTTTTTTCTAAGACGGTGCAAAGGTACTGCTTGTTTTTCAAACTTGCAAGCACTTGACGCACTTTTTTCTCAAAATGTGGACATAATGAGTTATGCGACATCCGTCGCCCCAATGAAATCAAAAAAAAAGACCACCCAATGGGCAGCCTTATGTGATTCATGACATTGCATGGTTACTTATTTTCGCTCGCGTAGATTGGAGCCTTAGCCAAACGGATGGCGAACTATACCTTGAATACCTTTATCGCCTCGCCAATGTCAGCTACCATCTTCTGAATCTCAGCAGTACGCGATGCCATCTCTTCTGCCGAAGCAGCATTCTCTTGTGTAATACGGTTCAATTCGACAATAACTGAATTGACTTGTGCCGCACCTGCGTTTTGTTCTATGCTGGCTGCAGCAATCTCGTTCATCTGCGACACTATCTGCTCAATCTTCGGAACTATCTCCTTGATTCGCTCATTGGTGCCGTCAACTTCCTTAATACTGCTATTGGCATTCTGCGTTATGCCTTCTGCGGTCTCTCTTGTCTGTTCTGCCAAACGACCGACTTCCTTGGCTACAACAGCAAAGCCCTTACCCTGCTCTCCCGCTCTGGCTGCCTCAACTGATGCATTTAGCGACAAGATGTTTGTCTGATTCACGAGGTCATTAATAGCCTGAATATTGCTGGCTATACGAGAAATCGACTCAGAACTGCTCGCTGAAGACTCTCCAACAACCTTCATCTCCTGACCAATACTCTTGGCCAGTTCATTGGCATTCTTTGCATTGTAGCTGTTCTGCTCCGAATTTGAATTCATCTCCTCCATCGTGCTGGAAATCTCCTCCAGTGCTGCCGCCTGGTTGCCTGCCGCTTCTGATACTACAATCGACATCTGGGCCAGTTTGCTCGTGTTTTGGCTTGTCTCTTTTGTCTTCTCTATTATCGGCACTAACACGCTCCTGATGTTGTCTTTCATCGCTTGAGCACTCTCGCTTATCGCGATTATTTCAGTACATGAGTCGTTTATTACCACATCGCACGTTAAATCACCATCTGCCAGATTCTTCATCTTTCCTACAAATCGCTTTACCGGATTTATCAGTCGATACCTCAAAAGGAATATCAAAAGCAGACATACACATATAGCAACAAAGGTACACATTGCCAATATAATACCTTGCTTCGACACTACGTCTTCTGTCTTCTGCATAAACGCATGGACTGTTACCGTTGCCGATACGTTCCCTTTGTAGCTACGAATAGGAGTGCAAAAATAGTACCCATATACATTGTTAATCTCAAACTCCATTACCGGACCCTTCCCCCCAATGAAACAGGTGTCTATGATTATTTGAGGTGTTGGAATGTGCGTATATTCACTCTCATCCAGATGGGTTGACGCTATGCAATGTGTCGTGTCAAACAATAATGATGTTGCACCTACTATATCAACACCTAATGCCATTTGCCCTTTTATGCTCGTATTCATGCCTACTGCTACATATATGGCTACTGGCTCATCATTGTCATCTCTTATATAATCTGCATTGAACGTACAATATTGATTTTCAAATATTGGGTCCATACCAGATACCTGTCCTCGCTCTTTTACTGCAGCCGCAATCCCCGAAAGTGTCTCTGTGTTGATGTTGTCCTGCGAGGCTATTATGAGCTCTCCTTCTGTGTCTGTAAGTATATACGCATATAGTTTCGATACCTTCCTATACCACTCCATTTCTGTATTAAGGTATTCCATGTCTCTTTCGCGTATCTTCTCGTGAAGTTCTGTATAGTTGTCATTCAACGCTTCGTTGACCTGTGCTAGCGCCTGGCCATGATGGAAAAACGCATTGCCAAAAACACCTGCCTTCGAGTGCAAATCTGCCAACGACAATTCTTTGATGTCTGATTTTACTACAAAGTAATTGGCTACAAGGAGCCCTAAAAATATTGCAATTGCACCAATAACAGGAGCCATTATCAGTGTGGTCAATTCATTCCAACGTTTTTCCATAGAAGATATTCTAAACTACCAACATGTCAATGTTTACGACGAGTAATATATAAAGGTTCATGAAGAGTTGATTATTTTGACATCTGCTTAGATTGCCGTCCGTTCCCAGTAGCACTCATTACGAAGCTCGGTCTGTTGCTCGTATGTCGGCATGTTCCATGCTCCGCCCCATAACTGCACGGCTACGTCTTTTTGGGTGTTTTCGTATATCTATTTTCAAACGTAAATATGGCTCAAAACCCATATTGACTGCACAAACACAGATATTTTTCTATTCGTTCATTTTTGAAATCTTGTTTTTTATTCATACATTTGAGATGCACATCAAAAAAATGTTCCATTTTAAAAAATGAGCCTTATGAAGAAGATTTTATTATTTGCATTGATGGCGATATTGTTTGCCTCAAGCGCATTTGCCGCTGGCACAGATGAATCTGAAACGCCTCTGAAATTCAAGGCTACTTCAGAAACGACTGCAAAGGTGATTAAAGACAAATCCTATAAGAATCTGGAGTCGGTTGTCATTCCGGAAAAGGTGACGATCGGAGGAAAGGAGTATAGCGTGACGGCCATCGACAGAAACGCATTTGCAAAATGCAAATCGCTGAAAAACATCGAGTTGCCTTCATGCCTGACCGAAATAGGCAATTCTGCCTTTTACAATTGCAAGAGCCTTTCAAACGTTGCAATTCCCTCGAAAGTGAGCAGCATTGACCTTGGTGCGTTTGCGGGATGCATGAGTCTGACAAATATTGTTGTTCCTGAAAGCGTCAACAACATCGGCAATTCGGCATTTGGCGGATGTAAAAAACTCGATCTCGTAATCGAGAATTCTAAGAAAAATGTTCGTGTTCAGTATGATTCGTTCACGAATTGCAAATCGGTGAAATACACAAAATGAGATTTGAACGCAAGATGTTCAGCGAACTGAAATTTTGACGTAAGACACTGATTGTCAAAAATATGAATGGAGAGATGCGGAAAACCTCGTCTCTCCATTTTTTTCATTGATATCAAAAGTATTGATCTATGATATTCGGCAGAATTGTTCGAATCGGCGGAGAGCCTCTTCGAGCGTCGGACGCGGGCATGCGAGATTGATGCGCATGAAGCGGTCGTCGCCATACATTGAACCAGCGTTGAGCCATAGCTTGACTTTCTCTTTCATGGCCTCTTCGAGTTCTTCTGAAGTCATTCCAAAACGACTCATTTCGACCCATAAGAGATATGTTCCTTCGAGAGTTGCCGTCTGAAGATGGCAACGTTGTTCGATTATCTCCTTGGCATAGAGATAGTTATCGTAGATATACGCATTGAGTTGCCTTAGCCATTCCTCGCCCTCTTCGGAATAGGCCGCGATGAGTGCTTCGACACCAAACGGGTTGACATCACAAACTTCGTTGATGTTGATGGCCTTGTCGATGCGCCGGCGTATGTCTTCATCGATGGCCGAAATGTTGGCAATCTGCAGACCAGCAATGTTGAAAGCCTTGCTTGGCGAGATGCAGATGGCGGCACGACGTTCAAATTCGCTTCCGAGCGTTGCGTACGGCGTATAGCGATGGCCAGGCATGACAATTTCGCAGTGGATTTCGTCGCTTATCACAAAGACGTCGTGGCGCATACATATTTCTGCCATTTTCATCAACTCGTCGCGTGTCCACACACGACCTGCAGGATTATGAGGATTGCAGAGCAGAAAAACCTTTGTCAGAGGATCGGCACAACGGCGTTCAAAATCTTCAAAATCAATATGATAAGTATTGTTTTCGAAGACAAGAGGACTCGCTTCGATTTGACATCCGTTGTTGCGTATCGAAGAGAAGAAACAGTTGTAGACAGGCGTGTTGACAAGCACCTTGTCGCCCGGATCTGTCATTGCCTTGATGATGGCCGAAATGGCCGGTACGACGCCAATTGTGTAGATAATATTCTGGCGATCGACATGCCAGTTATGGCGACGCATGAACCACGATGTTATGGCCTCATAATAGCGATCGGGCACACTGACATAGCCGAAAATGCCATGTGCAGCACGGCGTTCAACAGCCTGACGAACGCATGGAGCCGTTGGAAAATCCATGTCGGCTACCCACAAAGGCAAAATGCCTTCGGCTGCATGGTCCCATTTGTATGAGCCTGTGTTGCGACGATTGACAATCTGCGAAAAATCGTATTTCATATTGTTGTAAATATCAGCGTGTCAATATTTTGCAGTTGGCAGGCTGCTTGATGTTTTCGTCGATGATAATCTCGCCATACGAATCGGCAACAATCTGTCCTGAACGAGGATTCTTGACGCTCGTCACGTTGCCATGAATGTCGGCAATCACATCGGAATATTCAAATGAAAGGTCGGCGTCTTCACGGAAACGACAGTTCTCGAGCACCAGATTTTCAGCATAGCAAAGTGGCTGTGTCTCACCAATCAGGCAATTGACAAAGCGCACGTTTTTCGAGTGCCATGCCAGATATTCGCCGATGATTTCAGAGTCATAGACTGTGACGTTTTCTGAATTCCAAAAGGCATCTTTCGAATAGATTTTTGCATTGCGAATTTCGACATTCCTGCAATACTGAAACGAATAATTGCCAACCTGGCTATAGTTGTTGATCTGGATATTGTTGCAATGCATGAAGAGATATGGTGCATTCTCGACCTTGACATTGTTGAGTTTGATGTCCGAACAATGCCAGAATGTCTCATCGGCATTAGGCAACTCAACATTTTCGAGTTCAAGTCGCTGCATTTCGCGAAACATCTTTGGAGCTTCGACGCGCGTGTTTTTCATCACGAGATCGTTGGAATACCAGAGAGCAGCGCGTGCGCCTTCGGTGAAGAGGCAGTCGCTCACGCGGAAACCATCGGTGATCCAGAATGGATATTTGCCCTCGAAACGGCAATTCTCGGCCACAATGTTTTTCGTCTCCTTGAGAGCCGATTCGCCGGCGTGAATTGTCACATTGCGCAGATGCAGGTCGCTTGTGTGATATAGTGGACGTTCGCCGCTATATTCTTGATTTTCAATTATTTTCATAGTGTTGTCTGTATTGGTTCTTACCATATTCTCAAAATATACATACGTATGAACTTGATTATTGATTGTGCACAGGCATTTTTTGCCATTTGCCCCAAACGAGGCGAATAAGGAATATTATTCCCCTGAAACACAATTCGATACACATGGCCAGCCAGACGCCGTTGAGTCCCATCGACGATGCCAGCAATGCTGCCAGCGAAATGCGCACAGCCCAAATGCTGACCAGATTCATGATGCACGGAATGAGCGTATCGCCAGCACCGACGAAGACTCCATAAGCCACAATCGATGCGGCAAACATCGGCTCGGCAAAGGCTTCGATGCGCAATGCGCTGACCGACAACGCGGCAACATGCGCATCGGGCGTCATGAAACTCATCACAAATGGCGCCATGATGTACATGATGATGCCCATGAGAGTCATCACGCCAATGCCCATGGCAACGGTAATGCGTGCAAAGCTCGACGCCAGGTCGGAACGACGTGCGCCAAGACTCTGACCGACAAGCGTCGTCGCCGATTCGGCAATGCCATAGCCCGGCATATAACAAAGACTCTCGACGATGATGCCAAACGAATTGGCCGCGATGGCAGCTGTTCCAAGCGGCGCCACTATAATCGTGCTCATAATCTGCGCACCGCAGAACACCGCATGTTCGATGCCCATCGGCAGACCAATGTGGAGTGCCTTTGCAATTATCTGGCGCGTCGGACGAAAACTGCCCGGATGACCCTTGAGACGAAGCGTATTCGATTTGAAAAGCAGGAAACAGAGCATGGCCGAAGCCGTCACCGCCGTGGCAAGAAGAGTGGCTAAAGCCGCACCGCGCACGCCCATGTCGAAACCAGGAATGGTCATTCCAAAGCCGAAAAGCGAAATTTCGCGGTCGGGGAAGATAAACAGCCAGTTGAAAAGCACATCCAGCGCACACATAATCACGTTGAGTGCACTCGGAACATGCATGTTGCCACTGCTGCGAAGCATTCCTCCACAGAGCGAATTGATCTGCAATATCGGAAGCGAGAGGCAGAAAATAAAGAAATAGGCCGAGGCATCGTCACAAACGAGCTCGTCGCCTCCCAACCAATGCGGCAATTGTCCGCTAATGAGAACACCAACGGCGGCAATGGAAATTCCGGCCATCAGCGCCGCAACAAGCGACTGGCGGAGAACATCGCGCGCTCCCTCGTCGTCGGCCGCACCGATGCGATGCGCCACCTGAACATAGAAACCTGTTGAAACAGATGATATTACGCCTCCAAAAAGCCACAACGTCGTCGATACCAGACCAATCGATGCAGAGGCTTCGGCACCAAGACTGCCAACCATCGACGCATCAATATATTCCATGATGATGGTCGAAAGCTGCGCAAGCATTGACGGCAGACTCAGCCAAGCCGCCAGAGCAATCTTGCTGCGACGTGTCATCGACTCGCCATTGCGTATCTTCTGGAGAAGATTCTGCGTGCGATCAATGATATTTCTGAATATGTTATTGTCCATTGCAACCGCAAAAATAATTTAATATTTTGATAATTCGGGTATTACCCAAAATCATATTGAAAGGCAGTATGATTAATTGACCAAGCTCCATTTTTTTCGTTACATTTGCAGACAGAACATTTGACAGAAACATGGGAAAAGAAAAATTCATAATAGCCATCGACGGACACTCGTCGTGTGGCAAAAGCACAGTTGCCAAAGATTTGGCCAAAGCTCTCTCGATAGCCTACGTCGATACGGGCGCAATGTATCGTTCGGTAACGCTGTATGCACTTCGCAACAATCTGATTATCAACGGTAAAGTTGATGAAGAGAAGCTCATTGCCGCGCTTGGCAACATCAATGTGACATTTGCATTCAACGCGTCTGAAAAGCGCAACGAGACATTCATGAACGGCGAAAGCATCGAAAAAGAGATTCGCAACATGGAAGTGAGTTCGCACGTCAGCCTCGTCAGCGCCATCGGAGCCGTCAGAAAGCAGCTCGTCGAATGGCAGCGCCAGATGGGCAAAGACACAAGCCTCGTCATGGACGGCCGCGACATTGGTACCGTTGTATTCCCAAATGCCGACCTTAAAATCTTCATGACAGCATCTGATGAAGTACGCGCACAACGCCGATTCGACGAACTCACAGCCAAAGGCGAAAAAGTCTCGATGGACGAAATACTCAACAACGTCCGCGAACGCGACCGCATCGACTCGACACGCGCCGAGAGTCCACTCCGCAAAGCCGACGACGCATTGCTGCTCGACAATAGCAACATGACAATGGGCGAACAGTTCGAGTGGATTATGGAACGTCTCCGCGAACGCAACCTCATCTGATAGGATATATGAAGCTGATAGTCATAACATTACCTACTTTTGTCAGCAATGAGGCTTCGCTCATTCGAACGGTTCTCGAACACGGCGCAACCTATGTTCACATCAGAAAACCAAATGCAAAATCGAGCGATGTGTGCAGGCTTAT
Organism: Bacteroidales bacterium; assembly: GCA_024401295.1. Lineage (GTDB taxonomy): Bacteria > Bacteroidota > Bacteroidia > Bacteroidales > Marinilabiliaceae > W3P20-009. The sequence continues at coordinate 35,908 of JAKSLG010000019.1, read as the reverse complement.
AGAGCAGGTCGGAAACGATTTCCGCAGTCGTCTGTGCGTCCACAACCATCACGACGTGGCCGTAAAGATGCAGACCGGCGGACTTCACCTCAACAGTATCGCACCAACGCCACCCGACAACTGGGGCGGAAGACTGAGCCAGTCGTGCCACTCGCTCAAAGAGGCACAACAATGCACATGCGACTATCATTTCCTCAGCCCGATATTCAACAGCGTTTCAAAAAAAGGCTATGCATCAGCATTCTCACAGGCCGACATCGAAAAAGCTGCGCTCGAAGGCATTATCACACCACAAACAATAGCTCTTGGCGGCATAACACCGGACAAAGTTCAATGGCTTAATAACCAGCATTTTGGCGGAGTTGCAATTTTAGGTTATGCCTGGCAGGAACTATCGACACGCGCCATTGGAAACGCCATTGATAACTTCATGAAAACATCGCTTTTCGACTATGAATAACACTCCTGTCGTCATATTTGCCTATAATCGGCCTGCACATTTTCAGCAGACGGTCGATGCATTGGCACTTGCCGACGGAGCAGAAGAAACAGACTTGCATATTTTCATTGATGGAGCTCGAAAAGGAGATGAAGCATCGGTTCAGAAGACGATAGATATTGCACGAAATATCAGCAAGTTCAAATCTGTTGAAATCGTTTGCCGAAAAAACAATATCGGCCTTGCACAAAACATCATTGGCGGCGTTTCAGATGTGCTGAAAAACAACGAAAGCGTGATTGTTCTCGAAGACGACCTCATCGTCTCGAAGGGTTTCCTGAAATACATGAACAATGCGCTTGAATTCTATCGTGACAAAAACATCTTTTCAATAGCTGGATACACTCCTGACGTAGATTTTCCACCCGGATACAAATTCTCGACATACATGATGAGCCGCAACTGTTCATGGGGTTGGGCAACATGGCGCAAGAAATGGGAAAAGACAGACTGGCAAGTTGCAGATTTTGATGATTTCATACGAGACCAAGACGAATGTAAAGCTTTCAATAAAGCTGGCAACGACTTGACAGCAATGCTTTTACGCCAACACAAAGGCGAAATAGGTTCATGGTCAATCCGCTTCTGCTACGCAGGCTTCAAACATGGCGAACCAACTGTCTATCCGATAAAATCACTCATCATAAACGGGGGAGCTGACGGCAGCGGAACAAACGTCAACAAAACACATCGCTACGAATCAAAAACTGTTGATTATATCGATGCAAAAGCATTCATCAACGACAAGAGTATTGACGAACGGATCTTGAAATCATTCCGCAAGACATACAACTGCTCACTCTTCCGACAAACAATCAACATGCTGAAACGCTGGCAATATATTGCCGGCATTAAATCATAAAAAATCACAACAAATGCGAGTTGTTATTCAAAAAGTCAAATCATCAAGTGTCACAATAGATGGCACTGTTAAAAGTTCTATCAACAAAGGACTTATGATTCTTTTTGCCGTCAATGCCAACGACAATCTTGCAGACATGGATTGGCTGGTTCAGAAAATAGTCAATCTGCGTATTTTCGAAGATGCCGACGGCGTGATGAACCGCTCAGTACTCGATGAAAACGGTGAAATTCTTGTCGTCAGCCAATTCACTCTCTATGCCAAGACAAAAAAAGGCAATCGCCCTTCGTATATCGATTCGGCAAAAGGAGACATTGCCGAACCTGTCTACAACGACTTTGTGAAACGCCTCTCAGTCGCTTTGGGCAAAGATGTAAAAACCGGAACTTTTGGTGCCGACATGCAGGTCTCGCTTGTCAACGATGGCCCGACAACAATCATAATTGATACTTTAAATAAAGATTTATAGAAATCTATGAATCAAGATAATAACATAAGCATAAGTGAAGCACAGACAATTGTCGATAATTGGATAAAGACAATTGGAGTTCGCTATTTCTCCGAACTGACCAACATGGCCATTCTGACCGAAGAAGTCGGTGAACTTGCACGAATCGTTGCCCGACGCTATGGCGACCAAAGTGCAAAAGAGGGAGAGAAACTTGATCTGGCTGACGAAATGGCCGACGTTTTATGGGTGTTGATGTGCATGGCCAACCAAACCGGAGTTGACCTGACGGATGCTTTTCGCAAGAATCTTGAGAAGAAAACATCGCGAGACATCAATCGACATAAAAACAATCCTAAACTCTTGAATAATAACAAGTAAAAAGTAATTATATGAACGATTTGTTTAGCCAATATCCGATGCCTGATGTCCTCAAGAACATTCCTGTATCAATCGAAGCTATCAGAAAAAGCTCGACCAAATTCTATAACGACGCTGACGCACTTCAGGAGATGTTCAACAGCATCGACCTCACTACCCTTTCGACAACAGATTCTGCCGAAAGCGTTAAGGCTTTTGTAAGCAAAGTCAACACTTTTGCAAACGACTATCCATCGCTGAAAAATGTCGGAGGCATCTGTGTCTATCCCGTCTTTGCACCTGTGCTTGCATCAACATTGAAGGTCGATGGCGTTTTCAAAGCCGTTGTTGCTGCCTGCTTCCCATCGTCGCAGACTTTTGCTGACATCAAATGTGCCGAAGTACGCAAAGCCGTCGATTTTGGTGCAAACGAGATTGACGTGGTCATTTCCGTTGGCGAATTGCTTGCCGGCAACTATGAATTTGTTGCTGAAGAATTGAGCCAGATTCGCGAGGCATGCGGCAAGGCACGTCTCAAAGTGATTCTCGAAACAGGCTCATTGCCGACGACTGAAGACATTTGGGCTGCCAGCATCATTGCGATGGAATGTGGCGCCGATATGATCAAAACTTCGACAGGCAAGAATGGCGTCGGTGCAACACCAGAGGCAGCATTCATAATGTGCAATGCCATCAAGGTCTTTGCAGAGAAAAACGGTCGCAACGTAGGATTCAAGCCAGCCGGCGGCGTACGAACAGTTGAAGATGCCTCTCTCTATTTCAACATTGTTCGTGAAGTTCTTGGCGACTCTTGGCGTGGACCAAAGATGTTCCGCATTGGCGCAAGTGGCTTGGCAAACGCACTTTTGTCTCAGATTTTGAAGGTGACAACCGGATCAACAGCCGATGTCAAATACTTCTAAGGACGCATGGCGTCAGATGTAGCCTCTTTATGAAAAAGAGCGGCATCTGACATCACTTGTAAAAAAATAGATATTTAGTTTTGCATATTCGCAAAAATAGTTCTACCTTTGCGCTCGCAATGCCCGGATGGCGGAATTGGTAGACGCGTTGGTCTCAAACACCAATGCTGCAAGGCGTGCCGGTTCGATCCCGGCTCCGGGTACTGAAGCCAAGCAGATAATGCTTGGCTTTTCTTCTTTTAAACAACTCGGCCATGAAAAAATTTCTCTTAGCCATATTGCTGTTGGTCAACATGCTCGACATCTCCGCCGCTGGACGGAAAATGAAGTCGGGACTCGATGCAGGCCAAGTCTATGCAGGAGTTCGCATTGGCGCAGGCATACCTCTGTCGCTTGGACGCTCGGCCGATGAGATATCATTCAAAGATGTTGCACGAGTTGGCTTTGCACTGAAAGGCGATGGCATGTGGATGGCCAGTTCCAATATCGGTGTTGGTGCAGAATTCTGCTTCAACACGTTTCCATACAACCAGCCTTTTTGGCAAACATTGCAAAACAGAGGATCGTTTGAGGCTTCATATCGCGATATCAGCCTCGGACTGACCGGCCGTCTGACTGGTGGTTCGGCTGTCGTCAAACCATTCTTTGGCATTGGCGCAAATGCACACATGCTGACCAACAAACTCGATTTCACATCGAACTATATGGGTACGGCACAAGATGAGACTGTGCGCTACACTTCGAGAAACGTAAAACCGGGTTTTGCTGCCGAGGCCGGCATCTTCTTCGATATGGGCAAGAGTTCGTTCGTCTCGATATGTGCAAGAATGAACATCATCCCGTTCTTGAGCAAAGAGACAATGATTACGCAAGACAAATACACGTTTCAGGAACGTATTGTAGTTGTCAATCCACATGGCAACCAAAACAGTTTCGAAGCCGTCGTCGGTCTTCATTTTGGTGTGCGCAAACATGTGACAAAGAAACACTGAGAAAAATAAAAACGTAAGTTTGCACAAAAAAGATATGGCAATAATTCGTCTGACAAAGGAGTTTTCATTCGAGATGGCTCACATGCTCGATCACTATGATGGCCTATGCAGTAATATGCATGGTCATTCCTATCGTCTTTTCGTGACTGTTGCGGGCGAGCCCGATCAGAATCCGCAATCACCAAAACAAGGCATGGTAATGGACTTCAGCATTCTTAAGAAAATTGTCAAGGAAGAGATTGTTGACCAGCTCGATCATGCAATGCTCATCAGCAGCACGTCGGAACATGCGCCACTGCTCCGCAAAATGGGCGGACGCATCATTGAAGTCGATTATCAGCCTACATGCGAAAACATGGTGACGCGTTTTGCCGAGCGCATCATGAAACGCCTTCCGCAAGGCGTCAAACTCTTCAGTGTCAAGCTACATGAGACAGCAACTTCGTTCGCCGAATGGTATGCTTCTGACAATATCTGAAAAACAATCAATACCACACGACACAAAAAGTCCCTCGACCATTTTGATCGAGGGACTTTTTTATATCTAAATTATTGTCGTTTCAACGTCTCTTTACGACATAGACAACGCCATTATCAACATCTAAAGTCTTACCACTCAGAGTTATCTCGTTTCCGGCATAATCATAAACCTTTGTTGATCTTCTCTTCTTTATTGCAACTTTTGTCTCGCTTTGCGTTGTCCAATAAGCATCGACAACCTTTCTATCTGGTCGCCTCCACGAAGCCTTATATACTTTGACTTTGCTGTCGTAACTCAATTCCGGACGTGTTGAACCATCTGGCATCATCTTGACAGTGTTCTTGTACACTGCGTATGCTGGGAAAAGTGTATTATCAACCTCTACAATACCAAAATGATGCTCTGGCTCATGCTTATTGGTTCCACCATTTCTGAGTTCATACCAGAATATTTTTGATAGACCCATTGAAAATCCATATATGTACGAACGCGCCAATCGTTTTGCCTTTAGATCCTCAGGAACTGAACGTATTTCATCTATATAGGTATTGAAAATACATTTTCCCTTCAAATCGCTACCATAATGAAATATACCACATATTGGTGCTTGTGTTGTACTGTCACCTACCGAAATGATTGGCTCAAGACTATCGCCGTCTTTCAAAAGTCTTCCACTCACATAACGTGTTGTACCATCTCCTCTGCTTACCCACGTACACTTTATGTCTGAATACTCAGGATTATATTTCACGACAGTAGGATTTTTAGGTAATCCAGTTGACGCAAAAGACGATGACCACCATAACTCGACAGACATATGCAACTTGCTTCTACAGTCGTATGATTTCGAATTGACAAAAGTCTTTCCATCAGCGGCAATGTCATAATAGAATGGAACGCCATTTGGCAAAATAATCGTTCCTCCTTTGCTCACATATGACAATATTTTCGAAAAATGCTCAGAAGGAAATATTTCTCCACTGCATGGCAACATTGCACGAATCTGTTTTATATCTAATTCTTCAACATCGTCAAAATCAATATACTTGATGTGATATTTCATTGATAGCAAATACTCCTGCAACTGCTCACCAGCTGTTCTCAATACAGCTATTGTATCGCCTTCATTGACATTCACCTTCGAAAGAGCTCTTGGCAAGATATTGCAGAAAAACTGGCTTATATATTTGTTAGGCTCATCATTGTGATATCCTGTTTCTGTCAACCATATCTCTTTGTTTTTGTCTATGTATGGCAACAATATTTTCATGTCTCTCTCCAAGAAAAATTCTGGAGACTCTCCGTTGCTGTATGAGTGAAAGTTAAAAACATCCACATATTGCGCACCACCATTGTCAAAAAAAGCTTTTGTGAATTTTGCATCTACACGAGCAACACCACCAAAAACAATCTTTTTCCCGTGTTTATGCACAACCTTGCATACCTCTTTTATGACTGACAGATATTTATGTGCCAAATCTTCCTGCGAACCGGCATTGTTTATCAGATCAACCTCGTTCATCAACTCCCAATAGTCGTACTGTGGATATCTTGTTATCAGGCTGTCCACATATTTCGTGTAGAGAGAAATGTCATTCCATCCATATACACCTACGACGGATCTATCCAACAACGGGAGCAGACTAATGTTGTGCGTCTTGAAATCGTTTGCCAGGACATCTACCGTCTTTGAGTTAAACACGCCATTTTTGTAGAATAACGAGGATAACATATCTGCACGAATAAAATTCACGCCGATATCAGAAGCCAGTTCCAATGTCTTTATGCGCGAATCGTAGTTTTCTCTTCCAGGAAATGTGACATGAGCACATATACCATACGGTTTTTCCAGCATTGGAGATGCTTCGAACACTGGAGTTTCTTTTGTGAATTGGGCTGAGCTTTCACACAAACTCAGCGTGAACAAAAATACTATTGATAAAAATCTTTTCATGTAAACTTAATCTATTGTATTTGCAAATTTAACCACTTTTGTTGTCTTTTTATCGGATAGTCGTTGTTTTCATCCATATATTCAGAACTTTGTCGCGATTCGTGCGTAGAAAGAGTGAGGAAATAGGAGACAGCTCGCTCACACAATAGTGGGCTTTTTTCTTCAGAAAACGTATCTTTGTACACAAATAGACATAACGACATTAATTTTGTACTGATGAGAAAGACATTTATAGCAACATTCGCCCTTTCGGTGGCTGCTTCGTTGACGGCCTGTGGCGACCTTACAGCACTTGCATCGGCAAGCGGTGTCGGCAGTGTTCCGTTGACATCGGCCGAGATAACAGCGGGTCTCAAAGAGGCTCTTACGACAGGCGTTGGCATTGGCGTGAAGAAACTTGCTGCTTCGAATGGCTATTATAATGACCTTGCCGTGCGTATCGGCTTGCCAAGCGAGGCTGCCATTATTACGCAAAACATTGCAAAACTGCCTGGCGGACAGACTCTTGTCACAAATACAATCAAGCGCATCAACGCGGCTGCAACAGATGCTGTGGTCAACGCGACGCCAATATTCACAACGGCTATTAAAGAGATGACTATCAGTGATGCAGCAAATATCCTCAAGGGAAATAACACGGCTGCAACGACATATTTCAAGGGCAAGACAAAGACTGGTCTCAAGAATCTTTTCTCGGGATATATAAAGACATCTATTGACAAGAAGATTATTGGCGACATCTCTTGCTCATCGTCATGGAACGAACTGACAACAGACTGGAACCACGTGGCTGGCTCTGTAGTTGGCCGTGCTGCTGGTCTCAAGACTGTCAAGACTGACCTCAACGACTTTTTGACAGACAAAGCCGTCGATGGACTCTATACAAAGATCGGCGAACAGGAGACAAACATTCGCAAAAATGCTTCGGCTCGTACAACAGCTTTGCTTCAAAAGGTCTTTGGACATAGATGATTCTATTCAGAAACATATTTATTGTAATTGCCGCCGTATGCTTCAGCCATGCGACGGCTTTTGCACAACTAAGCGAGACGTATGTCAATGTCTTTCAGGCAATTGACACAACACATGCCGATGGCGACATTGTCCTGCACATCGGTGGCGAGACGTTTTTGAAAAACGACGAATATTTTAGCGATTATATCGAAGGATATACGCTTGTTGGCTATCAGTTGCGTCCGACGCTTGCCGCGTACATACGCAAAAATATTGTCCTTGAGGCTGGAGCCCGCATACGCCAGTATGGTGGAACGACGCGTACAGACAACGTCTGCCCTATCGTTACTGCACAGTGGCAGATTAATCCGACGTGGAATCTCACGATGGGCATGATTGATGGACACCTTGCACACAGATTGCCCGAAACGATGTGGGAGCCCGAACGCCAGTTCACCGACAAGCCGGAAATGGGCATTCAGGTAAAGTTTAATCGCAGACATCTCGATGGTGAATTGTGGCTCAACTGGCAACAGTTCATCAAACGTGGCGACACCATTCCAGAAAAATTCACTTTTGGTCTTCGTGCCGATATCATGCCATCGGACGCCAACAGTCAATGGGGCATTGAAATACCGGTGCGACTTCTTGTCTCGCACGTAGGCGGACAGATAAGCGACTTCAGCGAACGCATGCAAAGTCTTGCCAATGGATCGCTCTCTCTTGTCATTGCACGAAAGTGGCATGGCAGCTACATGCGTAAGGTCTATGTTGATATCAACGCACAGTTTTTTCATGCAATGGTTGATGGCGGTGTCCGTCCGTTCTCCGATGGCAGCGCGCTCTTCCCAAAAATTGGCCTACAGACAAAAAACATCGGCGCTTCCGTCGGCTTTTGGAATGCCCGCAACTTCTTCTCGCTTTATGGCAATCCGACGTTCATGTCGCTTTCGAACTACAAGTCGGACGTCTATGCGAAACGTCGCTCCTTGCTGACTGCCGAAGCCGATTTCTTCCATTCGATTAGCGATATCTTGCGTTTTGCAATCGGCGGCAAGATGTATCTTGATACACGTGCTTCTCAGCTCGACTATTCGTATCACGCAGATCTTGTCCTGACACCATCATGGACATTCCGAAAGAAATGACTTTTTCGGACATTGCCTTATGGCTGTGTTTTTCACAACGTGTGAATAATCACTTCACGTTATAGTGACAATATAGGCTCAGGCCAAAACGGTCTGGGTCTTTTCATTTATTAGTTTTTCCGTTATTAGATGCAAGGCTCCGACGTAGGCTAGAACCTACGCCGAACCAAGAATAACCCTACCATAACCGTATGAATTACACGTTGTCAGTCAAAAACTTGATGTTTTCTGCATTCCTTACAAACCAATTTTGATATATTTGCAAAGTACATCTGTACATATTCATAAACACCAACAATATCGAATAAGTTAATAATATGTATAAAACATTGATATACAACATTTTAGGGGGGGGTATTTTGCTCCACTAAGTGTTTACTTATCAAATAATCATAGCCTTCTGAGGATGCATTGAGCATCTTCGGAAGGCATTTTTCGTTTATGGAACTAATTTAATCAATAACTAGTATGAAGAAAATTCTTACACTTTTATCTTCTGCATTCATTGCCGCAGGTGCATGGGCGCAGAACATGGAGAATGGTCACGAATATGTTGACCTTGGCTTGACGAGTGGCACAAAATGGGCAACTTGCAACGTTGGTGCAGATGCTCCTGAAAGCTATGGCGACTACTACGCGTGGGGCGAAGTAACTACCCACTATTCAGCAGGTGGCAATACCGACAGCCCTACATGGAAGGATGGCTATTCGGCTGGCTACAATTGGAGTACATACAAGTATATGGACCACAGCAAGGATTCATGGGAAGGCTGTACAAAATACACCTTTGCAGATGGTCAGACAAGCGGTGTATGGTACGACTCAGAAGGCAACTTCATCGGCGACAACAAAAGAGAACTTGACGATGCCGACGACGTGGCCGTTCAGACATGGGGTGGAGCGTGGAAAATGCCGACCAAGGGTCAGCAGGACGAACTACGCAACGAGTGTGACTGGGAGTGGACATCAATAAACGGTGTCAATGGCTATAAGGTAAAGAGCCGCGTGAACGACAACTTTATTTTCCTCCCTGCCGCTGGCTACCGCTGGTTTACGGATCTCGGCTACGCAGGCGACGCCGGCCGCTATTGGTCGCGTTCGCTCTACACGGACGGCTCCGACAGCGCGTACGGCCTGCTCTTCCGTTCGGGCGTTGTTTCGTACAACTACAACAACCGCGACAACGGGTTCTCTGTTCGCCCTGTCTTCATGGTAGAAAGCACTCCAACAGCCATCGAGTCTATCAATGCCGACAAGGCTCAGAAGGTAATCAAGACCATCGAAAACGGCAAGGTTGTCATCATCCGCAATGGCGAGAAATTCGATTTGAGTGGCAGAAAATTGTAATCATGTGGCGTAGAGACGTTTACCTCCGGTCAGTTTCACAGTCATGAAACGTCTCTACAATAAAATGATATGGGAACGGGCATCTCCAGTTGGGGGTGTCCGTTTTCTTTTGCCGTTCGTCACCACCTCATGCGCCGTTCGTCACCAGTTGGGGCGAAAAAAACGCCGTTCGTCAATTAAACCGGCACTTTCGTCAAAAAGATTGGAGCCTTGGGAATATACCAAATGACAAGGAAACGGACGTCTCCACTTTGGGGATGTCCGTTCTGTTTTGTGCACGAATCTTTCGGACGCTACCGCTTAAACACGAATCGGACGAATCGGACGAATGAGCAACCGGGGCATTGCCCTCGGACACAAATTTAGGCAAAGAGATCACGGCGACGAGTCTTCTTTTTGTTTCGTTTTTCTTCTGATGGCCAAAAGAAAAATGAAAAAGAAGTTGAAAAAAGAAAATGAAAATGAAGAAGAAAAACTTCTCCAATTGTTTTCTAAATTCCCACAAAAAAAATACATTTGCAAAGCACAAAAAGAAATCATCCCTCAAATCCCGAAACTGAGACTGAATCCTTTTTTGCAAAGAACATATTTATTAATTAAAAACAAATAACATGAAGAGGACACTTACTCTTTTGTTCTCTGCCCTGCTCACCATCTGCGCATGGGCGGAAGACACAGAACCTAAGGTCGTGGACGATGTATACCAGATCTCCACAGCCAGCGAACTGATTTGGTTCGCAAGCCACGTGAACGCAGGCAACACCAGCGCCAACGCAGTGCTCACTGCCGACATCGTAGTCAACGAGAACGTGCTTACTGACCATGTGCTCAACAGTGGCGAGTTCACCCAGTGGAGCCCTATCGGAACAGACAACAATCCTTATCATGGCACTTTCGACGGTCAGGGCCACACCGTTAGCGGCCTTTTCAATAACCAGGGAAAAAGCTTGACAGGTTTCTTCGGCCACATTGGCAATGCGACAATCAAGAATCTGGGCGTTACCGACACCTATTTCAAATGCTATCAAAAGTCAGGTGGCATCGCTGGTTTCTGTGCTTATGATAGGCAATACTTTGTATTTGCAATAGAAAATTGTTGGTTCGACGGTCGTATTGATGCTGCAGATTTCGATATTAGCGGCATACTTGGTGGTTCTTGGAGCAGTGCAGAGAGTCACATAACCAACTGCTACAACCTTGGAACAATAAGTTCCACTAAAAGCAGTGGTGCTTGTGTAGGTGGAATAACCGGTTATTGTACAGCAACCACTACCATCAGCAACTGCTTCAACTATGGTGAGATTTCCGGAAACGGAAAAACTGGCAGCATTCTTGGAGAATCTACAGCAAAAGTTGAGAACTGCTATTATCTCGAAGGCTCGGCTTTGAATTCCGGCGAGGTGAGTGGCGGTATAGGCAACGGCAGTGACTCAGAAGGTGTAGTGGAGGCTGCCACAGCCGAGCAGTTCGCAAGCGGCGAGATATGCTACAAGCTCAATGGCGACCAGTCTTCTATCGCCTTCGGTCAGATCCATGGTTCGGGACTTCCTTCGTTGACATCAGATGCAGTTGTATATAGAAGCCATACTGGATGCTCAACATACACAAACAATCCTGCAGAGGCAACCGACGAGGAGAGAATGCACAATATTATATTGGTGGCTGAAACCGCACCAGTCAGTGGCGTGTCACATGGCGTTGCTGCCTACTACGAATGTTCGGTCTGCAATGCCCTATTTGCCGATGCTGATGGAAAAACACCTCTAAATAGTGAATCGTTGTGTCTTCACGACTTTGTTGATGGTGAATGTTCTGTATGTCACCAACACGACAGCAAATTCATTTATGAAATTGCTACACTCGACGACCTGTACACTTTCGCAGAGAAGGTCAACAATGGTTGGACAACTCTCAACGCTGTGCTCACTGCCGACATCGTAGTCAACGCGAACGTGCTTACTGACCATGTGCTCAACAGTGGCGAGTTCACCCAGTGGAGCCCTATCGGAACAGACAACAATCCTTATCATGGCACTTTCGACGGTCAGGGCCACACCGTTAGCGGCCTTTTCAATAACCAGGGAAAAAGCTTGACAGGTTTCTTCGGCCACATTGGCAATGCGACAATCAAGAATCTGGGCGTTACCGACACCTATTTCAAATGCTATCAAAAGTCAGGTGGCATCGCTGGTTTCTGTGCTTATGATAGGCAATACTTTGTATTTGCAATAGAAAATTGTTGGTTCGACGGTCGTATTGATGCTGCAGATTTCGATATTAGCGGCATACTTGGTGGTTCTTGGAGCAGTGCAGAGAGTCACATAACCAACTGCTACAACCTTGGAACAATAAGTTCCACTAAAAGCAGTGGTGCTTGTGTAGGTGGAATAACCGGTTATTGTACAGCAACCACTACCATCAGCAACTGCTTCAACTATGGTGAGATTTCCGGAAACGGAAAAACTGGCAGCATTCTTGGAGAATCTACAGCAAAAGTTGAGAACTGCTATTATCTCGAAGGCTCGGCTTTGAATTCCGGCGAGGTGAGTGGCGGTATAGGCAACGGCAGTGACTCAGAAGGTGTAGTGGAGGCTGCCACAGCCGAGCAGTTCGCAAGCGGCGAGATATGCTACAAGCTCAATGGCGACCAGAGCAAGATTGTTTACCATCAGAACCTCGACGGAAGCGTTGTCGCTCCAAACTTCACATCAAAGGATGTCGTAATCCTTGATGGCGAGAACTATGTAAACGCCCCTTCTATCCCAACAGCCGTTAAGAACATCAACGCTGACAAGAGAGAAAAGGCAATCAAGACAATCGAGGATGGTAAAGTAGTGATTATCCGCGATGGTGAGAAATACGACCTTGCGGGCAGAAAATTGTAATCATGTGGCGTAGAGACGTTTACCTCCGGTCAGTTTCACAGTCATGAAACGTCTCTACAATAAAATGATATGGGAACGGGCATCTCCAGTTGGGGGTGTCCGTTTTCTTTTGCCGTTCGTCACCACCTCGGGTGCCGTTCGTCACCAGTTGGGGCGAAAAAATCGACGTTCGTCACTGATTTTCTACCGTTCGTCAAAAACTGGCTGTTTTCCTGTGTCATTTGCAATAGATAAATTATATTTGCTTTGTTATCATGGGAAATTATAAACAAAATCAAATAATATGAAGAAAACACTATTTACTTTTTTGGCAACACTGACGGCATTGTCGAATGCCTTGGCACTTCCTGCCACGGTAGAAAATCCCGTAGTCGATGTCAAGTCGCAGAATGTAGTTACTTGTGTCATCTCTGAAAGTGGATACACAATCTACACTGCTGATGCTGCAACGCCATCGGCGATACCTTTCAGCGGTACACTCAAGATAGAAGGTGCCAACAGCACTACCATTGAGGTTGATGGAATGCCTGCCAACACTGAATTGCTTCTTCAGGATATTTCGATTCAGAAGCTGATAGTCAACTGTGATGCTCCAATCAAAGTAAGAGGTGAGAATACAATCACCGCAGCACCTGATGATGTATGCATTGAGCAGGGTGAAACCAGCGCGATGGTAACAATTGCTGGCCCTGGTAGCATTACATTGAATGGTTCGGATTGTACAATAGACATGCCTATTGTCAAATGTATTTCAGGCATTACATTCAGCAACACTGGCTCGGTTTCCATTGTAGCAAAATGCAGTCATTGCGTCCCTGTTAAATCACCTAATGCTATATTTGTTGGCAACAACTCTGTTAATATCTCAGCGTCGATGTGTTCGACTCCGATTTTTTATTTCCCTACAGGAAGCGACAATACTGTAACGTTCAAAAACATAAAAGGCGACATTGTGTTGCACGGAGGTACTTCCCCTATAACATCTAATGTAGACAAGTTGGATATCAATGGCGATGGTGGTTTAGTCCTTGAAATGGAGGATTATGTTCCATGCGTAATTGCAGATTACGTTGATATCAACGTTAAGGGCGATATTACAGCTAATATAAAAAGCATTTTGTTTTATGTCGGATATAATACTAATCTGACGGCAAAAAATATCAATATTACAAAAGCAAGTAGTGACGGTTCACCATTATTTTCAAAAGCAGTAAAAATAGCTGCTACTGGTGACGTAGTTATTGATGGTGGAGGTGATATGATAGTTTCGGACGGTCCGTTTGAAGCTTCAGCTAAAAGCATGTCAGTAAAAACCACTTCTACAGGTGCGCCAATGTTCTACACATACAACTCTACGATGAAATTTGTGACTACGGGCGACCTCTCTTTTGAAGCCCCTTCCGGAGCTCAGGTTTTATATGGCGAATATTCACAAATAGATATAGAATGTGGAAATCTGAAAATCAGCGGCAATACGAATGGGAAGAACTCTCTGATTACGGGCGCGACACTCGACATCAAAGCTTTGGATGTTGCCATTGAGAACAAGGGTAATAGCGCGGTAGCAAGTTGTATTAATGGCATTCGCATCGGGGCTGACAATCTGTCTGTAAAAGGCAACGGAAGTGTCGATCCTATTCTTAACAGCAATAAAACAATCTCTGCTGAGGTCACAGGCGACCTCTTGATAGATAATGCAGGAGGATGCCAATGTTTGTTTAGCCAAGAAGACATCTACCTCAAGGGCAATAATATTACAATAAATAGTAATAGCAAGCCATCTTCGTTTATCGGAGCGAAATCTACCACTATAGATGCTAACAATAAGTTGACAATCAACAGTGGTCATGGATTCTTTGACGGACTTGTAGATGCTAAATGCAAAGATTTTAAGATGGTAAGCAGTACAAGTGCCCCTATTTTCACAAATCTAACAACATTTGCACTAAGCGGCGGTGATTTTACCCTCGAACAGACAGGCTATATGATAGCCTCAGCTCCATTCACGTTGACTGGTGCCAACAATGTATCTATAGCAACAAAAAGTAACACCCCTACACCAGTTTTTGGCAGTCCTGCAAAAATTGAATGTTCGGGTGATATTGAGATTACTGATGACTGTAGCGTTTCAACTGCCCTTTTGAGTAGCCCATCGACAATCAAAGCAGGCAAAGGGATTACAATCAGCACTAATGGTCGCTTGTCATACTGCAACGGTCACGATATTACTGGAGCAGATGACATAGATATCACAGTTGGCGTAGGCGACTCAAATCCATCTGGCGCTTATGGTTTGAGCAATATAACTTCAACCAATGGTACAGTAACATATAGTGCAGGTACATCGACAACGGGACACAAGATTTTCACGCAGTCGCCACTGTCAGAGTCGACACCTCTTCCTAAATACTTCTGCTATATTACATGGCCAAATGGCGCAACAACATTCTTTGAAGCTAGGAATGATGCAATGTCAGTGTTCGGTTCGTCTTCAGCAGCATTGATCTATCTCCCTGTAGATCCAGAAGATCCAGAGTATATTTATACATATACAGATGAGTATGGTGAAGAGGTAAAGGAAATTGTACCTAATATTGTTGACATCACCGACCCAGACAACTACGTATGCCAGTTGCTTGAGATCAGGAGCGGTCAGGTTCCATTTATCAAAGAGGGCTTTACAGCAGTAGACGCTGTATCAATAGCTGTAAAACGTGGCGAATCGGAGTGGTCATCGGCATATCTTCCATTCATGCCAGACGACATTGATGAGGGCATGACGACTTATCATATAGGCAGTGCAAATGAGAAGGAAGGTGTGGTCTACATTGAAGAGAACGACGCCATCAGCGCCAACAGCATAGTAGTGCTTCAGCTAGTCGATGAAGGATACATCTTCAAGGGCGAAAACGTTGAAGTAGTGCCAACCAACATTACTTCAGCAGCTGTCACAGGTGCCAAGATGATTGCTAATGGCAGTGAAGTTGTAGTAGGCAAGGATCTTAGTACAGACATTAAGGATGTCAATGCCGAGAAGGCTGCAAAGACAATCAAGACCATCGAGAACGGCAAGGTTGTCATCATCAAGAATGGTGAGAAATTCGATTTGAGTGGCAGAAAGGTTGAATAATCAATTCACGTTATAGTGACAATATGGGCTCAGACCGTTTTGGTCTGAGCCTTTTTCATTTATTAGTTTTTTTATTATTTCGGCACAGGCTGGAGCCTTGCAAGACTTACTTGAACAACATAGTACAATGCATTTTCAGCGAGGCGGGAGCCTCGCATCTAACAACGACGTAGGCAGAAGCCTACGCCGAACATATTGGTTTTAAGTTTCTTGCTATAGGTTTTAAGCTATAAAACTCTCAGCTCTAAACTTACTACTTTAAAACTTACCACTTATAACTCTTATGAGAAGAGCAGTCGGAATGCTTCGTCGAGACGGCATACTTGATGCACTTCGATGTCGAATTTCTTGAAGTTGGTTCGTGGTCCGTATTTTGGGATTATGATGCTCTTGAATCCGAGTTTTGCGGCTTCTCCAACTCTTTGTTCAATTCGGTTGACAGGTCTTATTTCTCCGCTGAGTCCGATTTCTCCGGCAAGACATATTCCGTTGTTGATGGCGATGTCGGCATTTGATGAGAGGATTGATGCAGCGACAGCGAGGTCTATGGCAGGGTCTGCAACTTTGATGCCTCCGGCTATGTTGAGGAATACGTCTTTGGCAGCGAGCTTGAATCCGGCACGTTTTTCGAGCACAGCGAGAAGCATGTTGAGTCGGCGCACGTCGAAACCGGTGGCTGAGCGTTGCGGAGTTCCATAGGCGGCAGTGCTGGCAAGTGCCTGCACTTCGATGAGGAAAGGTCGCATGCCTTCCATGGCGGCAGCAACGGCCACGCCGCTGAGCGACTGTGAGTATTCGTTGAGGAGCATTTCGCTTGGATTGGTTACTTCGCGCAATCCGTCGCCAAGCATTTCGAAGATGCCAATTTCATTGGTTGAGCCGAATCGGTTTTTGATGGATCTCAAGATGCGATACATGTGGTTGCGGTCGCCCTCGAATTGGAGCACGACATCGACCATGTGTTCAAGGATTTTTGGTCCTGCAATTTGTCCATCCTTGTTGATGTGTCCGATGAGTATGATTGGCAATCCCGTTGACTTTGCGATATGCATGAGCATCGACGTGCACTCCTTGATTTGCGAGATGCTGCCCTGGAAAGATTCGACACGCTCGGTCTCCATTGTCTGTATGGAGTCGATGACGATGATGTCGGGTTTTGATGCTTCGATATGGCTTTGTAGTCGGTCGATCGAAGTGTCGCTGACAACCATGCAGTTGTCCGTCGAGACGCTTTTGAGTCGTTCGGCTCTGATCTTGATCTGTTGCGTACTCTCCTCGCCCGAGACGTAGAGGACTTTGCGATCAGGGATGGAGAGAGCCATCTGGAGCACGAGTGTTGACTTGCCGATGCCAGGCTCACCACCAATGAGAATGAGGGCGCCGGGCACGATGCCGCCACCCAGAACGCGGTCGAGTTCGCCGTTGGCTGTCGATGTGCGACCAATCTCGCTCACCTGTATACTTGCGAGTGGCATAGGAGTGATTGTAGCCTGTGTGATGACCGGTTGGGCAAGCTGTGATTTCTGTGGTCCCACAGTCACCTGCTCTTCAACAAAGGTGTTCCACTCGCCACACTGTGAACAACGTCCCATCCATTTCGGCGATTCGGCGCCACACTCGCGGCAGACATATACGGTCTTGACTTTCAGAGCCATAGCTATCTTGTTTTTCCTGATTTTATGATTCTACAACTTGCATCCAAAGGCGAGGTCGCCCGCATCGCCAAGACCTGGCACGATGTATTTATGTGCATCGAGCTGTGCATCGACCGAAGCCACCCAGAGCGTAACATTGTCGTTTCCGAGAGTCTTTTTCAGATGTTCAACACCCTGCTCAGAGCCTATGATGCTCATTACGTGAGTATGTTTAGGCTGACCAAAACGTTTAAGAGCTTCAAAGGTCTGCGCCATGCTCAAACCTGTCGCAAGCATCGGATCGCACAAAAGCAAAATCTTATTGTTGAGATCAGGCGTTGCAACATATTGAAGTTCAATGCTAAACTCTTCTTTGGAACTATATTTTCTAAATGCCGAGACGAAGCAGTTTTCGGCACGGTCGAATGTATCGAGAACGCCATTATGCATCGGCAATCCGGCACGAAGAATCGAGCCGACAACAATTGAGTCAGATGGCTGATTGACTTGTGCAACGCCGAGCGGAGTCGTGATAGCATTCGATGCATAATCGAGTGTCTTGCTGACCTCATAGGCCATGAGCGAACCAATGCGCTCGATGTTGCGACGGAATCGCATCGAATCGTTTTGGACTGCGATATTGCGCATGTCGGCCAAATAGTTGTTGATGACCGTATTCTGATGGTCGAGTATGTTTATTTCCATAGCATTTTAAAACATGGTTATCAGATGCAAATTTAATTATCTGCGACGAATAGATTTCATTTTAACCCAAAAAAGAGACGTGGCATCAGAGGGCAAGATGCCACATTTATGCAACACCCCCAAATGGGGGGCATTCACAGACAGCCATTATCGTGAAAACTGTAGTAGTTCTTGAGTCTGAATCCGCCACGCCCGATGATGAGATGGTCGCGCAGAGGTATGTTGAGCAGCTTGCCGGCCTCGCAGAATGACGTTGTTATCTGCTTGTCCTGCTGACTTGGCACCGTATTGCCCGAAGGATGATTGTGGGCGATGATGCATGAACTTGCTGAAGCGATGATGGCCTTCTTCATGGCAAGCGAGACATCGACGATTGTCGAAGAGCGTCCGCCGCCGCTAAGTTGTTC
Organism: Bacteroidales bacterium; assembly: GCA_024401295.1. Lineage (GTDB taxonomy): Bacteria > Bacteroidota > Bacteroidia > Bacteroidales > Marinilabiliaceae > W3P20-009. Next base: position 17,179 of record JAKSLG010000019.1, on the reverse strand, counting down.
TTTACCAATGACTTTATTGCGTTTGTCGAGCAGAAGCATCCACATCTCCTCGTGGTCGAGATCGGCCAGGTGAGGGTAAAGGACAGCAAAGGCATCGTCGCTGCCGGAGATGGCATCTTTCTCGGTCGGACCTGCGGCAGAATAGCGTCGGCCAAGTTCGAGAAAAGTCAAAATGTCGATGGCTCGCGCGGGTCCGATGCCTTTGAACGAACAGAGGTCGCTGAATGTGGCATTGCCCAGCTCGCCAAGGTTGTTGTTGTAGCGGTCAAGAATCTGGCGAGCCAGATCGACCGACGAGCAATTTTTTGTTCCCGAACCGATGATGATGCCAAGCAATTCGGAATCGGTCAGCGCTCTCGGGCCTTGTGTGATAAGCTTTTCGCGCGGTCGGTCCTGCTCGGCCAGATCTTTGATCTTTTTGTAGAGAATGTCGGTCATTGGTACATTTCGTTTCAAAAACTCTGCAAATATCGCATTTTTTGCTCACGTTGGAAACATCGCGCCAATGTAATATTGCACGCGTTAAAATTCATTAAGATTATGAAACATACAAAAGAAGTGACTATTTTTGCAACTAACATAGGATAACTATATGGCAAGGCAAAATAACAGAATGGCTACGCGCAAATTGCGCAGTTCATATTTCACGACAACGGTCAGCATTGCGCTGGTTCTCTTTCTGCTCGGCATCATCGGATTGCTGATGCTGAATGCAAACCGCATATCGAACTACGTGAAAGAGAATCTTGGTCTCACTATCATGCTTGAAAACGATGCTAAAGATGCGGAAGTCAAGAAGATAGAAAAGGCTCTGTCGGCTTCGGCAATCGTCAAGTCGGTCACATATCTCAACAAGGAACAGGCTGCTGAAAAGCTTCAGGAAGAGCTTGGCGAAGATTTCGTCGAGTTTCTGGGCTATAATCCTTTGCTTTCGTCGATCGACGTGAAACTCTATGCCGACTATGCGACAGAAGACGGCATGGAACGCATCGAGAAGATGGTTATCGACTATCCTGAAGTCAAGGATGTCCACTATCAGAAGGACATGGTCAACCTCATCCACAGCAATGTCAACAAGATTTCGATTGTCCTGCTCTGTTTCTCAGCTGTCATGCTGCTCGTGGCCATCACGCTCATCAACAACACTGTCCGCCTCATGGTCTATTCACGTCGATTCCTGATACGCACGATGCAGCTCGTAGGTGCAACCAACGGATTTATCCGCCGTCCGTTCATCGGACAGAGCGTTGCTCAGGGCATCATCGGCGGTCTGATTGCAAACCTGCTGATTGCGGGCGTCATCTTCTTGTCGGCACGCGAACTTCATGGCGTGATTGGTTTCGACAACATCATGGTTGTTGTTGCACTTTTCGCCATCGTCTTCATCCTCGGCATCATACTGACACTGATATCGACACTTGTGGCTGTCAACCGTTATTTGAACGTGCGCACAGCCGATCTCTACGTATAAAATCCATAGAAATTACACTCAATAACAATGGCAAATAACACGACCGATAAGAAGAGCGATTTTGACTTTGCGCTCAACAAGAAGAACTATATTCTGATGGCCATCGGCTTTGCGATTATCGTCTTGGGCTTCGTCCTGATGATTGGCGGCGGCAGCGATGATCCGAATGTTTTCGACGAGAGCATCTATAATTTCCAGCATATCACATTGGCTCCGATGGTGGTGCTTTCGGGCTTCATCTTCGAGATTTATGCAATCATGAAACGCTAGGAGAAGATGGATTGGATAGAAGCACTGTTGCTCGGCCTTGTGCAAGGCCTCACCGAATATTTGCCAGTCAGCAGTAGTGGCCATCTGGCCATAGCTGGCCGTATTTTCGGCATCACCGATCCCGACACGATATTGCCGTTTACCATTGCCGTTCACGTGGCAACGGTTCTCAGCACGCTCGTGATTTTGTGGAAAGAGATTGTCTGGATATTCACCAACCTGTTCAACTTCAAGAATGCTCGCAGCACATACGAGGGCAGCATCGGCTGGCTCAACGATGAGCAGAACTATGCGCTGAGCATCATCGTCTCGATGATTCCGGTCGGCATCGTCGGTTTCTGCTTCAAGGATTATATCGAAGAGGCTTTTGAGGGCCTGACTGTCGTTGGCTGCTGCCTGTTGCTGACGGCAGCTCTGCTTGCTGTTTCATACTATGCTAAACCTCGCCAGCGCGAACACGTGACCTTGCGCGATGCATTTGTGATCGGCTTGGCCCAGGCCGCTGCATGTCTGCCTGGCTTGTCGCGCTCGGGTTCGACGATTGCCACAGGTCTGATGCTCGGCAACAAAAAGGAGACGCTAGCTCAGTTCTCGTTCCTCATGGTCATTCCGCCAATCGTTGGCGAAGCGCTTCTCGATGGCTTGAAGATGGCCAAGGTGGGTGTTGAAGCTGCGCTCAACGGCCTTCCGACAACGTCGCTTATCGTTGGTTTCGTAGCGGCATTCGTTTCGGGTTGTCTGGCATGCAAATGGATGATCGGCCTCGTGCGCAAAGGCAAGCTGATATATTTTGCAATCTACTGCGCAATTGTTGGTCTGCTAACGCTTATTCTGCTCTGATGATGGAGAGAGATTTTCTGGCGGGCGAAATGCTGATTGTCGATAAGCCACTCAAGTGGACATCGTTCGACGTGGTCAACAAAATACGCCTGATGTTTCGCAACCACTTGGGCATCAAAAAGATAAAAGTCGGACACGCCGGCACTCTCGATCCACTTGCGACAGGCATTGTCGTCGTCTGCACCGGCAAGAAGACCAAGACACTTGAATCGCTGATGAACCATGACAAGGAGTATGTGGCAACATTCCGCTTCGGGCAGACGACGCCTTCATACGACCTTGAGACAGAGCCTGAGGGCAATTACCCGACGGAACACATCACGCGCGAAATGCTCGAAAAGGTGATCGCCGACAACTTCACTGGCACCATCGAACAAGTTCCGCCGATGTTCTCGGCCATACGTGTTGATGGAAAGCGAGCCTATGAACTGGCTCGCAAAGGCAAGACCGACAATGTCGAGCTGAAGAGCAGACAGATCAGCATCATGAACTTCGAAATCGAGAAGTTCGAAATGCCGGACGTCACGGCCCGCATACGCTGCTCGAAAGGCACATACATACGTTCGATTGCACGCGACCTTGGCGAGGCCGCCGGCTCGGGAGCTCATCTCGTGGCTCTCAGACGCACTGCTTCGGGCGATGCAACCGAAAAGGATTGCATGACAATGGAAGAAATAGAAAAAATGATTGTGGCCCAGGCCGCAGAAAATAACATAAACGGAGGCATATAAATGAAATTATCTGAATTTGAATATCAGCTGCCCGAAAATCGCGTGGCACAATATCCAATTGAAGACCGCGAATCTGCACGCATGCTCGTGCTCCACAGAACAACAGGCGAAATAGAGCACAAGACATTCCGCGATTTGCTCGACTATCTCGATGACAAAGACGTGTTGGTGTTCAACGACACAAAGGTGTTCCCTGCCCGACTCTATGGCAACAAGGAAAAGACAGGCGCGCGCATCGAGGTGTTCCTCCTCCGCGAACTCAACCACGAGCAGCACTTGTGGGATGTTCTCGTTGATCCTGCCCGCAAGATCCGCATAGGCAATAAGCTCTATTTTGGCGAAGACAACTCGATGGTTGCCGAAGTCATCGACAACACTACGTCGCGCGGACGCACATTGCGTTTCCTCTTCGACGGCGATTCTGAAGAATTCAAGAAATCACTCTACAGCCTCGGCATGACGCCACTCCCAGAGTGCATCAAGCGCGAAGCTGAGCCTTGCGATGTCGATGGCTATCAGACAATCTATGCCAAGAACGAAGGTGCCGTGGCTGCGCCTGCTGCCGGACTCCACTTCAGCAAGCAACTTCTCAAGCGCCTTGAGATCATGGGCATCGACTTTGCACATATCACTTCGCACGTCGGCCTTGGAAACTTCCGTTCGGTTGACGTTGAAGACCTCACGAAGCATAAGATGGAGAGCGAGCAGATCTTCATCGACGACAAGGCCTGCGAAATCGTGAACAAGGCAAAAGACGAGCGCCGCAGAATTTGCCTCGTCGGAACGACAACAGCCCGCGCCGTCGAAACAGCCTGCTCGACACGCGGACATATCAAGCCATATGAAGGGTGGACTAACAAATTCATCTTCCCTCCATACGAATTCCAAGTTGGCAACAGCATGATCACCAACTTCCACGAGCCATTCTCGACAATGCTCATGCTCGTATGCGCATTCGGTGGCTACAAGCAGGTGATGAACGCATATAACGAGGCGATGAAAGAGGGCTACAACATCGGTCCATACGGCGATGCGATGTTGATCATTGACTAAAAACAAGAGCCGGAACAAAGAAGATTGCTCAAGAAAATGTCGCTGATAAATAGCATAGTCAACCGCTATAGCGAGAGTCGCTTGAGGGCTATTGAGTCCTTTGCTTCGAATGCCGAAGAGATTCAGCAGAAGCAGCTTATGGGCCTCATTGGCAAGGCTGGTCAGACATCGTTCGGCAAGGAAAATTCGTTCGGCGAAATCCGCAACTACGAACAATTTGCAGAACGCGTGGCTGTTCGCGACTATGTTGCCTTTGCGCCATACGTAGAGCGCATGAAGCAAGGCGAGAGCAATGTATGCTGGCCCGAAAAAATACGCTGGTTCGCCAAGTCGTCGGGCACGACGGATGCCAAAAGCAAATTTATTCCCGTCAGCCTCGATGCGCTCAACGATTGTCACTATCGCGGCGCAAAAGACTCTGTCCTGACCTATCTGGCAAATCATCCTGAAAGCAAAATGCTCAGTGGCAAATGCCTCACATTGGGCGGAAGCAAGGAGATAAGCAACATAGGACATCAGATCCAGACAGGCGACCTGTCGGCAATCCTGATTGGCAATTCTCCATGGTGGGCCAACCTGGCAAAAACACCGCAACGCGACATTGCACTTCTCTCGAAATGGGAAGAGAAACTCGACAAGATAACCCAAGCGACTGTGAGACAGAATGTTACTTCGCTTGCAGGCGTGCCGAGCTGGTTTCTCATTCTGCTCAAGCATATTCTTGAGACAACGGGCAAGAACAACTTGCACGAAATCTGGCCAAACCTTGAATTGTTCATGCATGGCGGCATCAACTTCACGCCATACAGACAGCAATATTGCCAGCTTTGCCCTAAAGGCATCAACTTTGTCGAGACATACAACGCAAGCGAAGGTTTCTTTGGCATTCAGACCAAAGAAGGCCACGACATGCAACTGATGCTCGACTATGGCATCTTCTATGAGTTCGTCCCGCTCAGCGAGATCGGCAGCGAGCATCCGAAGGCTCGCACCATCGCCAATGTCGAGACTGGCGTTGACTATGCGATGGTCATAACGACGAATGGCGGCCTTTGGCGATACATGATCGGCGATACGATCCGCTTCACGTCGCTCGCGCCACACAGATTCATAATCAGCGGACGTACAAAGCATTACATCAATGCCTTCGGCGAGGAACTGATGATTGACAATGCCGAAAAAGCGCTTCAAAAAGCCTGCGAAGCAACCAATGCCGCCATTGCCGAATATACGGCTGCGCCTGTCTTCATGGACATCAAGACACAGGGCTGCCACGAATGGCTCATCGAGTTCAGCAAGCAGCCTTCGTCGATTGAAGCCTTCACGACAGAACTCGACAATGCGCTGCGCGAAGTCAATTCGGACTATGATGCAAAACGCTATCGCGACATCACGTTGGGCCGCCCTCGCGTGGTTGTCGGACGCAACGGACTCTTCTTCGACTGGATGAAAGCCAATGGCAAACTCGGCGGACAAAACAAAGTTCCACGACTCTCAAACACTCGTGAATATATTGACTCACTTTTGAAACTAAACTAAGACATAACGACCATGTATATCGGCATTGCAGGAAATATCGGATGCGGAAAGACAACGCTGACACAGATTCTTACAGAGACATTTGGTTGGAAGGCACACTATGAGACTGCCGAGACTAATCCGTTTCTTGCAGATTTCTATGCCGACATGCGCCGATGGGCTTTCAACCTTCAGGTCTATTTTCTGACACAGCGTTTCCAGAGCATTCAGCGCATTCGCTGGTCGGGCGAAACCGTCGTTCAGGACCGCACGATCTATGAAGATGCCTTTATCTTTGCCGATAACCTCTACCACATGAACCTTATCGACGAACGCGACTACAACGCGTATATGGAGCTCTTCAAAATCATGAACTCGTTTCTTACGCCGCCAGATCTGTTGATTTACATCCGTGCAACAGTTCCTACGCTCATGAAACAGATAAGAATGCGCAACCGCAGCTATGAAACAGGCATTTCGCCAGACTATCTGCGACAGCTCAACGAACGCTATGAGTCGTGGATCGAAAACTATAAAGGCGAACTTCTCGTCATCGACGTCGATGGTCTCGACTTTGCCAACTGCGAAGCCGACCGACGCAAGACGCTCGACATCATTGCACGCACAATAAAGACTAACGCCGACAAGAAAAAAGACAATAATGGATAACAGCAAACTTCTTTTGGCCATCGTTGTCATTGCCGTGTTGGCACTCGTTGGTCGCCTCATCATCAACAAGCAGCAGAAGAACGGCAGCATCAATGTGGCAAAGCTCATCGCGCTCTTTGGTGGCGTCGTGGTCTTCGTCATCACTTTCAGCCTTTTCAATCCGCATCGTTTCTGGCAGTGGTATGAGGGTGAAGCCTCGATGGAAGATGGCCGTTCGGGATGCATCGCCGGACGAAAAGCCGGCAAAGACATCACACGATTTGCTGGACCATCGGACGACAACGGCGGACTCTATTATGCCCTGCAGGTCAGCGAACTGACGCCAACAGGCTTTTTCAGAACAAAGAATCCAATCGGATTTGACGATACGCAGCGCACGGTTGAACAGAACGACAATGAGAAAGAGGTCATCCGCCATACGCGCAATATGTTTGATATCACGCGCAATCCGGGCGACAAGGCTGAAAAATACATGCCAATCTATCTTGCAACGCTTGTCAACAAAGGTCATGCACTCGTTGCCATCGAAGAAGAGGATGCCGTGGCTGGCGAATTGCCGATTGCCATGATGCGCCCGACAAATGAGAAGCTTGCGTCAATCGCTTCGGCTACTGAAGACACCTTCACAGAATTCTATTTTGTGGCTTTCGACGAGGCCCGATATGCCCGCAATGCCACAGCGAACTACATCTATAAAGGCGCAGCAGGACTCCTCGGAGCCATCGCCGTTGCACTTGCATACCTCATCTGGAAGAGAAAGAAATGATATTTCGGGAATGTTTTTTTTCTTAAAATAAACAAAAACGATACCTTAAATGGTAATAAGGCCTTATTCTGAAATGATTCTTAATTCTTTTTGATAAATTTGCCTCGTTTTAAAACATCATTTGCGACAATGAAAATTGTTTCAACCATAGCCGAACTGAAAGCCGCAACGGCCGAAGCTCGCAAGCAGAACAAAATCGTCGGTCTCGTGCCGACTATGGGTGCGCTCCACAAAGGCCACCTTTCGCTCGTCAACAAGGCATGCAGCGAATGTCAGTTTGTTGTGGTTAGCATCTTTGTCAACCCTACGCAATTCAACAATCCGGAGGACCTCCGCACATATCCGCGCACTCTCGAAGCAGACACCAGACTGCTTGCCGACAATACTAATGCCGACGTTGTCTTTGCTCCAACCGTAGAAGAGGTTTATCCGGAGCCTGACACTCGCCAGTTCTCGTTCGGCCCGCTTGCCGAAGTGATGGAAGGCAAATATCGTCCAGGCCATTTCAACGGCGTTGCACAGATTGTCAGCAAACTTTTCATGTTTGTTGAACCAGACAAGGCATTCTTCGGCGAGAAAGATTTTCAGCAGTTGGCCATCATCCGCCAGATGGTGAAAGATCTGGCCATGAACATCGAGATCATTCCATGCCCGATTGTTCGTGAAGACGATGGTTTGGCTGTCAGCTCTCGCAATACACTCCTAACAGACGAATTCCGCGCTGTTGCACCTTTCATTCAAGAGACACTTCGCAAGTCAGTTGAGAAAATGTCGACAATGACGCCGCAAGAGACTATCGAGTGGGTATGTCGCAAGATTAACAACTACGGCAATCTTGAAGTTGAATACTATAGCATTGTTGATGGCTTGACTTTGCAGGATATCGAATCGTGGGACGATACTGATTATGTTGTTGGTTGCATCACTGTCTATGCAGGCAAAGTTCGCCTCATCGATAACATCACATATAAATACTAAAGCGCCATGATGATTCACGTTGTCAAATCGAAGCTCCATAACGTCCACGTAACCGAGTCAGACCTCAACTATATCGGAAGCATCACTATCGACGAGGACCTCATGGACGCTGCCAACATTCTCGAAAACGAGAAGGTTCAGGTTGTCAACAACAATAACGGCGAACGTTTCGAGACCTACGTCATCAAAGGTGAACGCGGCTCTGGCGTTATCTGCCTCAACGGAGCTGCTGCACGCAAGGTTGCCGTCGGCGATGTTGTTATCATCATTGCATATGCGATGATCGACTACGAAGAGGCCAAGACTTTCAAGCCTCGATTTGTCTTCCCCGACACGGCATCGAACAAACTCATCTGACACACGAGGCGCTGTGAAACTTGGCGAACTCAGGCGCAATGTGGCCGCAATCCTGGCGACCTCGAAATTTATCGGCGATGCGCAGCAGGCTTCACGCATGCTCATCTGCGATCTTCTTGACATCACACAAACACAACTTCTCACACGCTCCGACGACCTCATCGACGGAGCCAGCCTGATTATTGAAAAGGCACAACGTGTGGCCAATGGCGAACCTCTTCAGTATGTCTGTGGCAAGGCATATTTTTGTGGCCACGAATTTATTGCCGCTCCCGGAGCACTCATTCCCCGCCCCGAAACAGCCGAACTTGTCAACCTCATCATCAATGAAAAAAACACCGGAAGCATCATCGACATCGGCACAGGCACAGGATGCATTGCAATTTCGCTTAAATTAGCCCTTCCCGACGCCAAAGTCACCGCCGTTGACATCTCGGCCGATGCTCTCGCAATCGCACAAAAAAACGCCGAAAAACTGGATGCAAACGTCACGCTGACCCAATGCGACATCCTTCAGACAAACGTCAATCTGGGCACGTTTGACATCGTCGTCAGCAATCCGCCATATATCATGCAAAGCGAGAAATCTTCGATGGAGGAAAACGTCCTTTCGTATGAGCCACATCTGGCGCTTTTCGTGCCCGACAACGACCCTCTGCTTTTCTACAGGACAATTGCCCGCCATTGCCGCAAAGAAATGCTCGCAAAAGGCGGAAAACTCTTCTTTGAAATCAACGAAAAGATGGGATACCAGATGAAGGAAATGCTGGCTGCCGAAGGCTTTGTGGATATTCAGATTGTCAACGATTTCTACGGTAAAGAACGCTTCAGCATCGCAACGATGCCTGCCTGATCTCAGTCTGCATAGACATCTTTCAGCTCTTCGTTTACGAGAGCCACGACCTGCGGATAGAATGCCGTGAACTGAGCATTGATCGTTTCATAATTATCTTTCAGAATCTTTATCGCATCCTGCGTATTTTGCGGGAGCGACGTGTTGCGTGCCATGATGTTGAGAGCACGGCTCAGACCTGAAAAGTTCGCATAATTTTCGAGTCGGCGACTCTTGATGAGAAAAGGCAGCATCTTCTTGGCCTCGCCCGGCAAGCGCAGATAGTTGAAAAGGAGAATTCTGTGAACACGGCTCACAAATTTCGGAAGTGTCTGCGACGGATGAAAATCGCTCCACTGCGTTGCCAGAAAATGATCATAGAAAACATCGGTGAAGACACCGGCGTAGCGGCCAAACGACTCTTTGAACAGAGCCGTCGTCTCGCGCACGATGGGATGACTGTCTGTGAAGTCGTCGATTTTTCTGTGGAGCAGAATGCCTGTGCGCACACGTGGCGAATAACGCGTATAGTTGCTTCCCTTGACGAAGTCGCCAATAAAGTTGCCAACCATCACGTCTGAATTGTCGTGCGAAAGTGCCAAATGCGCCAAATAGTTCATCTGTCTATGCTGTTGTTTTCCCGTCAAAAAAATTCGACATGCGAAATTAATGAAAAAAATAATCTGCTGTATTCAAAAAAAGATGAATCTGCCGACAGAAATGAGTCGTTTTTCCGATAAAAATTGATGTGTTTTCAGTTGTTTGTTGATAAAAATGTGGCGTAAAATTTGGATATGAATTTTCTTTGATTATCATCTGATTTTCTTTCGATTATCCATTGTTATTTAAAGTATTAGTTGTATATTTGTATTGTCAAAAGCAGAGAGATAATCGGAGCGTTTGACATAAAGGTTTTGAAGTCTTTTTTCAAATAAATATTGCTTATATTCTGGTTATGCCACTCAATGTTGTGAGACGCACATTGAGTGGCTGTTTATTTCGGCACTGCTGTGCTGAATATGACACAGAATGACTATCTTTGCAGAAAAATAAGAGAAATGTCTATCGACGAGATAAGGAAAGTGGTTGACAGCGAAATGCGCGATTTTGAGCCTTACTTCAAGGCTCAGCTGAAATCGCCGAACGCGCTGCTGTCGGTCATCACCAACTACATATTGCGACGCAAGGGCAAGCAGATGCGCCCTATGCTCGTCTTCCTCTCGGCCAAAGCCACCGGCGGCACAAGCGAAGCTTCGTATGCTGCCGCAACGCTGATCGAGCTGCTACACACTGCAACACTCGTCCACGACGACGTGGTCGATGAGACATACCAGCGACGCGGACAGTTCAGCGTCAATGCCATCTGGAACTCGAAAATGGCTGTTCTCGTTGGCGACTTTTTCCTCGCCCGTGGTCTCGATATCGCGCTGAGTACCAATCAATACGACATTCTGCGAATCGTTTCGGATGCCGTCGGAGAAATCAGCGAAGGCGAGCTCATACAGATTGAACATGCCAATAAACTCGACATCACCGAAGAGACTTATTTCGAGGTGATCCGCAAGAAGACGGCAACGCTCATCGCCGCTTGCACAAAGTCGGGCGCCTATTCGGCCAAAGCAAGCGATGAAATCATCGGAAAAATGCATCAGTTCGGTTTGAATCTTGGTATCGCATTCCAGATCCGCGACGATATCTTCGACTACGAAAAGAGTTCGCTTCTCGGCAAGCCTTCGGGCAACGACATCAAGGAACGAAAGATGACTCTGCCGATAATCTACGCTCTCGCACAGTCTCAGCCCGACGAGCGCAAACGTATGCTCAAGCTCATCGACAAGCACTGCAAAGAGGACAAAACGGCGGCCGAAGTGATTGCTTTCGCGCAACAGCATGGAGGCATCGAATATGCTCGAAAGATGATGCTCGAATACGCACAGAAAGCCAAGGATTGCCTCGACTCGCTACCGGATTCAGATGCAAAGACGGCACTCGCTGCCATTGTCGATTACAATACGAAAAGAGAAAAATAGGACCCGCCAGACGCAGATTCAATCTGTTTTCTGCCGCAGAAAATAACATTTTTTTACAATTAGTTTGCATTAATAATGGTTTGTTCGAACGAAACTGCTATATTCGCAAACTGAAAAGAGGAAATAGAAGACGTGAAAGTAGTTCACATAAATAAGACAGACGCAGGAGGCGGAGCTGCTGTTGCCGCTCTGAGAATTCATCGTTCGCTCATCAGAGCTGGCGTCGATTCGCATATTCTCGTTCAGGAACAGAAGCGAAGCGAGGCCAACGAGCATGTTGTTGGTCAGGGTTTTACCTATAACGCTGGCAACTTCTGGCGTTTTGTGAAAGAGCGTCTGACCATTCTGCCTCACGAGAAAGAGGCTGGAATGCGCTACTATTTCTCCATTGCCAATACGGGTCAGAATCTTGCAGACAATCCTGTCGTTCGCGATGCCGACATCATCCATCTCCACTGGATTAACCAGGGATTCATCTCGCTCGACGGACTCGAAGCCCTCTTCAATCTCGGCAAGCCTATCGTCTGGACTCTCCACGACATGTGGCCTTTCACAGGCGGATGTCACTATGCCGGCACTTGCTGCGAATTCAACGAGCATTGCGGTTTCTGCCCATTCCTCAACAAGCCTAAGAAAGACGACCTTTCATACAAGACATACATCAAGAAAAAGGCAATCTATGCCAAGAGCAACCTCTCTGTTGTCACTTGTAGCCGATGGCTGGCAACGATGGCAAAGAGTAGCTCGATGATGCGCAATGCAAATGTGACAACCATTCCAAATCCAATCGACACGAACTTCTATCGTCCTATGGATCAGAAGAAATGTCGCGAGGAACTTGGATTGCCGCTCGACAAAAAACTCATTCTTTTCGGCGCAGCAAAGATCCTTGATGTGCGCAAGGGCTTCCGCTATCTCGAAGAGGCACTGACAATCATACAAGATAACTTCCCTGCCATCTCAAACAGGATTGAACTTGTCGTATTTGGTAAGCTCGACAAGAACTGGGTGAACCGTTTCTCGTTCAAGATCCACGCGATGGACTTCATCTCGGATCCGGAAAAACTCGTAAAACTCTATAACGCAGCCGATACGTTCATCCTTCCTTCGCTCCAGGATAACCTTCCAAACACTGTCGTTGAGAGTCTTTGCTGCGGCACGCCTGTCGTCGGATTCGGCATCGGCGGTATTCCTGAGATGATCACCCACATGAAGACCGGATTCCTGGCCGAGGTTAAGAATTCGCTCAGTCTTGCCAACGGCATCTACAACATGCTCTTCTTCACGCCTGACCAGCGCAATGACGTTCGCGAAAAAGCTATTGAAATGTTCGAGGAGACGAAAGTTGCGCAACAATATATCGACGTCTATAACAAACTGCTCCACTAAACGATGGCTCGCCTGTCGATAATCACCATTACGTTCAACGCCGAAGCAACACTTGAACGTACCATCGAGAGCATTGAAAATCAAGATTTTAAAGATATTGAATACATCATCGTCGATGGCAGATCGACCGATGGAACAATGGCTATTGTGCACAGGCACGAAGCCATTGTCAGCAAATGGGTCAGCGAACCCGACAAAGGTCTCTACGACGCGATGAACAAAGGTCTGCGCATGGCAACGGGCGACTATGTCTGGTTCATCAATGCCGGCGACGAGATCGCAGAGCCTTCAACCGTCAGCAGATTCATCAATACCGATGCCGACATAATTTATGGCGACACCATCATGACCGACATGGACGGAAATGTCATTGGCAACAGGCGACTGACGCCTCCGGAAAAACTCGATTGGAAAAGCTTCAAGGATGGAATGCTCGTAAGTCATCAGGCGTTCGTCGCCAGACGCTCGCTTTGCGGCGAATATGACCTTAATTTCCGTTTTTCTGCCGATTTTGACTGGTGCATCAGAATCATGAAAAAATCCTCAGAAATCAAAAATTCGCACATGACGCTCGCCCGTTTTCTCGACGGCGGCATCACAAAGCAAAATATCATTCCCGGACTGCGCGAACGCTTCAGAATAATGATGCACCACTACGGATTGCTCTCCACTGTGATGCACCACATTCCTATCGCCATCAAATTCTTTGCCTTCTGGATCAGCAAAGGACGTTTCTGAAAAAAAGCATTTAGAGTCGACAAACAAATGGAACTCGTAGAGACGTTTCACGACAACGCGTCCCGAACGAACTTTGTTCGGCGTAGGCTCTGCCTACGTCGCACCTAAAAGCAAGGCTCCCGCCTTGCAAAAACACTAACAAAGAATTTTTATTTTGTTTTTCAACTACTGTGCCACAAAAAAAGGCCGCCCAAACGGACAGCCTTATGCTATTCATGACATTACATCATTATTTTGTTCCAGGGCAGACAGGGCGAACCGAGAACCCGAAGCCGCGGTTGAAGTCGTAGCCCCGATCCACGTAGCTCGAGCTGAAGTACAAGCGGTACGCGCCGCCGGAGTTGAACGTGCCGAGCGAACGCGACCAGTAGAAGCCGCGGCTGCCCACGCCGTCGAGACCCGCATCCCAGCGGCTGCCCGCGGCAGGAAGGAAAATAAAGTTGTCGTTCACGCGGCTCTTTACCTTATAGCCATTGACACCGTTTATTGAGGTCCATTCCCAGTCGCACTCTTTACGGAGTTCGTCCTGCTGTGTCTTGGTAGGCATCCTCCACGCTCCGCCCCATGTCTGAACGGCTACGTCGTCGGCATCGTCAAGTTCGGTCTTACCACCATTGTTCTTGTACTTTACGAACGTGTCACCACCGTCATTAGTGTCAAAATATGTACTCCAGTTGTAGTTGCTTTTAGGGAACGTCTCGCCCCATGCAAAATAGTCGCCAATCCAATCCACTTTCCCAATATCGAAACACAGCGAAGAAGAAGCGAAACAAAACGAACATAACACATTTACACTCAATGCATTAACCGCCAAAAGCCTTTTTGATTTTTAACATTCAAAATTCACTTCTTTTCAGAAAAAGTGCGTAGTTTTGCTACATCTTGTTACAAATATGGTACACAAAAAGTACCGCAGATAAAGGGCAAAACCATGAAGGCTAAATACAAATTGTTACTCGGAAGACGTAAGAATTATCCCTTGAACATCGAACTGGAGGTTTACAAGGGTGCTGACTGCCGAGTCTTTATATCTACTGGCGTTGTGTTAGACAACGAAAGACAATGGGACGAGAGTCGCCAGCTAATTCTGCGCAATAGTAACGCTGCTGCATATAACCACTACCTGAAAACGTTAGTTCTCAATATCGAGCGTGCTGAGCTTGAAGCCGAGGAAAGACAGGTTGCCTTTACTAAAGATCTCATCAGACTGGCAGCCAAGAACGACACCATATTTGAAGAGCTCAATGTGATGGATAAGTTTAGGGAGTATATTTCCGAGAAGAAGACCTGGAAGGAAGGGACAATGCGCGTTGAGAACACTCACGTCAAGAGACTTCAGTCGTTTGTCGACATATATAAAGGTCAGAAGGGATCCAAGCTATATTTCAAGGAATTTACGCTTGCGTTCCTGAAGGACTTCGACAAGTGTCTATGCGAATCACTTAAAGATATTTCTCGATCGCATATACACTTCTCTCTGAAGAAACTTTTGTATAAGGCACAGAAGGATGGCCTAATCAAATACAACCCTTATGAAGATTTTGAGATTCCACACTTGGATGGCAATAAGAAAAAGCCTGCGCTAACCCAAGAGCAAGTCACCGCACTGGAGAACATTCCAGATAAGGTTCTTGAAGGCATGGGTATTCAATATGATGTATTGCGAGATAGAGTTTTGTTCTCTTGTTATACAGGCCTGCGTATTAGTGACAGTTTGGCTCTTAGGAAATGTGATGTCTGTCACGACGAGAAAGGCCTCACCTTACAGTTCACAACTATCAAGACCGAACAACACATAGCACTACCTTTATATCTGTTGTTTGATGGAAAGCCCGAACGGATTGCTCAGAAGTATTTGGACCACAATCCTGTGGACGATTTACTATTCCCATACATGGGTCGCTCTGGAAGAGACTATAAACTGAAGCGTTTATTCAAGCTTGTTGGCATACCCGAAAATTATACTTTCCACGCAACTCGTCATACATGCGCCTCTCTATTGGCTGAGAAGGTAAACGATCCTTTTGTCATAAGGGATGTGTTGGGGCACGTGGCAATGAAGACTTCGATGAAGTATATCAATCAAAGCCACAAGACTGCTGAAAGGAAACTTGCGACAATCAAATGGGATGGGCAGGACAACAAGAATGACAGCATCACTCTAAAGAGAAACGAACTGTGCAAGCTTTGCAAGGCACAAGGCTTCACGATGAGTCAGACTTACATCGTCATTGGCAACCTGATGCAGAATCCAGATAAGTTTCAGATTCTAAAGTCGTGGGTCGAAACAATATCAGCGAAAGAAATCTCAGAAGAGACTATAGACACCAAACTTCAAACCCTCTTCAACACATTGTAATATGGCAAAGGCAAAATTCAAACTCATACTTGGCAGACGCAAGAACTACCCTCTAAACCTGGAACTTGAGGTATATGCTGGAGCAGAATGTCGTGTGCTTATCTCAACTGGCATCGTATTGGAGAGCGAGAAGCAATGGGACAACGCCCGTCAAATGATAATCAAGAACAGCAATGCCGAGAAGTACAACAGCTACATTCGTCAGATGATCGACAAGATTATCGAGCTAGAGGACAATACCGAGAAACGAGGCATTGCTCTTACTCCTGAAGCCATAAAAGTAGCAGCGAAGAGTCAGATGGCCAAAGGCGAAGACGTATTTGAAGTCTTTGCAAAATATATAGACGAGGAAAAAAACATCAAGGAGAGCACTAAAGACGGCAAACGAGTGTATCTCAAAATGGTTCATAAATTCATCAAGCACTACAAGAAAAATGAGGCTGCAACATTGTACTTCGGCGAGGTGTCAATCACTATCATAAAGGCCATGGATCTGTACTTTATGGAGCGATATGCACCTAGTACAGCATCTTCTATACATGCAGATATGCGCAAATGCTTCCGTCGTGCTGTAAAAGAGGGACTGATAGGCAGTAATCCTTACGACCAATTTGATCTCATCTTCTACGAGAACGACACAAGACAAGCATTGACTTTAGACCAGCTTGTGATGATAGAAAACATTGACAGGAATGAATTGCCGAAATATCGCATATATGAACAAGTTCTGGATATGTTCTTGTTCGCCTGCTATACAGGACTGAGATATAGTGACGTATCAACCCTAAAGAAAGAGCACGTCAGCAAGGATCCTCATGGCATGGTTATACACAAAAAGACTCTAAAGACTGGCATTGAAGTCACACTGCCATTATACTCTTTGTTCAACGGCAAACCGCAACTCATTGTTGACAAGTATATGCAAGACGAAGACAGGGTTTTAGTCTTTCCCAAGATAGACAAGAATGTTATCCAAAGACACCTGCATCGTATTGAAAAGATGCTTAACATACCATTTCCACTGACTTTCCATGTCGCTCGTCACACTTGTGCTTCGCAGTTGGCTGAGCGAGCGGACAATCCTTTCGTCATCATGAGTGTGCTGGGACACGGAGAGATAGAGACATCAATGCGCTATATCCATACAAGCCACAAAACAGCAGCCAAAAAGTTGGAGA
>JAKSLG010000018.1 GCA_024401295.1 Bacteroidales bacterium | reverse complement strand
TGTGTTTGTACAGTTACCGAAGCCGAGCTCATCCATCTTGGCAACCATAGCCTTAACACGACGAGCAGCTTCAACCTGACCTTGTGGGAGGAGAGCGAACTGGCTAACCTTTGCAGAAACGAAGAGCATAGCCGAACCGTTCTTACAAGCTGCAACGCAAGCACCGCAACCGATACATGTTGCAGCGTCCATTGCGAGGTCAGCGTTCTCCTTAGAGATTGGAATAGCATTGGCATCCTGTGCACCGCCACAAGCGAATGATACGTAGCCACCAGCCTGCTGAATCTGATCGTAAGCGTTACGGTTTACGATCAAGTCCTTGATAACAGGGAAACCAGCCGAACGCCATGGCTCAACAGTGATTGTCTCGCCATTCTTGAAGCGACGCATATAGAGCTGGCAAGTTGTTGCCAATGTTGCAGGACCGTGTGGGTGACCATTGATGTAGAGCGAGCACATACCACAGATACCTTCGCGGCAATCGTGGTCGAAAGCGATAGGCTCCTCGCCCTTCTCAACGAGGCTTTCGTTGAGGATATCGAGAGTCTCGAGGAATGATGTATCAGGAGTAGTCTCGATGTCTGTATATAGCTTGAATTCACCCTTAGACTTAGCATCTTTCTGACGCCAAACCTTAAAGTTGACTTTCATTGTATTTTCCATTGTCTTTTCTTTTTAATTGCGAATCTCGAATCTCGAATAGTCTCTTAATTCTTAATTCTAAATTCTTAATTAATTCTTGTAGTTACGAGTCTGAACCTTGATAGCCTCATATACGAGTGGTTCCTTGATGAGAGTAGGAGTAGCCTCGTCTGAGCCCTCATACTTCCAGCAACCAACGTAGAAGAAGTTCTCGTCATCGCGCTTAGCTTCGCCCTCTTCAGTCTGATATTCCTCGCGGAAGTGACCACCACAGCTTTCGTTGCGGTTGAGTGCGTCGTATGCGATAAGTTCACCCATGATGATGAAGTCCTTCAAGCGGAAAGCCTTGTCAAGCTCGATGTTCATGCCATCGTTTGTGCCAGGAACGAAGAGGTTAGTCTCGAATTCCTTGCGGATAGCCTTAATCTTCTCGAGAGCTGTTTCGAGGCTCTGCTTTGTACGGCCCATACCAACATATTCCCACATAACGTTACCAAGTTCCTTGTGGATAGAGTCAACTGAACGCTTACCCTTGATAGAGAGGAGCTGCTTTTCAGCCTCTTCGCACTGCTTCTGAACTTCAGCGAATTCTGGAGCGTCAGTTGAGAAACGAGGAACAGTGATCTGGTCAGAGAGATAGTTCTGGATTGTGTATGGGAGAACGAAGTAACCATCTGCAAGACCCTGCATAAGGGCTGATGCACCAAGACGGTTAGCACCGTGGTCAGAGAAGTTACACTCACCGATTGCGAAGAGACCCTTGACAGAAGTCTGGAGCTCGTAGTCAACCCAGATACCACCCATTGTGTAGTGGATAGCAGGGAAGATCATCATTGGGTTGTAGTACTTAACGCCGTTGATTTCCTTAGCGAACTCGCCTGGATTAACGTCTGTGATTTCTTCGTACATATCGAAGAGGTTGCCATAGCGCTGGCGAACGACATCAATACCGAGACGGTTGATAGCCTCAGAGAAGTCGAGGAATACAGCCTTGCCAGTGTTGTTTACGCCGAAGCCCTTGTCGCAACGCTCCTTAGCAGCACGTGAAGCAACGTCACGTGGCACGAGGTTACCAAATGCTGGGTAGCGACGCTCCAAGTAGTAGTCGCGATCCTCTTCAGGGATGTCAGAACCCTTCTTCTTGCCAGTCTGAAGTGCCTTAGCATCTTCTTCCTTCTTTGGAACCCAGATGCGGCCGTCGTTACGGAGTGACTCAGACATAAGAGTCAACTTAGACTGCTTGTCGCCGTGAACAGGGATACAAGTCGGGTGGATCTGAACATATGATGGGTTAGCGAAATATGCGCCCTTGCGGTATGCAGCAATTGCAGCTGAACAGTTGCAAGCCATTGCATTTGTCGAGAGGAAGTATGTGTTACCATAACCACCAGTAGCGATAACTACTGCGTGAGCTGCGAAACGCTCGAACTTACCAGTTACGAGGTTCTTAGCGATGATACCACGAGCACGGCCGTCGATCATGACGATGTCGTGCATCTCATAACGATTGAAGCTCTTTACCTTGCCAGCCTTGATCTGACGGTTAAGTGAAGAGTATGCACCGAGGAGGAGCTGCTGACCTGTCTGACCCTTAGCGTAGAAAGTACGAGAAACCTGTGCACCACCGAATGAACGGTTAGCGAGGAGTCCGCCGTACTCACGAGCGAAAGGCACACCCTGAGCAACACACTGGTCGATGATGTTGTTAGACACCTCAGCAAGACGGTATACGTTTGCCTCGCGTGCACGGTAGTCACCGCCCTTTACTGTGTCGTAGAAGAGGCGATATACAGAGTCGCCATCGTTCTGATAGTTCTTTGCAGCATTGATACCACCCTGTGCAGCGATTGAGTGTGCACGACGAGGTGAGTCCTGGATGCAGAAGTTGAGGATATTGAAGCCCATCTCAGCGAGAGTTGAAGCTGCAGATGCACCAGCCAAACCTGTACCAACGACGATAATGTCGAGCTTACGCTTGTTTGCTGGGTTAACGAGCTTCTGGTGAGCTTTGTAGTTGGTCCACTTTTCGGCCACTGGGCCTTCTGGAATTTTAGAATCTATAGTGCTCATAAAATTTCGTTTTCAGTTTATTGTTAAGGATTAACCGAAAATTGGGAATAATCCAAAGAAGAATCCGATTACAATCACAGCGAAGAGGCCGCAAACGATTGTTGCAAACCAGCAAGAGATGCACTGAAGACGGTCGATCCATACATTGTTGTTCCAACCGAGTGTCTGCAATGCGCTCCAGAAACCGTGTGTAAGGTGGAACCACAATGCCGCGAACCATACGATGTAGAGAACAGCAACAACTGGCTGGCTGAAGTAGAACTGCATCCAAGCTGTACCATCAGTTGCAGCAATCTCGTTTTCGATACCAGCCAACTCTGCGAACATCATCTTGTACCAGAAGTGTGAGAGGTGGAGGCAGATGCCGAGGCAAACGATGATACCGAGAACGAGCATGTTCTGTGAAGCCCATTCAACGTTCTTTGGACGTGCGCTCATCTCATAACGGTCGTTACCGCGTGCTGCACGGTTCTTGAATGAAAGGATGAACGCGTACACGATGTGTACAACCATACCCAATGCCAATACTGCTGTACCAGCAAGTGCATACCAGTTTGTGCCGAGGAATCCGCATACAGCGTTGTATGCATCGCCAGAGAACACAGCAACCAGGTTCATCGACATGTGGAAGAGGAGGAAGAGCACGAGGAACAAACCTGAGATACTCATCAACAACTTTCTTCCGATTGATGAATTAAATAATCCACTCATAAGATTAATTGATGTTTAGTTAAGATATTTTTTTGATTTTATTTTTCTTAAACGCAAAATTAACTCACAAGTTGTAGTCGTCCAACGGAAATGAGTAAAAACTTCTTTATTTAAACCATTTCTACATTGCAGAGAATGCACCCGGCGGCGTCTGAATGTGCGCTTTATTTTTCGCGGCAGCGCAATGACGGACAATCATTGTCCGATTTTTTGCTTCTTGTGAGCGTCGGCATGATGCGATAAAGTTTTTAAAAATAGCAATTTACGCATCTCTATCCGTTTTGACATTCTTGCGGGTTTTGTATGCAGCAACAAAAAAAGCAGCTGCATTTTTCGAATGCAACTGCTCCTGATATGGTTATTCCATTGTGCAATGGTCGAATGTAGCGTCCCAATCCTTGAAAACCGGCTCGCGACCAGCCTTCTTGAGTGCTTCGACGACCTCATCGACGGTACGCTCGTCACTGACGTGGAACTGCTCAAGTGTTTTCGGGTATGAGTAGTAGCCGCCAGGTTCAGTCTTGCTGGCAGCACTCATTGTTGTCACGCCCAATGTTGCCATGTTGTCGCGTATGAACGCTGGTTCACGTGTCGAATAGCTGATGTCAACATCATGGTCGAAGATTCGGAACGCGAATGTGAGCTGTGCAAGCTCCTTGTCGCTCATGACGACGTTAGGCTGGAAGCCGCCGTTTTCTGCCACACGCATACGTGGGAAGTTGACGCTATATTTTGTCTTCCAGTAGTTCTTCTGCAGATAGCGCAGATGGTAAGCCATCATGGTCATGTCTGTTCGCCACTCTTCGAGTCCGATGAGTGCTCCCATGCCGATTGAATGGACGCCGGCCTGTCCCATACGGTCGAAGCCATTGACACGCCATTCGAAATCCGACTTCATGCCACGCGGATGATATATCTTGTAATTGGCTCTGTTATACGTCTCCTGAAAGCAGATTACACCATTGAGTCCATGCTCTGTGAGCTCCTTATATTCCTCGGATTTGAGCGGCATGACCTCGATTTTGAGGTTTGCAAAATAAGGTTTTGCAAGGTCGAGGGCCTTGGCGAGATAAGGCACACCGGCCTTGGCAGGATTCTCGCCCGTGACGATAAGAAGATTTTCGAACGGGCCGAGCTTTTTTATGGCTTTATATTCGTTGACGATCTCCTCTTCGGTCAATATGGTGCGTTTCATTGGATTAGAGACGTGGAAGCCGCAATAGACGCACGAGTTGGTGCATGAGTTGGTGATGTAAAGCGGAATGAACATCGAGATAGTCTTGCCAAATCTCTCCAACGTGTACTTTCTGCTGAGCGCGGCCATCTGTTCAAGATATGGTTCAGCGGCAGGCGAGATAAGCGCCATGAAATCCTCAACATTGAGATGCTCCTTGGCAAGAGCACGACGCACGTCGGCCTCGGTGCGGGAGTAGATGAATTTCGTGGTGTCGTCCCACGAGATTTTTGCTAATTCATCGGAGAACATTTTCCTAAATTACGAATTATGAGTTTGGATGTGCAGATCACAACCAATTATAAATTAAACATTTAAATCCGTAAAGGCAAAGAAGAGAAGAACCAAGTCAATCCCTGCGTCAGCATTATCTGCATCAGGTTATGAGGGTATGTTCTCAGCCGTTGTCGGCACCCCTTTGTCTTTGCGTTGGCAAAGATAGGGAATAATTCCCAAAAACGATTACGAATAGTGATTTCTGCTTGTTTAATGGATGGAAGACAACCTTGCAAAGTCACATACAAGATTGTTTTTGTGTGTCATTTTAGAGCTCTGCAATTATGTCAGAGGCGATGAGTGCCTGTTCGCCATGGACGTCGCGTGCGCGGTCGCCGGCAGCACCATGGTTGAAAACGCCGATGATTGCGGCATCGGTCGTAGAGTAGCCTTGCGCAAGGAGTGCAGTGATGATTCCCGTCAGGACATCGCCGCTGCCGGCCGTTGCCATTCCAGGATTACCTGTCGAATTGAAGTGTATTGTGCCGTCAGGCAGACATATTGCTGTGTTTGCGCCTTTGAGCACGACGATGCATTTGTTTGTCGTGGCAAAGAGTGAAGCGTCGTCGAGACGTTCCTTGCGCGTCAGATGTGGCGTGGTGAGATTGTCGAATTCGGCATCGTGCGGTGTGAGGACAGCATTTTCGAGCGAAGGCATTTCGCCGCTTCGTCGAATCTTTGACAGGTGCCAGAGTCCATCGGCATCGATGACCTTCGGAATACTATTATATATATATAGTATGTGTGAGACAAAAGATGTCGTCTGCTCATCACGTCCGATTCCCGGTCCGATGGCGATGGCTTTCAGACGTGTGTCGGCCATTTTATCGGTCCATTCGAGCGAAGTCTTGCCATTGGTGACGACCATTGCTTCCGGCACACCAATCTGCATAATCTCGTAGCCACATTGTGGAATGGTCATTGTCAGCAGTCCGACTCCACTTCGGAGGCAAGCCTTGGCCGAAAGTTGTGCAGCGCCCATCATGCCGTATGAACCAGCAAAAATCATTGCCCGTCCCATGTCGCCTTTGTGAGCGAAACGACTGCGGAGACGAATCTTTGGCGTGATATCACCTTTTTCGGTGAAGAAAAATCGCGTTGTCTTTTCGGCGATTGCCTCGCCATTGAGACCAATATCGGTTATGGTCACGTTGCCGACGAACTGTTCGGCTTCGGGCATGAAGAAGGCTATCTTCGGCATTTGGAAGGCAATCGTGTGCGTTGCCTTTACTATTATATAATGGTCGAGATGTTTGAGCGAATCTTCGTTACCCAAGCCAGACGGCAGGTCGATGCTCAGCACTTCGCAGCCAGAGTTGTTGATCTGATGAATCACGTTGGCAAGCTCGCCTTCGACAGGTCGCGAAAGACCTGTTCCAAAAAGCGCATCGATGATGAGGCATCCCTGTGGAAATTCGATGTCGTGAGGATTTTCAAGATAATGCACACGGCTGTTTTTCAGCCTGTCTGCATTGAGGGCATTGTCGGCCGAACGTTTGCCATTGGTGCCGGTGAAGGAATAGAGCGTGACATCGAAGCAGAGTGAAAGATGACGAGCAACGACGAGTCCATCGCCACCATTGTTGCCAGGTCCGGCCACAATGACGATTTTGCGTTCGGAATCGACATTTTGCAGCACCCAGTCGCTGACCGTTTTTGCGGCACGTTCCATGAGTGCATCCGACGTGATGCCTTCGCGTCGAATTGTTTCGGCATCGATGTCGCGGATGTCGTTCTGCTCAAAAATCTTCATTTCTACTCAGTTGCAGCGCTAATTTCGGCAGCATAAGAAGACGTCAGATGTGACTTTGAGCGAGGGCAAATGAGGAGCATTTCGCCATTGTCAACAATCATGTAGCCGTCCATTCCGTCGGCGATGCAAGTCTTGCCGGCAGGGATATCGACGAGGCAGTCCTTCGATCCCTTGAGGATGACCTGACCGCTGATAGAAGTGTTGCCATTCTGATCTTTCTGGCCCTGCTCGTAGATGGCTTCCCAGCTTCCGAGGTCGCTCCATGCGGCATCGGTCAGTTCGACATAGACATTCTGTGCACGTTCCATGACGCCGTAGTCGATGGAGATATTCTCGCATTCGTCATAGGCCATGCGAACGCTTTCGCGTGTCCAGTGTGAGCGAGGAATGGCGTCGAGCATTGTAAACTGCTTCTGCGTATTAGGCAAGAACTTCTGCAATGCCTTTTCGATGCTTGAGATACTCCATGCGAATACACCCGAGTTCCACACGAATTCGCCACATTCGAAAAATATCTGAGCCATCTCGAGATTAGGCTTTTCGGTGAATGTCTTGACGAGGTGAAGCTGCGGATAGTTGTCGCCGACAGGATCGCCAAACTGAATATAGCCGAAGGCCGTTTCCGGCTTGTGTGCCTTGACGCCGACAGTCACGAGAGCATCGTTGACAGCAGCGAAATCGACAGCAGTCTGTACGCTCTTGACGAAACGCATCTCGTTGAGGATCAGATGGTCGGCAGGCGTCACCACGCATACAGCGTTTGGATCGAGCTGCTTGATATATGCTGTTGCAAAGGCAATGCACGTTGCCGTATTGCGTCGGAACGGTTCGCGAAGGATATTCTTGAGAGGAATTTCCGGAAGTTGCTGACAGACAGTTTCGTAATATTCCTCGTTCGTGACAACCACAAAATGCTCAGTGTCACACATTGAACTGAATCGGTCGAAGGTGAGCTGAAGCATTGTTCGTCCGATTCCCATGAGGTCGATAAATTGTTTTGGCATAGAAGCCTGGCTCAGTGGCCACAAGCGGCTGCCCAAACCGCCTGCCATGATAATGCAATATATATTATTCATAATGATCCCTTTTTATGATTCCATAAAACTAAATCTTCACTAATTTTGTGCCAAAATAAGACTATTTTTATACATTTGAAAGCTATTTCGCAAGAAAAAATTTATAAAAGAATAAGTAATGTCACCTATCTCTCACATTGGCAGATACTTCGTGTTCATGACGCGAGTATGTCGACAGCCGTTAAAATGGCGGATTTTCGGCAATCGCATCCTGGACGAGATTGAAAAAATCGGCATCGACTCGATTGGCATCGTTACCATCATATCATTTTTCGTTGGTGCCGTTGTCTGCATCCAGACGGCCAACAATCTGGGAAATCCGCTCATCCCGACTTCGACAGTGGCCTATGCCGTTCGCGAGTGTATCATTCTCGAATTTTCGCCAACCATCATCTGCCTCGTCCTTGCGGGCAAGGTCGGTTCGAACATATCGTCGGAAATTGGCACGATGCGCATAACGGAACAGATTGATGCTCTGGATATTATGGGTGTCAATTCGGCGAATCATCTTGTTGCGCCAAAGGTCATCGCGATGATTTTAAGCGTGCCGGTTCTGGTGATCTACAGCATAGCGATCGGCATCATCGGCGGATATGTTGCTGGCGAATATACGGGGCTTGTGCCAACCGATGCTTTCTTCGAAGGCATTCACTTCATTTTCAAGCCGTATTATGTTGCCTATTCGCTTTTCAAGTCGACGATCTTCGGCTTTATCATAGCGTCAATCGCCTCATATTGTGGCTATTACACGCATGGCGGTGCACTTGAAGTGGGCAAATCGAGCACGACGGCCGTTGTCATCAGCAGCATCGTTGTCCTGATGTTTAATCTCATCATCACTCAACTTCTCCTCTCATGATCGAAGCAATAAATGTTGTCAAGTCGTTTGGCGAACGCACCATTCTCCACGGCATTGATGCCACGTTTGAAACTGGCAAGACAAACCTCATAATAGGCAAAAGCGGTTCGGGCAAGACGGTGCTGCTCAAGTCGCTCGTTGGCCTCTACGACATCGATTCGGGCGACATCCGCTATGACGGACGAAGCACATGCAACCTTGGCATGAAGCAGAAAAACCTTATGCGTCAGGAAGTTGGCATGCTCTTTCAGGGTTCGGCCCTTTTCGATTCGATGACGGTTGAAGACAATGTGCGATTCCCACTCGACATGTTCACCGACATGACTCTCGAGGAGCGTCGCGAGAGGGCTAATTTCTGTCTTCATCGCGTCAACATCATCAACTCGAACAAGCTCTATCCGTCGGAGATCAGCGGCGGCATGCAGAAGCGCGTGGCCATTGCACGTGCCATTGCGCTCAATCCGAAATATCTCTTCTGTGACGAGCCGAACTCGGGTCTTGACCCTGTCACGGCCGCCGTCATCGATGACCTGATCAGCGAAATCACGAAGGAATACGGAATCACGACCATCATGAATACCCACGACATGAACTCGGTCTTCAGCATCGGCGAGAAGATTATCTTCATCAACGAAGGCCGCAAGGCGTGGGAAGGTTCGAGCGACACGATTGTCGGGTCGGACTGCGAGCCGCTCGACGAATTCATTAGCACAACGCGCAACATCGTGACAAAACTTAAATGATCCGGCCATGAATCTCCGCCTCCTGCTATTGCCGTTCACAGCCATCTATGCGAGCATTATGTCTGTTCGCAACTGGTTGTATGACAAGCATTTCCTTCGTCAGACGGCATTTGGCAAACCCGTGATTTGCGTTGGCAACATCACCGTTGGCGGAACAGGCAAGACGCCTTTTGCCGAGTTTTTGCTCAGGCATCTCGACGGGCAACGCGTTGGCATTGCGAGCCGAGGCTATGGCCGCAAGACACGCGGACTGGTCGTTGGCGACAATCGTTCGACAGCGGCCGAAATCGGCGATGAACCGTTTCAGATGATGCAGAAATTCCATGTGCCGGTCGTTGTGGCCGAAGACCGTTCGGCAGCCATCAACCATCTGATTGACAGCGAGAAAGTCGATGTCGTCGTGATGGACGACGGCTTTCAGCATCGCAGCAGCAAGCCGAGCATGAGCATCGTGATGGCCGATTATGCGCGTCCGATGTGGCACGACTGGACTTTTCCTGCGGGCAATATGCGCGAGCCTTGGAGAGGATATAAACGTGCCGACATCGTGGTTGTCAACAAGTGTCCGCTCGACATGAGCGTTGACGAGCGCAATTCCATAGCAAAACATTTTGCACCTCATACGCAGCTTTTCTTTGCCGGCATCGGATATGGTCATCTTCGCAACGAGAAAGGCGATGTCGAGAGTGAATATCCGCAAAAGGCCGTCGTCGTTGCCGGCATCGGCCGTCCGCAACCGTTTTTCGACGAGATTGCACAGCATTGCAGCAATGTGAAGACCATGACTTTTGCCGATCATCATGCATTCGACGAGGGCGACATCGACGCAATGATTGCAGCCGCGGAAGTGTTGGGCGGTGCAGATATCGTCATGACAGAGAAAGATTTCAGCCGTCTTGCGGCTCAGCCAATGCTAAAAGAACGATTGACAGCATCCGACTTCGTTGCAAAAACACTATATTTGCCGATAGAGTTAAAAATATTATTTGACGGCCATGAGGCCTTAACAAAAAAAATCTACAACCATGTCAGAACTCATAGCTCAAATCAATGAGGCTGCAGCTTATTTGAAAAGCCAATTCTCGGAGCAGCCTAAAGTAGGCATCATCCTCGGCACAGGACTTGGCGGTCTTGTTGGCGAGATAGATATCGAAAAATCAATTGATTACAAGGATATTCCACATTTTCCTGTTTCGACAGTCGAAGGCCATTCAGGCCGAATGATCATCGGTCGCATTGGCGGTGTGCCGGTCTTGGCGATGCAAGGTCGTTTCCACTTCTACGAAGGCTACAAGATGGAGCAGGTGACATTCCCTGCGCGAGTGATGAAGGTTGCCGGCATCAACACGCTCTTCGTGTCGAACGCCAGCGGCGGTCTCAATCCGACTTTCAAGGTCGGCACGATCATGGTCATCACCGACCACATCAACATGTTCGGAACAAATCCGCTCATCGGCAAGAATCTCGATGAGTTCGGACCTCGTTTCCCAGACATGAGCGAAGTCTATAGCAAGCGCCTCATCAAGCGTGCCTTCGAGATCGGTCAGAAAAACGGCATTGAACTCGCAAGCGGCGTGTATGTCGGCACAACAGGTCCGACATTCGAGACACCTTCGGAATACAAGATGTTCCGCATTCTTGGTGGCGATGCCGTCGGCATGTCAACAGTGCCTGAAGTCATCGTTGCGCATCATGCCGGAATGGAGATATTCGGCATTTCGATCATCACCGATTCGGGCGTGCCAGGCGAGATTGTCGAGGTGAGCCACGAAGAGGTTCAGAAGGTGGCAGGCGCCGCAGAGCCTCTGATGACGAAGGTGATTAAGGAACTTGTTGAATCGCTCTGATAAAACACATTAGATAAGATATGAACCTGAAGAAGATTTTCTCAGTCAGCTGGCCACACGCGGCTGTCATCATTGGCTTCGTGTTGCTCAGCGTGCTCTATTTCCTGCCAATTCTCGAAGGTCGCAGCCTTCCACAGATGGACAACACACACGCGATAGGCGCTGCCAACGAGCTGGTGCAATATGAAAAGACAACGGGCGAAAAAGCCCAGTGGACCGATTCGATGTTTGGCGGAATGCCAGCCTATCAGATCAAGGGCGATTCATCGTCCAACATCTTCCACGGACTCAGCAAATGGCTCCGATTAGGCCTTCCGTACACTACGATGGCCATCCTTTTCATGTATATGCTGGGCTTCTACGTGCTGATGGTCAGCCTCAAGATGAACCGCTGGGTGGCAATTGCCGGCTCAGTCGCTTTTGCCTTCGGGTCATATAACCTCATCATCATTGCGGCCGGACATATCACCAAGGCCTATGCAATCGCGCTGATGCCTTCGGTCATTGCCGGAGTGATGCTGGTCTTCAGCGGCCACCGCATCATTGGCGGAATCATGACGGCCATTACGCTTGGTCTCGAACTGGCATATAACCACATTCAGATAACCTACTATCTGGCTCTGTGTCTGATGGTTATGCTCATTGCAAAGTTCATCTATGCGATCAAGGACAAGACGATTGCCGATTTCGGCAAGAATGTCGGCATCCTGTGCGCAGCGGCTCTCCTGGCCATCTTGCCAAGCGTCACAAATCTCTGGACTACATATGAATATGGCAAATATTCGATTCGTGGAGCGTCGGAATTGACAAGCACCAAGAGCGATGATACGCCAAAGGAGACTGGTCTTGACCGCGAATATGCCTTCAGCTGGAGCTACGGCATCCACGAGACGCCGACGCTTATCATTCCGAATGTTGTAGGCGGCGCATCGGAGGCCATCGGCTATGAAAACAAGACTGTTCAGGAGCTCGACACGCAATTGCGCGACGTCGTTGCCCAGCAGGTTCAGAAATATTGGGGCGGACGCGCTTTCACGTCGGGTCCTGTCTATGTCGGCGCAGTTATCTGCTTCCTTTTCTTCATCGGCCTTTTCTATTATGAGGGTCGCGAGAAGTGGTGGCTCGTTGCAGCGACCATCTTCTCGATAATGCTTGCGTGGGGCAAGAATTTTGCCTTCTTCAACGATTTCATGTTCTATCATTTCCCGCTCTACAACAAGTTCCGTACTGTCGAAATGGCTCTCGTCATTGCAACGGTGACCATTCCGATGCTTGGCATGCTTGGTCTGAAGGAGATATGGGAAAATCCGGAGCGCATCAAATATGAACTTGGGAAATTCTTTGCAGCGATTGGTCTGACCGGTGGCGTATGCCTTCTCATTGCGGCCGTTCCGACGTTGTTCTATGACTTCATGTCGGAGGACGAGCTCGCGCAGTTTGCAGACATGGGCAAGCAGAATCCGATATATCTGGCTTTGCAGCAAGGCATCATCGATGCGCGCATTGAACTGACACGGAGCGATGCATTGCGTTCGGCTGTCTTCATCATCCTTGCGTCATCGGCGTTGTGGTTCTTCTCAACTCGCACATTGAGCGACAAGATTGCGATGAGCACGATCATCGTGCTCGTTCTCATCGACCTGTGGCAGATTGACCGCCGCTATCTTGGCGACAAGAATTTCAGCGCAAAAGCAAATGTCAAGCAGAGCGAATTTGTTCTCTCCGAAGCCGACAAAGCTATCATGGCCGACAAGCAGCCACATCGTGTCATGTCGCTCTATGTCAATCCGTTCAACGAGGTCCGCACTTCATATTTCCACCAGTCGGTGGGCGGATATCATGGCGCAAAACTGCGTCGCTATCAGGATGTCATCGACCGCTATCTCGTGACTGAATACCAGATGCTTGTCGGTGCTTTGCAAAATCAGGATTATGAAGGCATAGACCGCGTTTTGGGAAGCTCAGCGGCGCTCAATATGCTCAATACGAAATATTTCATCTATAATCCGCAGCAGAAGCCGCTCGTCAATCCATATACGCTTGGCGCAGCTTGGTTTGTCGATGCTGTTGCCAAGGCAGAAACGCCTGACGAGGCAATCAAGATGATTGGTGCTGAAGATCTTGCAACAACGGCCATCATCGAAGGCGCCGAAATGCATTCGCAAGCCGACAGCACATCGACGATTGTTCGCACCAGATATGCACCTGATGCACTTGAATATCAGACGAAATCGGCCACTGAACGTGTTGCCGTGTTCAGCGAGATATTCTACGACAAAGGCTGGAAAGCATATATCGATGGCAACGAAGCCGAAATCGTCCGCGCCAACTACATTCTCCGCGCACTTCAGGTGCCTGCCGGCGAACATACCATCCGCTTCGAATTCCGTCCGCAATCATACGCCATTGGCAACGTCATATCTATCGTAGCCTCGATAATCATCGCTCTGCTCGTCATCGCAGCGGCTGTCTATGGCTTTAAAACCAAAAAATCCTGATGAAAATGAGAAATCTAAGGTCTGATGAAATTGTGCAGCTCGCTGCACAAGGTTGTATCGCAACCGACTGGAACGACATCAAAGTATCCGATACCTTCGAAATATCGAAGATTCGCAACGTCTCGTTCTGCGGCAAAGTCGAAATAGGCAATAATGTCACTTTGTGCAACATCCGAGTGGGCATCGGTGGCTACAAGATTGGCAACGGCGCACGAATCATCGACTGCGGATCAATCATATCTGAATCTGACTCAACATTTGGCATCGGACACGAGGTGTGTGTCGTCAACGAGGCTGGCGGACGCGAAGTCAAACTCTCGCAAGACCTCACCAACAACATCGCATACATGGTTGCCATGCATCGCTACAACAAGGCAATGGTCGAAAGCTACAACCGCCTTGTCGAGAAAGAAGCGAAAGCATTCAAAGGCAAGGCCGTCATTGCTGAAGGTGCACAGATCATCGGCTGTCAGACCATTCATAATGTACGCATCGGACAAGGTGCCCGACTCAACGGCTGCTCGTTGCTCGAAAACGGCACTATCCTTTCGTTCAACGTCCTGCCTGCCATCATCGGAGCCAACGTCATCATGCATGATTTCATCGTTGCCGAAGGCGCACAAATAACCGATGCTGCAATCATCAAGAGCTCATACATCGGACAATGCTCGCTCGTCGGAAGCGGTTTCATGGCCGACAACTGTCTCGTCTTTGCCAACTGCCAGCTCTTCTGCGGCGAAGGCGTCGCTGCCTTCTGCGGACCATACACAGTCTCGCACCACAAGACATCGCTCCTCATTGCCGCCATGTATTCATTCTTCAACGCCGGCAGCGCAACAAACGCATCGAACCACCACTATCGACTCGGACCAAACCATCAGGCTATATTCGACCGTGGTGTCAAGACCGGCAGCGGAAGCTATGTGCTCGAACCGGCACATATCGGAGCATACACAATGGTTGTCGGAGCACATAAGTCAAACCCTGACACTTCCGACTTCCCATTCTCATATCTCATTGAGAAACAAGGCGAAAGCTACCTATTGCCTGCACAGAACCTCAAGACAATGGGACTCTTCCGCGACGAGGTCAAATGGCATCGACGCGACCTTCGCATCGAGAGCATCGCACGCGACCTCTTCACCACAGAAGTCTTCAATCCGATGACCATCGGCAAGATGATCAAAGCAGTCCATAAAGCCGACGAAATGATCGCGTCGGCCACTGGCGATACGATTCTCGTCAATGGCGTCCGCATACAGAAAGGACTGCTCGTCCGCGCTCGCAACGCATACAACGAAGTCGCACAAGCCTTCGTCCTCGAATCATATCTCAAATCGCAGGAATATGAAGGCGCGCCTACCGAATGGACCGACTGCGGCGGACTCATCGTCCCTAAGGACCAGATGGAAGCTCTCGAAAGCAACCTCGCTCAAGGACTCTACCATTCCGTGGCCGACATCGCAAAGGCATTCGACGCTCTCGCACTCTACTACGAGTCCGACGTCAGCACCTGGTGCGCTAAAATGGTCCGAGAAAACTACGGCATCAGCGGAGAACCAGACAAGGAAGAAGCCGAAAAAGTCATCTCAGGCTACACAAGCCTCATGAACGGAATGCTGGCTGATGCACAAAAGGACTTCAACCGCAAGATGTCCGTCGGATACGGACTCGACAGCAACGACAGCCAGGCCATGCACGAATACACAATCGTTAAAGGAACGTTCGACACCAACAAATCGGTCGAAATATGCCGCAAATATTTCAGCAAGCACATGCGACTTGCAAACAAGATAATCGGAGGACAGCAATAACCGGAATATACAAGCAATAAGAAAGCGAAGACGCCCAAGTCAAATGACTCAGGCGTCTTCCTTATTTTTATAAGACACGTGGCGGAATCATACCGTCATAATGTCCTTCTCCTTTGCAGCATAAAGCTCATCAACCTTCTTCATGAATGCATCGTGAAGCTTCTGAACCTCTGCCTCAGCATCCTTCTGGGCATCCTCTGCAAGGCCGTCCTTCTTCATCTTCTTGAACTCCTCGTTCGAGTCACGACGCATATTGCGGATTGCAACACGCGCATTCTCGCAAGTTGCCTTCGCCTGCTTTGCAAGATCACGACGGCGCTCCTCTGTCAATGGTGGAACAAGAATTCGGATCATCTCACCATTATTATCCGGATTCATGCCCAGATTTGCAGCCATGATTGCTCGCTCTATGACAGGAATCATATTCTTCTCCCATGGACGAATCGTAATCGTACGTGGATCAGGAACTGTCACACTCGCAACCTGAGAAAGTGGAGTCAACGAACCAAAATAATCAACCTTGACATCATCCAAAACCTTTGGATTAGCCTTGCCAGCTCTGATCTTGCCAAGCTCATAGTCAAGATGCTCTATTGCCTTCTGCATCTGCTCCTTGGCCGTATCGAGCACGAATTCTACCTCTTCTTGCATATTTTTTAATATCTATTGTTTCTTTTTTCTGCGCAAATTTAAACATTATCACCAACAAATCTAAAAACAACCACTCTTTTTATTCAACCCTCATTCCAAATATGCAGACAATTGTTACAAAACCCTCCAAAAAACACCTATATTTGCACCGTATTGTAGAACATTAAGTAGCTATAAATAAAATAATAACATAAGTATGAAAAATCTGATTGCACTTGTTGCTATGCTTCTCTGCTCCGTGTTCGCATGGAGCCAGACAACTGGTTATTGTGGTTCAAATGTGACATGGACATTGAATGATGAAGGCACACTGACGATAAGCGGCGAAGGCCCGATGACAGATTATGATAGCTCTAATAATAAAGCTCCGTGGTATAGCTCCAAAGAGAATATTACAGCCGTTGTTATTGAGGAAGGCGTGACTTCTGTTGGCGCTTATGCCTTATATCAGTGCGCAAAAATCACGAGCATTACCATTCCTTCAACCGTTAAAACAATAGGCGATCGTGCTTTCCGTGAATGCTCTGGCATAAAGGAGTTACATATTGCTTCGCTTAAAGATTGGTGCGAAGTTTCATTTGGAACAGATGTGTATTATTCTACCTCTACGGACATAAAATTGTTTGTCCAGGATGAAGAGATTACTGAAATTGAAATCCCTGAAGAAATCACAGAGATCAATGGTCACACTTTCCGTAACTGTAAATATTTGGTGAGCGTCAAAATACATGAAGGTGTCACAGAAATAGGTCAATGCGCTTTCTACAATTGTATAGCTATTAAGAGCATAACTATTCCTTCAACCGTTAAAACAATAGGCGATTGGGCCTTCTTTTATTGCCAAAATTTGACGGAGTTGCATATACCATCTATTGAACGATGGTGCAAGATGACTTTTGGCAAAAAAGTATTCAATAACGCTGCGTCAGCTAATGAGGTAAAGTTGATTGATGACAGTAAGAATGAAGAGATTACAGAAATCACAATACCCGAGGACGTTACAAGTATCAATGATTATGCATTTCCAGGTTGTGGACATTTGACGAAGATTATAATGCACGAGAATGTTTATGAGATCGGTACGGGTGCTTTTAGCGGATGCAAAAAACTGACGAGCATCGAAATTCCTAAGAATGTTACAAAAATCAATGAATCGACTTTCTCTGGTTGTTCTGGTCTCACAAGTATTGTCATTCATGAAAACATCACAAGCATAGGCCGTTATGCTTTCAGCGCATGCTCAAATCTGAAGAATGTCACAATCCCTGAAACCGTCACAAGCATCGACGATGCCGTTTTCCAAAGTTGCGGAAAACTGGAGAGCGTTACCCTACCAAAAAATATTACAAAAATCGGTCAATATTTCTTCGTGTATTGTTCTGCGCTGAAGAATATTACAATTCCTGAAAATGTTACAGAAATCGGCAGTTATGCTTTTCAAGGCTGTTCGAATTTGACAAATATTACTATTCCCGAGAAAGTCGAAACAATTAACTTCAATGCCTTCTATCGTTGTTCCAATTTAACTAGCGTGTCAATCCTATCGACAGGAGATGTCACCTATAATAAAGATTCGAAAGGAAATTATAATACGTTTGGAGATTGCAACAAACTCAAATATGTATTCCTTTATCAAGAGAGTGTTGTCGGTGATTTGACGGATATTTTCCCGACATACAAGACAATCAAAAGATTCTTCGTGCCAGACAATCTTCTTGATGATTATAGAAAGAATTATTTTCAAATAAGTGATAAGTTCGTCGGTTTCAGCTATCTTGAAAAAGAGGAAACAAGCGCAGATGAAGAAAAGGCAATTGCTTTGACTCTCGACAAAGAGAGCTATGACTTCATCGCATGGGCTGTCAACAATGGCGAACAGGTGCGTAAGGATGAGGAAATTTCCATTGTTCTCTCTGAAGATCTTGACCTTGAAGCAGGTAATGTTGAATGGAAAACGCTCGGAACTGAAGAGCATCCTTTCAATGGCACATTTGATGGTCAGCAACACAACATCAAAGGCAATAGCCAGGACAATGCTGCTCAACCAGGCTCAATATTCGGACATGTTGGTGCGGATGCTGAAATCAGTAATGTGGTCTTCAGCGATTTCGTCATCAATGCTACATCAAGCAATGGTGTAAAGGATGAGGACAGCAACATAACGTATTATGGTCTCATCGCTCAGAACAATAAGGGTGTTATCCGCAACTGCGTTGTCAAAGGCAGAATTGAAATTGATGCAAATGCAGATGCAGAAAACATAGAGGCTTGTCTTGTAGTCGACAACGAAGATGGCGAACTCGACCATGTGGTTGGCTATTTTGAAGGTCTCGACGGCGAAGTGACGGGCAACAAGGCTTCGATAATCGTGATTCAGAACATCGGCCATGGCCGCACACGAGGCAGCGTGAAAAAGAGTGCATCGAATGGCAAGAGCAGTTCGAAAGGTAACAGCGCGGTGAGCGCCGAAGTGCCAGACGACATTAACCTCAACTATCGCCTCTTCACCAATGAGGAATTTGCCGGTCCAGAACCAGCCTACTGGCTCAACTTTGATGGCGAAGGCTACTCAGGCACTTTCACAGGCGAGTGGACACAAGGCACCAAGCATCCGGTTGCTGCCAAGGGTGAGCATGGTGCGACAGTCGGAGTCAAGTATAACGTAGTGAATCGTGACGAGAGTGTTCTCGGTCCGTCACCGGTCTTCTTTGCAACGTCGAAAAGTTCTCTCGAGGTAGAATATTCAGAAAAACCGCTTTCGATAGAAGTCAACGGAACGGAGATAAATGCCTCGCAGATAGGTGACATGAAAGCTAAATTCAGCCTCTCCTCAGTAAATACAGACAAGGGCAACGTGAACGTCGTCTTGAAATACGAGAAGCAAAGCACTCCGACAGCCGTCGACGCTATCGATGCCGTAGGCACCAAGAAAGCCATCAAGACGGTTGAGAACGGTCGCGTGGTAATTATCCGCGATGGCAAGAAATATGATCTTGCGGGACGAGTTTTAAGTGATAAGTTTTAAGTTTTAAAGTAATAAGTTTATAGGCGACGCCAGGTTTTGACTTGGCGTCGTTTTTTTATGCGATTATGTTGTTCGGCGTAGGCTCCTGCCTTGAATATAGTTTTATGTTCATTAGCTTACGCTCAGCTGTGCAGTCTTTTCTGTGCCGCTCAGAGAAAACGAAGCAAAAGAGAGCTCGTCGCCGGCATTTTTTTTCATGAGCCTTCTCTTCATTTCTTTTCTGTCCGTCAGAAAAGAAACCGAAGCAAAGAAAAGACTCTGCCGCAGCACTTCCGTGCCTAAGATTTCTGCTGCGAGCCTACGACCGCTAAAACGCCTCGCTCCGCTCGTTGAACGGCACCGGTCGTTTAACGGCTCTCCGGGCGAAATCTTTTAACGGCACTCCACTGAGGCGGCATTTTTTCTCTTTATGTTCTTCACAGGCTCAAGGCGACTTTCATGGCTTCGTTGAAGCCATTTTTGAAGGTGACTTTTTGCTTGAGCGGTGTCACTCCACTGAGGCGGCATTTCTCTCTTGACGTTCTTCTCACTAAAAACAACAGGTCAAGGCGACACTTATGGCTTCGTTGAAGCCATTTGGGGGAAAGCAACTTCACTTCGGTGCCGCTTTTTGTTCACAAATGCCCTACCCTTTCGCGTCACAATTTTCCTCGCAATATCTGCACGACCATCTCGAACGGATCCCGAAGGCATCTCGAAGGATTAGCGTTATCGATTAGAGGCTAGTACGATTCGCGACCTCTGTTCGGCGTAGGCTCCTGCCTTGCAAAAAAATGTTGTGCCACAAAAAAAGGCCGCCCAATGGGCAGCCTTAAGTGATTCATGACATTGGATGATTACTTACCTGGGCAGACGGGACGAACCGACAGACCGTAGCTTCGGTTGCTGCCGCTCGTGAGCACGCCGCTCGAGTAGAAGTACAACTCGTACGCGTTGTTGGAGAAGTTCGTGTTGAGCGAACGCGACCCAAAGTAGCCGCGGCCACCTACGTAGCCGAGGTTGCCACTGTCGCGATAGCCCGCAGCGGGCAGGAAAATATGGGCATCCGTAGCAACATCATAGTCGGCTGATGGAGTACTGCCGCTATAGATCTTCTTTCCCTTGTCGCTGTCGCTCTTTGCCTTGTAAACTATATAGCCATTAACACTCTTGCCGTTGTAAGAAGAAGTCCAGACCCAGTAACACTCGTTACAGAGCTCGTCCTGCTGAGTCTTGGTCGGCATCTTCCACGCTCCGCCCCATGCCTGAACGGCTACATCGTCGGCATCGTCGAGTTCTTTTTTACCTCCAATATTTTTGTACTTGGAGAAAGTTTTTCCTCCATCATTGGTGTCGAAATATGTACTCCAGCTATAGTCACTTTTAGGCGCAGTCTCGCCCCATGCAAAATAGTCGCCATAGTCTTCAGGACTTGATGCACCTACATTCATTGTCGCCCAGAGGGTGCCACTTGTAAGACCCAAATCAACATACTCGTGAACCTTTGCTCTTTCACCAAGTGCATATTCCATCGACTTTACTTTTGTCTCTAAAGCTGTCTTCTCGCTTGTCAAGGTTGATACCTGACCCTCGAGTGTTGTCTTAGCAGTTGCAAGTTCAGCCTTCTCGCTTGTCAATGTCGATACCTGACCTTCGAGGGTCGTCTTTGCAGTTGCCAGTTCAGCCTTCTCGCTTGTCAATGTCGATACCTGACCTTCGAGAGTGGTCTTTGCAGTTGCAAGTTCAGCTTTCTCACTGGTCAACGTCGACACCTGACCCTCGAGCGTTGTCTTTTCTCCCGTCAACGTTGTGATTTCAGTCTGAAGTGCTGAAACCGAAACAGCATCATCAGCATCAGTAGCATCAAATGTTATGTATTCTACGTTTGTCACATAGCTCTCTGAGCCGTTGTGGATAGTCACCTTTTCCTGTGCGTTAGCCATGACACCCATACCTAAGAGTGCGAGGGCTGAAATGAAAATTCTTTTCATTGTATTTTCGTTTTTTATTGTTTTTACATTTTGTTGCGTAGAGACGTTTTATAAAACGTCTTCAACCACATTGTGTCTTATTTTTCAAGACGTTTGATCAAACGTCTCTACACCAATTGGTCTTTTATTTCTTGATGACCTTGATTACATCCTTGCCGACCTGCAGGAGGTAGATGCCGTTGGGCATGCCAGTGAGGTCGATGTCGGCCGATGTTCCGACAAGGGTCAGACGGCCGTCGGACGTGAAGAGGCGCACCTGCTGTCCGTCTGCCAAACCGCTGATGTGGAGATGGTCGGCCGTAGGGTTTGGATAGGCGCTAACGCTGACCTTGCGTTCTGTGGTGATGGCGGTCGGTGTGTCGTCGTCCTCGGTGATGTCGCTTTCGCTGACGGCACCGAAGGAGATGCGACGGATGGCCGAGATGGAGCCGAGGTCTTCGGTGCCGGCCTCAGCATCCTTGAAGACGATGGTGGCATTGCCATCCTTGAACTCGATGCGCCCTATGGCGCTTATGGCCTGAACGTAGGAGGCGCTGCCTGCGTCGAGGTATTCGACGGTGACGCCCGGAACATCATCGGCCATGGCTGCGAGGCTGACTGTCAGCATCGTTAGCAGAGAGAAGATTTTCTTTCTCATTGGCATTTCTGTTTTTAATTGTTTGTATTCTTGTTAATTGTCGTTTTATTTGCGTAGAGACGTTTTATAAAACGTCTTCAACCACATTGTGTCTTTATTTTTCAAGACGTTTGATCAAACGTCTCTACGGCCGATTGGTTTCAACCACATTTCGCATAAGACGGTGTACACACCGTCTCTACGGGCGATTGGACATTCTGCACGTTTTGTAAAGACGCCGCATGCGACGTCTCTACGGCATTGGACCACGCAGAAACAACGAGGGCACACCCGATGCGCTCATCGCGCATGGGTATGCCCTCGTCGTTATTTTATCGTATAGGCCTAAGGCCGGCTGGCTGGCTGGCTGGCTGGCTGGCTGGCTAATATTTTATTTGTTTCTTGCAAATATTTCAACATGTTTCTTTTATGGAATGCACTTGTTGTTCATTTTTACGAAACAATGTCTAAAATGTTGCTTTTTTTTAAATAGGCTCTGTCCTTGCATGCTTAGTTTCCTCTTCATTTTCTCTGTGCCGCTCAGAGAAAACGAAGCAAAAGAGAGCTCGTCGCCGGCATTTCCAGAGCTAAAAATGACTGCGATGCTGAGCGTAAGCTAATGAAGACAAAACCAAGTAAGAAGATACAACATGCAAAGCCGAAGCCTATGCCAAACAATATTGCAACTGGAAGATCACGAAGGAAGGCAGCATTATTTTTCTACAAAACACTGAACATGAACGACAGCCATGGCCGTGAAAAAACCGAGAGCGCCATTGCTGATGTTGCCGACGGCATTGGCCGGCGTGCTGCTGAACATCGGATTCGAGCCACTGTCGATGTCATCAACAGCGGCTATGTATTTGAAAAGATCTTCGTTGATAGAAAGGGCATGAACGGTGATAGTATCGCCAACGTTGATGACGCCGCTCTTGAGGAAATCCTCTCTCAGAGTGCTGATAGTTGCGCCCCAGCAGTAGTCGCTGCTGAAATACGAATCGTCGGTTATGGCATAGTCGAGGTATGAGTCGCAGACGAGCGAATCGTTATATGAATAGCCAAACATATAGAAGTTCTCTGTCGAAGTATCCTCATGGGCATACATGCCTATCTTGTAGATTTCCAAGAAGTTGTCGTAGGTACATTTCACAGAGTCGATGCCATATGTAGGGGGCATGACACTTTCGGCAGTGTAGCTTTCATTAACCCCATCGCCATCAATATCAACGTTTGAGATTATCAGATGATATGTCTTCCCGTGCATGCCGGCAAAAAAGGCCGGTGCCATGTAATAGCCTGGCTCCTGCTCTTCGAAGACAATGTCCTGTTCGCCATCGTTTATCACGACCGACGCGCCACGGACGGCCGGCGATTCCGTATTCTGGAAATAGTCCGACGACATTGTCAGTCTGACAAAGTTGTATGGCGACACCTCGTCGCAGATATGACCATCGACAACAAAGAACGGATGTGTCGTGCTGAGTGTCAGATCGATATCTTCAGAACATGCCGACAGGATTAAAAGAGACGATATAAATAAGGCGATATATTTCATTGTAAATCAGAATTTAAAATTGTATGAGACAGATGGGATTATCGGGAAGAGATATACGCTCTTTGCTTTTATGACGTATGTGTTTTCAACCTCGTCGTCCTGCCTTTCAAAATGGATGGCCCACGTGTTGTGGTGGTTATAGGCATTATAGAACGAGAAGACCCATTCGCCTTTCCATCGGCGGCGAGGATTGTTCTTGCATTGAATGGTCAGCGAGAGGTCGAGACGATGATAGTTTGGCATCCGGTCGCCGTTGCGTGACGAATAGTACGGGACGATTTCGCCTCCGACTTCATAACGTGCCACAGGGAATGTTGTCGGTGCACCGCTGATGAAGACCCAGTTGCCCGATGCGCTTATGCGGTCGTTGAAGCGATATGACGCCACGATGCTTGCATCGTGTGTGTGATTGTAAGGCGAGAGGTAGCGATTGCCGTTGTTGATGCCGTCGATCTTGCGGTCGGCACGCGACAGCGTATAGCTCACCCATCCGTTCCATCGGCCGAAATCGGCCTTGGCCATAAGCTCGATGCCATACGAACGCGAACTGCCAAAACGCAACTGACCTTCGAGGTACTTATTGAGCATCACATGCGGATGATCCTTGAAGTCGATGGTATGCTGCATCGCCTTGTAGAATGTCTCAAAAGAGAGCTCGATACGGTTTTCCATAAGGTTGTGGAAATAGCCCATGGAGACCTGATCAGAGAGCTGTGGCTTGACGTTCGGCGAAGCCATATACCACACATCCATCGGCGTGCCGGACGATGACACACTTGCCTGTTGCATATACTGATAGGTACGTGTATATGAAGCTTTGATTGAAGAGTGTTCATTCAGGAGATATGACAATGCGAAGCGAGGTTCAATGCCAAAGTTGTTATGGTAGAAACCACTGCCTTTTTCAATCTCTTCGGAAAGATTATATTCGCTGTCGTACTTATATAGAGTTGTTGGTCCGTAGTTGTGGAACGTTGAGAGACGCAGACCATAGCGAAGCGTCAGCGACGTGCCGATCGTCTCGGTATTGCCGATGAAGACCGATGTCTCTATCGCCTTGTTTTCCGGCATGACAATTTCGCCAAAGAGTGCCATGCTGCCGCCACCGCGAGCCGATCCTGGTTGAAAACCATGACGTGTCACCTGAAAACCATAGACCAGAGCATGCGTCATTCCCACATTCGAGCTGAAATCGGCACGCAACGAGAGGTCCTTGATCACAGACGTGAGAGAAGCTTTCGATGCCGCATCGAAATCCATGGTCAGATCGTAGTCGCTGTTGACGGCATGGAACGTGACGTTGAGATAGTTCTTCTGATTGAAGATATGGCTCCATCGAAGCGAAGCCGACTTATTGCCGAATGCCATTCCTGCAATAGGATAGTCGAAGAGGTCGCGACCGAGATAACCGCTTGCAAAAATATGGTTGTTGTCGTTTATCTTATGCGAGATTCTCGCGTTGAGGTCGTAGAAATATATGCTGCTCTCGCGGGCCGATTCGTTTGTCGCAAACGGCAGGAAGATATCAAAATATGTGCGTCGTGCACTCGCAAGAAACGACGTTCGGTTTTTCACTATCGGGCCGTCGATGGTCAGTCGCGACGAAATGAGTCCGACACCGCCGTTAAGATGATAGTTTTGCTTGTCGCCATCTTTCATGTTAACCTCAAGCAATGATGAAAGTCGGCCACCATAACTTGCTGGTATATCGCCCTTATAGAGTTTGACATCGTTGACGGCATCATTGTTGAAAACCGAGAAGAAGCCCATGAAGTGGCCTGCATTGTAGATGGTTGAACCATCGAGCAGAACAAGGTTCTGATCGGGATTGCCGCCTCGCACGCTGAAGCCTGTGCTTCCCTCGCTTGCGGCCTGTACTCCTGGCATGAGCTGCATCACCTTGATGACATCGGTCTCGCCAAGCAGAACAGGAACGCTCTTGATTGTCTTCGACTGCAGTTTCTCGACGCCCATCTCCGGTTTTGAGAGCTGCTCCTGCTTGTTCTGCGACGTAACAACAATCTCATCGATATTTCTCGATGAAGAGTTAAGTCTCACATTTAAAGAGGTGTTGCCCTTGACATTTACAGTGATGGTTTCGGTTTCATAGCCCATGAAAGAGAATGAAACAACATAACTTCCATTTGGCAATGGAAGAGAATATTTTCCATCGATGTCTGTGGTTGTGCCTTTCGACTGTGATGCAACATATATCGTTGCACCAACGAGCGATTCGCCAGTCTGAGCGTCGGTGATCTTGCCATATATCTTTTGTGCAGCCACATCGCACACACAAAGCAAAAAGGCGAAAATTAGGATTTGGATATTTTTCATCGCGTTGTTTGTTGTGGCAAATATAGACAATAAATATTTGAGCCAAAGGATATTTGTGCTAAAAGATATTAATCCGGCAAGCGATTCAGACGCACGGTTCCGTTCGTTGTGCATGTCCAAAATCGATGTTTTTGGTCAGTTTGGTATAAAATATTCAAAAACTCACTATCTTTGCTTGCGAAAGACAAGGGGGTGCCCACAGGCTGAGAATATACCCTAAGAACCTGATGCAGATAATGCTGACGCAGGGATTGTTTGGCAAAGATAAATTGCTGTAATACAATGCGCTGCGTCATGGTTGCTGGAGCCGTGGCGTTTTTTTGTTTTGTGTAGGAAAATAGAAAAAAACATATAGATATGGAAAAATTGGTCATTGCCGGACGCGAATTCAATTCGCGACTTTTCCTGGGAACCGGAAAGTTCTCGAACAACGAATTGATGAAGCAGTCGATTGTTGCATCGGAGACAGAGATGGTGACAGTAGCCATGAAGCGAGTGGACCTTGGCTCATCTGACGACGATAT
Source organism: Bacteroidales bacterium (assembly GCA_024401295.1). Lineage (GTDB taxonomy): Bacteria > Bacteroidota > Bacteroidia > Bacteroidales > Marinilabiliaceae > W3P20-009. The sequence goes on along the minus strand of JAKSLG010000018.1, from coordinate 26,925 downwards.
GCTGAAGCATATCATTAATCCGAACATACAGCTTCTTCCGAACACGAGCGGAGTACGCGATGCCGAGGAGGCCGTCTTTGCTGCACAGATGTCGCGCGAGGCATTCGGCACAAACTGGCTCAAACTCGAGATTCATCCGGATCCACGTTATCTCTTGCCGGATTCGACAGAGACACTGAAGGCGACAGAGAAGCTCGTGAAGATGGGCTTTGTCGTTTTGCCATATTGCCAGGCCGACCCAGTGCTCTGCAAGAGACTGGAAGAAGCTGGCGCAGCGACAGTTATGCCGCTTGCTGCACCTATCGGTTCAAATAAGGGATTGCGAACAGAAGATTTTCTGAAGATTATCATAGAGCAGTCGCATGTGCCAGTTGTTGTTGATGCGGGCATCGGCGCACCAAGTCATGCGGCAGCAGCCATGGAGATGGGCGCAGCGGCATGCCTCGTGAACACGGCAATAGCCGTGGCAGGCGATCCTGTTCAGATGGCAATAGCTTTCAAGGAGGCCGTCGTTGCAGGACGCAGAGCTTACGAGGCCGGACTTGGCGGCGTATCGGACGTGGCACAGGCGAGCTCGCCGCTCACAGCATTCCTCGGATAAACAGATGGTTCAAAACTAAGATTGCATATCACAATGAATAACAACATAAAGGTGACATTTCCAAACAGCGAAAAGGTATATCTCAACGGAGAGATATTCCCGGAAATGCGCGTTGCCATGCGCAAGGTGAAGCTCATGCCGACAGTTACACTTGACGCTGAGGGAAACAAGATATTCCACGACAATGATCCTGTCATGGTTTATGACACGTCGGGACCATACGGCGACAAGAATGCAGAGATTGACCTCAAGAAAGGTCTGCCACGCATGCGCGAGGAGTGGATCAGACAGCGCGGCGATGCGGAACAGCTCAGCGAGATATCATCGGAATACGGCCGTATGCGTCTTGCAGACAAGAGTCTCGATCATCTTCGCTTCGAGCATATCCAGAAGCCATACAGAGCCAAGAAGGGCCACAATGTTTCGCAGATGTGGTATGCAAAACAGGGCATCATCACACCGGAAATGGAATATGTTGCAATTCGCGAAAACATGAACTGCAAGGAGCTTGGCATCGAAACACATATCACTCCAGAGTTCGTCAGAAGCGAGATTGCTGCCGGAAGAGCTGTGCTTCCTGCCAACATCAATCACCCTGAAGCAGAGCCGATGATCATTGGACGTAACTTCCTGGTAAAGATCAATACAAACATTGGCAATTCAGCCACTACTTCAAGTATTGAAGAGGAAGTTGAAAAGGCTGTATGGAGTTGCAAGTGGGGCGGCGATACGCTCATGGACCTATCGACTGGCGACAATATTCATGAGACACGCGAATGGATTGTCAGAAACTGTCCGGTGCCAGTTGGAACAGTGCCGATCTATCAGGCACTTGAAAAAGTCAATGGCAAGGCCGAAGACCTCACATGGGAGCTTTTCCGCGACACGCTCATCGAGCAATGTGAACAGGGCGTTGACTATTTCACCATCCATGCCGGAATCCGCCTGAAGAACATACACCTGGCAGACACACGCCTGACGGGCATCGTTTCGCGCGGAGGATCGATAATGAGCCTATGGTGCAAGAAGCATAACAGAGAGAGTTTCCTCTATGAACACTTCGACGAGATATGCGATATCCTTGCACAATATGACGTCGCTGTTTCGCTTGGCGACGGTCTGCGTCCGGGTTCAACTTTTGATGCAAATGATGCTGCACAATTTGCTGAGCTTGAGACATTAGGCGAACTCGTAATCAGGGCATGGGACAAGAATGTACAAGCCTTCATCGAAGGCCCTGGACACGTTCCGATGCAGAAGATTCGCGAGAACATGGACAAGCAGATTGAAGCATGCCACAATGCGCCATTCTACACGCTCGGTCCGCTCGTGACCGACATTGCGCCAGGTTATGACCACATAACAAGCGCGATAGGTGCGGCTCAGATCGGATGGCATGGCACAGCAATGCTTTGCTACGTGACTCCGAAAGAGCATCTCAGCCTGCCAAACAAGGAAGACGTTCGCGTTGGCGTTGTGACATATAAGATTGCAGCTCATGCGGCAGACATGGCGAAGGGACATCCGGGCGCAACCGTCCGAGACAATGCCTTGAGCAAGGCCCGCTTCGACTTCCGCTGGAAGGACCAGTTCAACCTGTCGCTCGACCCTGAGAGAGCTCTCGAATATTTCAAGGCAGGCGGACATGAAGACGGCGAATACTGCACAATGTGCGGCCCGAACTTCTGCGCTATGAGAATTGCTCACGAAGTGCGTGACAATGTCAAGTGCAACTAAGATAAAACATTGAGACACAAGCATAGGCACTGCGTCATCCGGCGTGGTGCCATTTTTTTTATTTTTTTATCTAAAAGTAGAGTGCGCTTTCTTCATGATAATAACTATTAATGTATTATATTTGCCATTGGTTTAGTGGCTCGATGAGCGGCAAGCAATTTTTTAAATCTTAGCAAATACCGATATCGATGAGCGGTTTTTTTGGAACAGTTTCAACAACTGATTGTGTGTCAGAAATATTCTATGGCACCGACTATCACTCGCACCTTGGCACCAAGCGCGGTGGCATGACAATCTTCTCGACAGAGAAAGGCTTTCAAAGAGCTATCCATAGCCTCGAAAATGGATATTTCAGAAACAAATTTGAGGCCGATGCAGCTTCATTCTGCGGCACCGCCGGCATCGGATGTATCAGTGACACAGAAGCACAACCGCTGGTCATCTTCTCTCATTTGGGCCGTTTCGCAATTACGACAGTCTCAAAAATCAACAACCTCGACGAGCTGGCTCAAGGATTGCTCGAGCAGGGCAAGAATTTTGCCGAGACAAGTCAGGGCGGCATCAATCCGACCGAATTGGTTGCCATGCTGATATGCGAAAAAGCAAGTTTCAAGGAAGGCATCGAAAATGTCTATGACAAAATCAAAGGTTCGTGCTCGATTCTCATCCTCTGCGGCGAAGAGATAATTGCCGGTCGCGACAAACTTGGCCGTACGCCAATCGTTATCGGCAAGAAAGACGGCGCAACATGCGTTGCTTCAGAAACGACATCGTTCCTCAACCTCGACTATAAGATTGAAAAATACATAGGACCAGGCGAGATTGTTTCAATCAAGGCAAACGAATACAAGACTCTGCGCGAACGCAACAAGCAGATGCAGGTCTGCTCATTCCTCTGGGTCTATTATGGCTACCCACCATCATGCTATGAAGGCATCAACGTTGATGAATCGCGTTATCGTTGCGGATGCAAACTTGCTGAAAACGACGATGTTAAAGATGCAGATTTCGTTGCCGGCATTCCAGATTCGGGCACGGGTCATGCAATGGGCTACAGCCATCAGTCAGGATTGCACATCATGCGTCCATACGCAAAATATACGCCTACGTGGCCACGTAGCTTCATGCCACAGAACCAGAAGATGCGCGAACTCGTTGCAAAGATGAAGCTTTTGCCAAACGAGGCTCTGATAAAAGGCAAGAAAGGCGTCTTCCTCGATGACTCTATCGTTCGCGGCACTCAGTTACGCGACAATGTGCAGGACTTGACAAATGCCGGCATCAAAGAGATACACATGCGTGTGGCTTGTCCGCCGCTGATTTACCCATGCGAATATTTGAATTTCAGCCGCTCACGTACGACTTTGGAACTTGCAACACGCAAGGCCATCATCAAACTCGAGGGCAAGGAAGATGTTGATTTCTCAAAATATGCCGATCCTGATTCGCAGGAGTACAAGAACATGGTTGAGCAGATTCGCAAGGACCTCAACCTTACAACATTGAAGTTCCAGCGTCTTGAAGATCTCGTTGACGCCATAGGTTTGCCAAAAGAGTGTCTGTGTACACACTGCTGGGACAATTCAAGCTGGGGCTAAATCATTGATTAAAAAATACATACCCGCATTTATCACAGCACTTGTTTGGGGCTCGACTTTTGTAGCTTCCAAGCAAGTGCTTGATGTTGGTGTATCGCCGATTACGCTCATGACGATGCGATTTGCATTGGCATACGTCCTTCTGCTTTCGCTCAATCGCGAGAGACTCCAATTTGAGCGAAACAAAACCGAACTGAAGATTTTTCTGACAGGCGTTTGCGGCGGTTCTGTCTATTTCCTCTTGGAATACATGGCGTTGCAGCGAACGACGGCCGTCAACGTGGGTTTGATATGCGCAACCGTTCCCGTCATCTCTGCCGCAATAGAATTAGTGCTGAGGAGAGAATTGCCAAGCCTCAGATATGTAGCCGGTTCGCTCGTTGCATTCTTTGGAGTATTACTTCTGGTGACCGATGGTAAAATGCTGATAGACATATTTCCTACTGGCGATTTATTGGCGATGGCATGTGCAGTAATGTGGGCCATCTATTCGGTTGTGCTCGGAAGAATCGGCAAGAGCTTGAAAGAGGTTGTTGTCGAGAGAAGAATGATGTTTTATTCGCTTGTCACGATACTTCCGATAGCAATAATAATATTTGACAACAGTGAGCTTGAAGCCATGACATCGTCGGCAAAAGTCGTCGGATCAATATTCTATCTTGGAGCGATTGCCTCGGCAGGCTGCCTGTGGCTATGGAATGTGTCGGTGAACAAAATCGGTGTCGTCCGCACCAACAATTTCCTGTATCTGTTGCCTGTTGTCTCACTCATCACTTCGGCCCTACTAATGCAAGGCGAGGTGACAGGAATAACAATATGCGCCACGGCATTGATCGTGGCGGGAATTGTTGTGGCAGACAGATGAAAAAATCCTTTTCTTGAAAAAAGTATATCTCGGAACAGATATTTCTCAGATGCGATAACGGAGTGTCTTGACGAGTCGTTCAGTTGTTTCGACAGGCTTGTCGGCATTCATGATTGTGCCGGAAAGCGCGATGCCGTTAGGACCTGAATTCATGATGTCGAGGATATCGGCTTCTGTGATGCCTCCGATGGCGACGATAGGCGTGTTTATGCCACGTTCGCGGCATTGCCACACGATATTCCGATAGCCGTCGAGTCCGAGGACAGGCGAGAGCTTTTTCTTCGTTGTCGTGAAACGGAATGGGCCGAGGCCTATATAATCGACTTTCTCGTGAATATTCTGTATGTCGGCAAAAGTATTGCATGTCCCGCCGATGATTGCCTTGTTGCCAAGTATGGCGCGTGCTTCGGCCGGGTCCATGTCGTTTTTGCCGAGATGAACGCCGTCAGCACCGACTTCGGCACATATATCGACATGATCATCAATCAAAAAGACCGCTTCATATTCGCGGCACAGAGGCATGATTTTCCTGGCTGCGGCAACAATCTCGTCGTGCGAAGCATCTTTCATTCGCAACTGAATCCATCGGCATCCGCCTTCGAGCGCAAGGCGTGAAGCTTCGACCTCATCGAGCTGTTCGTTGCGATGTGTGATGAACTGAAGCGTGAAACAATTGAGCTGTGTCTGTGTCATCATAACCTATCCTCCGCTGACAGCCTTGATGATGATGATTTTTTGTCCATCGCTGAGGTTTGTCTCCGGCCACTGTGCGCGTGGCACCATTTGCATATCGACGGCAACGGCAACGCCTTTGTCTGGCAGCGAAAGCTGCTTCGAGAGGTCGGCTACTGTCTGGCCTGCAAATTCAATCTCTTCGTCGTTGACTGTGATTTTCATGGTTCAAAAATCTTTATGTCAGGCTATTGGGACAAACGAAAATCCCTTTTCGCCGAATTCATTAATAGTTTTTTCGAGTGCATATCGCATACGTTCGCCAGCCTTGATCGAGTCGTGCATGACGATGATTGAGCCGTTGCGCGCATAGCGGTTGATGTTGTCGAAAACTTGCTGCGGTGTGAGGTTACGGTCATAGTCCTTAGGCATCACGTCCCAAAAGACAATTTTCTGAAACTGACCACTCTGCGTGAGCTGTCTGGCACGCCATGGCGTTATCTGTCCATGAGGTGCGCGGAAGAAATGCGCCCTGTTGTTCTCGACGTCATTGCACATGTCGATGTTTTTGCGATAGTCGCTCCACCCCGAATGCAAGAGCTGAAGATGGTTGAACGTATGATTGCCGACGATATGTCCTTCGGCACAGATGCGTTCGAAAATTTCCGGGTATTTGCGAACATTGTCGCCAACACAGAAAAAGGCCGCTTTTATGCCATATTTTGCCAGAATGTCGAGCACCCAAGGCGTTTGCTCTGGCACGGGTCCGTCGTCAAACGTGAAGGCTATTTCCCTGCGTTCATGACTATCGAGACGCCACAACGAGTTAGGAAAAAGCCGCCTGAGAATTTCAGGCGGCTGTATGATCCAGTCAGTGTTCATCGACCGATGGCTTTACATCATATATTCGAATTTATCGAGCAGCGATGTATAGTCTTTTTCGAGCTTGTCAACAAGCTCCCTGCGCTTGAATTGCTCTGCTGTTTTCTCGATGTATGAGAAGATAGCAATGCAACGCTGAACTTCATCTGTCGATATCTTTTCTATTGGCAGATTCATGTAGTAGTTGAGCTCCTGCCAGTTTTCAAGAGAATAATGCTCAAGAATTTCATCGCCCTTTGCATTCTCGCCTGTGAGGTAATAGCCCTCGGCGAGTGTGAGGCTGAAGAAGTTATGAGGGATGAGCGAATCCGGCAATTCGGCCTGAATCTTATCGAGGACGGCAATTGCCTTCTGGCGCTTCTCGGTCGATGCAGCTTCATCGGTATCGGCAAGCGCGAGCGACTCTTCGACAAGTGCACTTGCAAGGCGCGAAAGATTATGGCGCAGATTGCTTGCCATGCGAGTCTTGTTCTCGTCGAGATAGATGCCTGGCTTGTTGTAGAAGCCCCAGCGGAACTGATTCATCACCTTGTCATACATCTTTTCTGTATCGACACGTCCCTGACCGCCAACCGACGATACTGGAGCAATGCGATATGCGAGACCTTCGAGCTGGAAATAGTTGTTCAGTCCGACGTAGTTCTCCTGACCTACTGTCACGGCATAATACATTGGTCGTTTCCAGTTGTTCTGAACGAGCATGTCGAGAACCATGAATTCGTTCTTCTGAATGTATCGCTTGCCAGAGAGGTTGATGTTCATCTGCTTGACGATGTCGCCGGCATAGTCGGCCGAAACCACATTGTTCTGGAGCACGGCAGCGCTGTCAACCGGCAATGTGAACTTGCGTCCAGGGATGAAGCATAATCTTTCTGCATATTCCGGTATCGACTTAGTCAAGACATCGTCGGAACGGACGAAGTCGATGGCTTTTGCAAGGTCGATGGCCTGCTTGTTGCGGTCGAGCAGATAGATGATGTCGCGGTCGCCCGAATATTGGTCGTGAGTGAACGAAATAGGAAGCGGATCGCTGTCATAGGCCTTGCGCTTCATCTGGTCGCAATACCACCATGTCGAGAGATATGAGAGGTTGCAGACGCGAACATCGGTACGAATGCCTTCAACTTCCTGTGCATACCACAATGGGAAAGTATCGTTATCGCCATTGGTGAAGATGATTGCATTTTCATCGCAAGTATTCAAATAGTTATATGCCAGATCGCGTGCAATCGTACAGCCCGAACGATCGTGGTCGTCCCAGTTCTGCTGAGCCATTACGCATGGCACGAAGAGCAGACAAATGACCGAAGCGGCAATGGCCGAGACGCCATTTGCAAATTTCAGCTTGCGAAGGAATTCGACAACAGGCAGAACGCCAAGGCCGATCCATATTGCAAAAGCATAGAACGAACCTGCGTAAGCATAGTCGCGCTCGCGTGGCTGACATGGAGTCTGGTTGAGATAGACAACGATTGCCAGACCTGTCATGAAGAAGAGCAACATGACAATCCAGAAGCCCTGCTTGCCTTTCTTGCCCTTGCCGGCCTGATAGAAAAGACCAGCCAGACCAAGGAGGAACGGAAGCATGAAATAGCGGTTATGTCCCTTGTTGTTCTTGAGCGAATCCGGAAGCAGATCCTGATCGCCAAGCATCGCATTATCGATGAACGGAATGCCCGTAATCCAGTTGCCGTGAATCAATTCGCCATTGCTCTGAATGTCGTTCTGGCGACCGGAAAAATTCCACATGAAATAGCGCCAGTACATGAAATTCACCTGATAGGCAAGGAAGAAACGGATGTTCTCGAAGAATGTCGGACGCACGATTGTCTCGCGGCCGCCCTCGCCATCGCGCACGTTGACTACGCGTCCTTCGAAGTTCGTCCAAGCCTTGTACTGCTCGACATGACGGCTGTCGCTGCTGTACATGCGAGGGAAGACAATGTTGTCGGTATATTTATAGACAGGACGAGTATCTACGATTTCGTAGCGTCCGTTCTTCTGCATATAGACAGGCTTGCCCTCGTTCTGGCTCATCGATTCGCGGTCAACAGGCGAATTGAAATGCTGTCCGTAGAAGAGCGGACAGTCGCCATACTGCTCACGGTTGAGATAGCCCATGAGGTTGAAGACATCTTCCGGCGAGTTCTGGTCCATCGTCGGATTGGCATTCGAACGAATCACAACCATCGCAAACGATGAATAGCCGAGAATGATGACGGCTATCGATGTCAGAATCGTGTTCCATATCTTATGCTCATTCTTGAACGTGAAATAGATGCCCCAGATGAGCAGACCCAAAAGGAGGAACGCATAGATGACTGCGCCCGTGTTGAAGGCAAAGCCAAGTTCGTTGACAAAGAAGAGCTCAAAATATGAAGCTCCGCTCACGATGCCAGGAATGATGCCGTAGAGAATGGCAGCAAGGATGACACACGAAAGGAGGAATGCCTTGATGGTGTTGGCCGTCGTGATGGTATATTTCTTGAAGTAATAGACCATGACGATTGCCGGGATGCAGAGGAGGTTGAGCAGGTGCACGCCGATCGAGAGGCCCATGAGATAGGCAATCAGGATGATCCACCTGTTTGAATGAGGCTCGTCGGCCACGTTTTCCCACTTCAGAATTGCCCAGAATACGGCAGCAGTGAAGAGCGACGACATGCCATAGACCTCGCCTTCGACAGCCGAGAACCAGAATGTGTCTGAGAAAGTGTATGCCAACGCACCGACAACGCCTGCGCCCATAACGGCCCAGATGCGCCATGGCTCGATGTTCTCTTCATCATCGATGAAGATTTTCTTTGCAAGATGCGTGATGCTCCAGAAAAGGAAAAGTATCGTGAATGCACTTGCAAGAGCCGACATGATGTTGATTGATTTTGCAATCAATTCCGGCGATGGGGCAAGAATTGCAAAGAATCGACCGACAATCATGAAGAATGGCGCTCCAGGAGGATGTCCTACGAGAAGCTTATTTGCCGTTGCAATGAATTCGCCGCAGTCCCAGAAACTGGCCGAATCCTCTGTTGTCAATATGTAGGTAATTGCGGAAATTGCACAGACAATCCAACCTACAAGGCGATTTAGGAAATTGTATTGTTTCATCTACATTAGATTAATGGACTTCAAAATTACAACATAAATATTGAATTCAAGCCTAAAGAGACCATTTTTCGGCTTTATGCTGTCTTGAATCGTATTCCGAGAGGGAGCGTATTCTGTCGTTTGCCGTTGATGTCGACGCTCACACGTATCATCTTGAAATTTGTCAGGTCGGGATTCTGCTCGAAAAGCCGCTGCAGCGACACGTTGACGCTGTGTTTTGTGCCTTTCGTCAGCATCAGCGGGAAATCGGTCACCGGCATTCGGAATTTGCGTCTGTCGTTGATGTTGATGAACTCAATCATCGCATTGTCGATGTTGGCATCGGCACGTCCGTGATTGTTTATCGTGAGCGTATAGACGATGCGGCCGCTGAAATCCTGCCAAATCTTGCCGCTGATGCGAGCATTGAACGGGAAGAGCGATCTGCGCCATGCCAGAAACAGCCATATTCCGACGATGATGGCGGCTATGATACATATTATCAGCGCGTTATGATTCGAATTGGACTCTGCTGTCTCGTTGCCGGCAGATGTGTTTTCGGCGGCAATGTTCACGACTTCGTCCGAAGAAACGTCGTCTGACAGCGATTCGTTGGCTGCTGGAGCCTCGTATTTGTCGCGCAGGAAAGCGATTTCATTTCGCAGCGAGCTGATTGCACATTGCTGCGAGATGCAGCAGACGAAGAGCGAGAGCGTGATGGCCCATCTGTAGCGATTGAGAAATGCGCTGATTTTTGTCAATATTTCCATTGTTGTCGTTTTTACGATGTGCAAAGATAGCTCTCAATTATGATTTTTTAATCAATTAGGCGTATTTTTGGATTCCTACGTTGCCAAAGTTGGAGTAACTTTGCATTCGAAAAAAACAGCAGCAGAAATGACATTAATTGTTCTCATCGTGATAGGTGTGCTGACAATCGGCCTGATTGTCTATCTGGCAAAAAGCCGCAAGCACATCGACGAATCTGAATTTGCATCTTCGCGCAAAAAGCCTAATCCGAACCTCGAATGTTGCGGCGAACACGAAGTGTGCGAGGCCGAGACCTTGCTGACGCTCAGCGAGGAGATTATCTATTACAGCGATGAGGAACTCGACGCATATCGTGGCAGGACAGCCGACGACTATAGCGATGAGGAGCAGGAGGAGTTTCGCGAAGTGCTGCTGACTCTCCAAATGCACGAAGTCACGGGATGGCTCAAGAGCCTCGGACTTCGCCGCATAGAATTGCCTCTGGCCATTCGCAACGAGGCTCTGATGATTGTCGATGACTTCCGCCAGATAAGAAAGCAAAACCGCGAGAAGAATGGAAAATAACACCCGACAGCAACAACTCGGCACCGAGCGCATCGGCCGTCTGCTCCTGCGCTATTCAACGCCATCAATCATTGCGATGACTGCCGCATCGCTCTACAATATGGTCGACAGCATCTTCATCGGACGCGGATGCGACCCGTTGGCATTGGCCGGACTCGCAACGACATTCCCCGTCATGAACCTCAGCGCCGCATTCGGAGCAATGGTCGGAGTTGGTTCTTCAACACTCATCTCGGTCAAGATGGGACAGAGAGACAAGGAAGGCGCCGAAACGGCTCTCGGCAACGTCGTATGGCTCAACACCGCCATCGGACTCGCCTTCATGACGCTCGCGCTCATCTTCCTCGACCCTATCCTGCTCTTCTTCGGTGCCAGCGAAGCAACGCTCCCCTACGCCCGTGAATACATGCAGACACTGCTCTGCGGCAATGTGCTCACGCACCTCTATCTCGGTCTCAACGACGTCGTGCGCGCTTCGGGATATCCGCAACGTGCCATGGCGGCCACGCTGACCGCCGTCACCATCAATGCCGTCTTCAACTACATCTTCATCTTCGTCATGGAACTGGGCATCCGCGGCGCAGCCATCGGAACGCTCTGCGCACAGGCTACAGCCTTCTGCGGCATCTGTTTCCACTACACACGTCCTGACACTTATCTGCGTTTCAGCCGACGTGCATTCACGTTCAGCGCAAAAATTGCACGCGACATCATCAGCATCGGTGCCGCACCATTCTTCACCAATTTCTGCGCCTGCATCATCGTCTCGCTCATATGCAAAAGCCTCGGAGAATATGGAGGCGACTACTATGTCGGCGCATACGGCATTGCCAACCGCATCGCTTTCGTTTTCATCATGATTGCCAACGGATTCAATCAGGGCATGCAGCCTATTCTCGGCTACAACTATGGCGCCGGACAAATCAACCGCTCGATCAGAGCATACAGGCTGACCGTCGTGGCTGCCGTCTGCGTGACGTCGTCATGCTTCATCATGAGCATGTTCTTCCCGCAGGTGCCTATAAGCCTCTTCGTTGACGATCCTGAAATGGCCGGCATCGCCATTCACGCACTCCGCGTCATGACAATCGTCTTCCCAATCGTCGGATTCCAAATCACATCGACTGGATTCTTCATGTCGCTCGGAATGGCTAAGAAAGCCATTTTCCTATCGCTCACACGACAACTTCTCATGCTCATCCCATTCCTCATCATCCTGCCTCGTTTCTTCGGCACAGACGGCGTATGGTGGAGCATGCCTATCGCCGACACGATCTCGGCCATCATCGTCGGATTCATGATTATCAGACAGATGAAGCTCTTCAAAAAATAGACCGACAGGACTCTTGAAATAAACATCGCAGGACAAACGGCTTCCTTCAATCTCGATGCGACGTCTCTACATCCATTCGGCGTTTATGCGGCACCTTTCCGCCATCAATCACCATAATCAAATGCACATGATTGGTTTAGTTCCCCAAATGGCTTCAACGAAGCCATGAAAGTCGCCTTGAGCTGTTGTTTTTAGTGTGAAGAACATCAAGAGAAGAAATGCCGCCTCAGTGGAGTGACACCGCTCAAGCAAAAGGTCACCTTCAAAAATGGCTTCAACGAAGCCATGAAAGTCGCCTTGAGCCTGTGAAGAACATCAAGAGAAAAAATGCCGCCTCAGTGGAGTGCCGTTAAAAGATTTCGCCCGGAGAGCCGTTAAACGACCGGTGCCGTTCAACGAGCGGAGCGAGGCGTTTTAGCGGTCGTAGGCTCGCAGCAGAAATCTTAGGCACGGAAGTGCTGCGGCAGAGTCTTTTCTTTGCTTCGGTTTCTTTTCTGACGGACAGAAAAGAAATGAAGAGAAGGCTCATGAAAAAAAATGCCGGCGACGAGCTCTCTTTTGCTTCGTTTTCTCTGAGCGGCACAGAAAAGACTGCACAGCTGAGCGTAAGCTAATGAACATAAAACTATATTCAAGGCAGAGCCTACGCCGAACAACATAATCGAACAAAAAAACGACGCCAAGTCAAAACTCGGCGTCGCCACTTATGAAAACTTAAAACTTACAAACTTATCACTTATCACCCAAAACGCGCCCCGCAAGGTCATACTTCACGCCATTGCGGATAATCACTACACGACCATTCTCAACCGTCTTGACGACATTCTTTGAGCCATCGGCATTGATGCCTTCAACGGCTGTAGGAGTGCTCTGCTTCTCGTATTTCAGGACGACATTCACGTTGCCGCTGTTCGTGTCTATCGAGGCAAGGCTGAACTTCGCCTTCATGTCGCCAAGCTGGGCGGCGTCTATCTCCGTGCCGTTGACCTCTATCGAAAGTGGTTTCTCTGAATATTCCACCTCGACAGAACTCTTCGATGCTGCAAAGAAGACCGGCGACATGCCGAGGACACTCTCATCGCGATTCTCGACGTTATATCTGATGCCGACTGTTGCGCCGAGATGACCATCTTTGGCGAGTACCGGATGCTTGGTGCCTTGTGCCCAATCGCCGTTGAAGTCGCCCGAATAGCCTTCGCCATCGAAGTTGAGCCAGTAGGCTGGCTCTGCACCGGCAAACTCCTCATCGGTGAAGAGACGATAGTTGAGGTTGATGTCGTCTGGCACTTCGGCGCTCACCGTGCTGTTGCCTTTCGACTTCGTCTTGCCGTTAGATGCGCTCTTCTTCTTATGGCCTCGCGTGCGGCCGTGACCTATGTTCTGAATCACGATTATCGAAGCCTTGTTACCTGTCACCTCGCCGTCGAGACCTTCGAAATAGCCAATCACATGGTCGAGTTCGCCGCCCTCTTCGTTGTCGATGACAAGGCAAGCCTCGGCATTCTCGATGTCGTCTGCGTCGGCATCTATCTCCATTCGGCCTTCGAAGATGCTGTTGCGGATAAGACCTTTGTTTTCCCTAGCCACGAGGCCATAATATGTCTTGCCTCCATCTGTTACGCCTGCCGATGTGGCATCGATGATGAAGTCGCTGAAGACCACATTGCGAATCTCTGCGCCCTCACCGATATATCCGAAGATAGATTTAGGTTGAACAGCATCGGCACGACGGTTGCCAATCACGCTTAGTGTGTTGCCTTCAAAAATTCCCTTGAAAGGATGCTCTGCCGTGCCAAGCGTCTGCCATGTCACGTTGTCAGCATCAAGGTCGAAATCATGGGTAAGAACAATGGAAATCTCCTCGTCTTCACGCACCTTTTCACCATTGTTGACTGCCCATGCTATGAAATTGTAGCTGCCTTTTTCAAGACTCAAAGCAACGACTTCTTCTGTATCGTTTGCTCCACGTTTTTCTATCAGACTAAAGCCTGTGAATTTGTCCTTTAAATCATTGTTTGAAGCATATTGACTTCTATAATATGCAAGAATGTCATCCGGCACGAAGAATCTATCGATTGTTTTGTATGTCGGGAAAATATCCGTCAGATTGTTGACAACGCTAGTCTGATAAAGGAATACATATTTGAGTTCGTCGCAATTATAAAAAGTCTGCGTTTCATCGTCACTATCTTGATTATATTCCACATTCGTCGGTCTTATGTCTACACATACAAGACCAGAGCAATTCACAAACGCTTTCCCGCCAATGCCTTCAACGCCTTCCGGTATCGTCACACTCGTCAGACCAGAGCAGCTAGAGAACGCATTATTACCAATGCTTTTAACACTCTCCGGTATCGTCACACTCGTCAGACCAGAGCAGCTAGAGAACGCATTATTACCAATGCCTTCAACGCCTTCCGGTATCGTCACACTCGTCAGACCAGAGCAGCCAGAGAACGCATAATCATCGATGATCTTGACAGTTGATGGTATAGTGATGCTTGTCAGACCAGAACAACCTTGGAATGCACCACAATTAATGGTAGTAACATCATCCGGAATTACTATCGAAGTCACTTCATCTTCACCTACATACAGTTTCGTGTCGCTCCTGACTGAATACGAAGGACTAGAATAAAAATTACCGAATGAGATGTTGCAGTACGACTCAAAAGAACCAAGATGTAATTCCTCTATATCACAACCAAAGAACGCAGAACTACCAATGCTCTTGACACTTGAGGGTATTTCTATACTTGTCAAACCAGAACAACCAGAGAATGCATAATCACCAATACTTTCGACACCTTCGGGTATCGTCAAATCGCCTGTCAAACCAGAACAACCAGAGAATGCATAATCACCAATACTTCCGACACCTTCGGGTATCGTTACGCTCGTCAGGCCTAAACAGTTTTTAAATGCATAATCATTAATAGCTGTGACCCCATCTGGAATTACTAACGAAGTCACCTCATCTTCACCTACATACAGCTTCACGTCGCCCCAGACTGAATACAAGGGACTAGAACCATAACCAAATGAGATATTGCAGTACGACTCAACAGAACCAAGATGTAATTCCTCTATGTCATAACAATACTCGAACGCACTAGAACCGATGCTCATAACACTCTTTGGGATCGTCACGCTCGTCAGACCAGAACAACCTTTGAACGCGGAATCATTGATCGTTTTGACACCTTCAGGGATTACTAACGAAGTCACTTCGTCTTCACCTACATACAGCTTCACGTCGCCCCAGGCAGAACTCAAGGGACTAGAACCATAACCAAATGAGATATTGCAGTACGACTCAACAGATTCAAGATGCAATTCCTCTATGTCACATCCTTCGAACGCAAAATAACCGATGCTCATAACACCCTTTGGGATCATCACGCTCGTCAGACCTGAGCAATCGTAAAATGCATAATTACCTATGCTTGTGACACCCTTTGGGATCGTCACGCTCGTCAGACCAGAACAACCTTGGAATGCATATTCAGCAATCTCTGTTACTCCTTCAGCAATCACAACGCTTTTCACATTGTTTCGTGATGCATACCATGGAATATCTGAAGAATAATAGAACGTAAAATCCTTCGTTATCGTCAGTAATCCCTCGCTGTCGAGCGACCATCCGTCGCCACTATCTACTATTGTCTGTGCTTTTGCTGCAATGCCGAAGATTGCAATGAAGATAAGGGATAGGATTTTCTGTTTCATTTTTTTGTTGCGTTTGGTATGTAAATATGATATGTAAAAGCAAAAATATTACAAAAGAGAGTTTCGGGCAAATTTTTGCATGAAAAATTTGCTTTTCATGTGCATTTCTAACTTGTTTACCTTTTTTTCAGTGTGTCGTTCAGAAAAAAACGTGGTCATGGAACTTATGCCGAACAAAAGAGCCTGTTTTCGAAATGGCTTCAACGAAGCCATGAAAGTCGCCTTGAGCTGTTTGCGTTAAGACTGCGAAGCTGACCGGAGGTAAAAATCGGTAAGATCAGCGTGAAGCACGGCAAATGTCTGAGCGAAGCGGGTTTTTGTCGTGTAGCTGAGTGAGACGATTTTTTAGCGAGACAGCTCTCTGCGACGAGGTTTCTTCTTTGGTTCGGTTTAACTGACGTTCAGCTTCGCAGTCTTCTTTGACCGGTGCAAAGAAGAAATGAACAAAGACTGAGCGTCAGCTAAATGAACATAAAACTGCGCATTAACTATATTCAAGGCAGAACCTACGCCGAGCGGAAGACCAATACGATTGTTTTCAACAATTCTTTTTATTTGACAGAGAAAATATTTCCACGTATTTTTTCGTTATATTCGCAAATACGAATAAAACTCATTGATAATTATGAACAAATTTAGGAAAGGGCAAGTGCTGACGCTGCCCGTCGATGGAACGACGAAGGTTATAAACAACCGAAAATGCTACATTGTGACGCTTGACGATGGAAGGCAATATCCGATAAGTCTGCTGCGGTTTCAGCTTAACGAAGATATACCCGCGACGCTGAGGTGTCTGGTGAAAGACTATAACGAAAACACGGGCGATCTGACGCTGGTTCAGGATTTCTCGCCATACATAAAACAGTTTTACAAGATAGGGTCGGTCTATGACTTTGTCGTTACAAAGATAATACCCCACGGCGGCGAAAACCGGACGTATCTGTTGTCGGATACCTATGGATTCATATTTCATCTGGATGATTCGCATACGAGGCTATATGCCTATCAGCACGTCAAATGCAAGGTGACGGATCAAAGTGGAACACGGCTGAGCCTGAAGGTTGAAACGGGCGAGAATAATTCGATACGGAGGGCGAGCAGTACGCTTCCGCATAAGATGACAGAGGCGCTGAAGGGTCGCCAGGGTGAGACGGAATGGAAGAAGGGTGAATTTGTTGAGTTGCTTTTTGGAACGATAAGCGGGCAGACGTTTGACGAGGTATGCACAGAATGGCTTCAGCATGAGATTTCGGGTCGGGACGATCAGTCGGAGATGATTGAGGAGATGCAGTCGGACATATTATGGTTGCTCGAGAAGAGCGATATTCTGAAACAGACATCGGGAATGGAGCGCGAGATGCTTCAGGAACGACTGAGCGCGAGCATCGATGTGTCGAGCCGGTTTACGGAAGCTATACAGATTGTCGGGCAGGAGAGTCATGAACAGTATATTGCCGATTTGCTGAGCAAGCTCGAGATGTCGGGTTATATATATCAGCCTCAGCATAAGCTTGGTGTTCTGGTTACGTTGTTTTCGCTCAAGCCGGAACTGATGAAATGCAAGATGGGCGATATTTTTCGCATCATCGAGCTCAATCCGCTTGAATACTGGAAGCAGGAGCCTTTCCGCAGTGCTTTTATCAAACTCATCGAGATGTATATACGCAGCGAGAAGGCCAATGCAGATTATGCGTCGGCAGCATCGAGCGAATCTATACATCAGATTATCAAGGCATTGGCCATGGAGCAGTGTCTTGTCCAGACGCTCAATGAGGAACAGCAGAGCGTTTTGCCATGCGACATGCAACTAAACAGGGCAATGCTGTTTCGCTATGCGTCGTTTGTCTCGCCGACATCGCCAAGAACGCTTCTCGAGCGTTCGTTTCGTTGCCTGATGGGTTCCGGCGCGACAATCATGCGTTTTTCGTGGGAAGACATCAGCAAGGTCGAGGTTCTTGTTGAAAAGCTTGCTGCCATCACAGATCAGGACGATGATTCGTTCGACGACAACATCGTGATGAAGACATACAAGGGCAACAAATCGCAGCTTCGCATTGGCGACAGCGGCATTCAGGTTTTGCCGATAAACGAGGATGACAGCGAGCCTGTTCTGCCCGAAGATCTTTTGCCATGGCATCAGCAGCAGATCATGGTCAACGGCGGCCTGAACGAGAAGATCAAGCTCAACGAAGATGACCTTACGTCATATCAGAAATTGTGGAACGAGATTGAGGTTGCGCTCAACAGCGAGAAGGTGCAGCAGAATACGACGCCGGAATTCGTAAAGATGCTGCCAGAACAAGGCGACGAAGTCGATATCATCATCGATGGTCAGCTCGACGACACGTCGGAGCCTACTTTCCACTGCAAGATTGTCATGGACAACGTCAAGGGCGAAGGAACAATCGTTCTCTCGGAGATTGTCAAATGGAATCCGCGCATCATCGACAAGGTCTTCGTTGACGACGATGGCAATCCGCTCGTCTTGCCTGCCAAGGTCATTTCGATCAAGCCTGATGGCGAATGTCGCTTCACGATGACCAAGCTCATCCGCGAATATATACACGACGAAGTTTCGTATGGCAACACATTCCAGATGCTCGTCAAGAGCAGGCTTGGCAACGGTCTCAACGGCGTTTCGGCTGAAGGCTATCCGCTCAACGCGACAATTCCAAGCAACATCGTCGTGGATAGCGAGGTGAAGGCTGGCGATTATATCCTCGTTGAAGTTGAACAAGATGACGACACACGCCGAAGCAATGTCAGCACGACATTCATCAAGCATATCGCACGCCCGAACTGGGACGAAGGCTATGCCTTCTATCGCCTGATGCAGAACTATGCCGTTGACGCCATCCACGACGGACAGAGCAACGACAAGGAGGTGCTGCAGGCCGATGCACAACTCGACAACTCGTACGTACACGAGCTCATGCTTCTGATGGACCGACAGGCCGCCGTCGAAAACACGATGCGTGCATACAGCTACCTTGGCATGGCCCGCATCATTGCAATGCTGACCGACGACAAGCAGTCGATGCAATACTATCATTGGCGCATGGAGCTGATGAAGATGCTCCACGAATTTTCAATCAACGAAAAAGTCGATGAAGAGAAATTGCGCGAAATCGAGAAGGCCGGACCTGAGATGTTCATGCGCGAAAGCCAGCTTCATTTCCGCTTCATGCAGCTGCTCATCATCAGCCGACGCAACCATCCGGAGCATAATGCCGAACTGTGGAACACGATTGCCAACGACAGCGAACTCGGACTCAAGGAACTGGCTTCGCTTGTCCTGGCCTACAACCTCTTGGGCGACTTTGCAAGCGTGAAATCACGCGCCGAAATCGACACGAAGATTTTTGAGCATCTCAACCTCAAACAACGCAAGTCGGCACACAAGAACTATGGCAAAGAGAACAAGCAGGTCGAGTTCAAGACCAGCATGGTCTATCCGCCAGACAACAACATGCGCCCAGACCTTGCACAGCAGGTGCAGACAATTCTCAAGGTAGTATGCGCATTCCTCAATACGCAGGGCGGCACGCTGTACATCGGCGTCAACAACGAAGGAACGGCTATCGGCATCGGAAACGACCTTGCATATCGACAGTTTCAGTATAGCCAGGACAAATACGACATCTTCTTCCATAACCAAGTCAAGCAATATCTCGGTCTCATTGCCAATTCGCTCATCGAGACAAGCTTCGACGAAAACGAAGATGGCTGCGTAGTCTATATTGTCAAAGTCAAACCATGCTTCAACGCCATCATCACTCTCCACACGAAGGTTTATGAGCGACAGGGCAGCTCGTGCGAGCCGCTCAATGGTGACTATCTCAGACAATTCCGCGTGCAGCGACTCAAAAATGCTGCCTCAATGCCGGCATCAAACACAGAGTTCAATTTCGACGAGATTATCAATAACCTCGAAACGAAGCCGGCAGATGTTGAAGAAGAAACGGTCGCTGAATCCGCTGAGCCACAGCCTGTTGACGAGATTCCAGCAACAGCAGAGCCAGAACCGGAACCGGAACCGGCATCTGAGCCAGAACGACAGAGCAAGGACGAAAACCGGGAGTTGGCCAAGATTGCCACAGGTCAGTTGCGCAACAATGTGCTGTTCAACTGGGACGAAGGCTTCGAAGAACCTATTGCATATCTGCAATTCCTGCCCGATTCGAAATATCAGATCGTCAACGAATGCTATGCCGACGATGCCGAGCTGACAATTGCCATTCACGAACATGAACGCAACGCTTATCTCCTCATGGCCTATGAAGACGGAATGGTGACAAAAGTGGCCCTCAAGGAAATTCTCGAAAAGGAGCAATATAAGGAATTCCAGCGTGCTGATGCCAAACTGGCATTCGCTTGTCCATGCTTCGATGGCGACATCCTTTTCACCGTCGTGCGTGCCGAAAACGGTCTCGTCCTTTATCGCACCGACAAAGTGTCGGAAATCGAAAAACAGAACATCACACAGACTGGTTCGGTGCTCCACGACCTTCTTGAATACAAGATCATTCAAGCCGATATCGTCTCGGCTGTCTCGGCAGACATCTACAAGCAGATCCCAAGCCGCTCGCTTGGCATCAGCGTTGTCAAGAGCGACGGCGTCGAGCTGCGCAAACAGATGGCCGAGCTCGGCTATGACATCATGACTATCTGAGCAACGACATAAAAAAAGGTGGAATGGCATCAACCATTCCACCTTTGCTTTGCTCGTATTTATTGTTTCTTAGCGTGCGAGAGTGTATTTGTGGAGGGTGCTGCGTACAGCGCCTGGACCTGCATAAAGTTCCTTGACCATAGACTCTACCTGCTCTCCAATGCCTATCTCATAGAGGTCAACACCAAAGACATCCTTGCGGCTATAGAGAGTGCGGAGGCATGACCAGTCCTGATCGGCACGACCAATCTGGAGCGGTGCGACGATGGCCTGAAGTTCTGCCAACAGTGGGTCTGGCGATGGTTCGAAGCTCTCACCATTGTCCTTGACGCCTTTCAGATAGCGTGCATAACCGGCAAGTGTGAGCGGAATGAGAACAAGATTCTTCTTGTCGAGTCCGCGCTCATGATACTTGCGGAGCGTTTCTCCAAAGCGGATTGGCAGCTTCTGGCTTGTATCAGAAGCAATACGCTGTGGCGCGTCAGGCATGAAAGGATTAGGAAGACGCTTGTTGATCACATCGCCAATGAACTCGTAAGGATTGAGAACGCCCGGATCGGTAACAACAGGCATAGCCTCGATATATCCAATCTTCTGGATGAAAGAACGGAGATCTTCATCGGCCATCTCGGCAGAGATGAGTGTGTAGCCGAGCATACATCCGTAGATTGACATCGCTGTATGAAGTGGATTGAGACATGTCGTCACCTTCATGGTCTCCACCTGATCTACGATCTCGCGTGTGGTATAAAGCGTTCCACCCAATTCGAGTGGTGGACGACCATTCGTATAGTTGTCTTCAACAACGAGATACTGCACTTCCTCGGCATTGACGAAAGGAGCTGTGAACGTGTGCTTCTCAGTCTCGATATAATCGTTATCCTCAAAGCCATCGGCAACAAGAAGTTCCTTAACCTTTGCGTGTGGTCGTGGAGTAATCTTATCGATCATAGACCAAGGATAGGTGATCTTCGAAGCATCTTTGAGATAAGCGAGGAATTCAGCAGGCACAAGTCCGTCCTTCACCCAACGCTCTGCGTAGGCAGCGATACCGGCTTTTACCTTGTCGCCATTGTGCGAGCAGTTGTCCATTGACTGAACTGTGAGCGGCATCTGACCGACCTTGAAACGCTCAAGAAGGAGTGCGCATACTTTTCCCATGGCAAAGACTGGCTGCAGACCGCGAGCGAGGTCAGCTTCATTGTATGTGTAGCCTTTCTCGGTGATGGTGAAAGAGATCATCTGCAACGATGGGTTGCGGAATATCTCAACCAGGCGCTGCCAGTCGGTAAACTGATAGTCGGCCTTCAGCGCTTCGGTAACAGAGGCGATGACTTTTTTCTCGATATTGCCATCAGAACAGAGTGAAACGGCAAGCGAGAGATTGTTGTATGGTGCATAAGCCTTGTCGATGACTTCGTAGTCGAAAGTCTCGGCAACGATAACGCCGCGATCATATTCGCCAGTGTTGAGGGCGTCATTGAGGATGGCTGCAGGGAATGCACGGAAGATGTTGCCACCGCCGAAGTGGACCCACGTAGGGTTGGCATGTGTCTTAGCGGCAACAGCCTTTATGTCAAATTTTGGGAGGAGATATCCTTTTGCCTCCCATTCCGAGGCATCAAATTTCTCGGAGAGAATATCATTTAGTTTCATTGTCAATATACTATTAATCGTAGAAGCCTGGCTGTTTGTACTCGATGCCTAACTCGCGGTCGACAGTGGCCATGATGCCCTGAATCTGTCCCATGGCAAACATTCGTCCGAGGAGTGTGTAGCCGGCATTGTGTCCGTGATTGCTCTCGTCGAAGACACCGCCTGGCTCGTCGGTGAAGGTCATGCCGTGATCGACGCGCATAGGGAGTCGGCGGCCTGAGTTGCACTTGCCGTCTTTCTCAGCCTGTTCAAAGATGCGGCAGAGTTCGATGAGATCGCCGCGGCCACCAAGGTGACTTGCTTCCGTGAAGTTTCCGTTAGGGAAGATGTGGCACGAACGGAGATGAACGAAGTGTGTGCGGTCAGCAAACTGCTTTGCCATGGCAACACAGTCGTTGTGCTCGCCAGCCGAGAACGAACCGGCGCAGAATGTCAAGCCGTTATGCTTGTTTGGCACAGCATCGAGCATCCACTGGATATCATCGGTGCGACCGATGATGCGTGGCAGACCGAACACAGGATATGGTGGATCATCCGGATGTACGCACATATTGATGTCATATTCCTCACAGATAGGCATGATAGCCTCGAGCCAGTATTTCATGTTCTGCTGGAGCTGTTCCTTGTTGATGCCGTCATAGAGCTTGAGCAGATCGCGGAACTTCTGCACTGGAGCAGAATCGCCCTCGCTGAAGTTGCCCGAGACAAAGCCCTGAGTCTTGATGATGATGTTTTCAACCATTGCATGGTCGAATTCTGGAGTGGCTGTCTCCTTTATCTTGTCGGCCTCAGCCACAAGGTCGCGACCCCATTTGTGCTCCTTCGAGAAGGCAGCCCAGTCTGCACGTGCAGCAGGACGCTGAAGGATATAGATGTCAAAATATGCGAACTGTCCCCAGTCCATGTAGAGGT
This sequence comes from Bacteroidales bacterium, assembly GCA_024401295.1. Taxonomy (GTDB): domain Bacteria; phylum Bacteroidota; class Bacteroidia; order Bacteroidales; family Marinilabiliaceae; genus W3P20-009. Next base: position 3,843 of record JAKSLG010000018.1, on the reverse strand, counting down.
TGTTTGCACCATTTGGATTCTCGTGCGAAAGGTCGGTACGCGCCCAGTCGAGCACAGGCATGAAGTTGTAGCAGATGCACTTCACTCCCTCTTTGCCGAGGTTGCGCAGGCTCTCCTTGTAAACTTCTATCTGTTCGTCGCGGTCAGGACCAGCATATTTGATAGTTTCAACAACAGGGAGCGACTCAACAACACTCCATTTCATGCCATAGCTCTCGATATATGCTTTCAGCTCATGAATCTTCTCCTGAGTCCATACCTGACCCAGAGGTACATCGTGGAGAGCGGTAACAATGCCCTCTACGCCAATTTGCTTAAGTTGGGCAAGTGTGATCTTATCTTTCTTACCAAACCAGCGCCAAGTTCTTTCCATATTAATAAAATCATTAATTTTGGGTCAAAAGTAACAAAACAACATGTTATCTATAGTACCGCTTTGTAACAAATATTTTTTGCTATGAATCACAAATCGCAGAAATATCAGCAGTTCAGCTTATTAGCTTTGATGGCTTTTGCATGCGCAATTTGCATATTTGTCCTATGGTTTTCAAGCGTCATCGTCTCGAACGTCGAAAAGGAGGAACGTGACAAAATGGAACAATGGGCCGAGGCAACGAAACTTATTTCGCAAGATGAACGCGACGACAGCGAAATTATCGATTTCCTCTTCAACATAATCCAAGGCAATACATCAATTCCGGTCATTGTGACCGACTCGCTCGATGCCGTTATCTCTGCACGCAATGTTGATGATGTCGAGGCCGCATTGGAGGAGATGAAGAAAGACGGACACATGTTCGACATCAATATTGGGCAGAGCAACATTCAGCATATCTATTATGCCGAATCATCGGTCATCAGGCGTCTGTCGCTCTTCCCTGCCGTGGCCATCGCTCTCGCCGCTCTCTTCATCATCTTCGCATATCTCGTGTTCAGCCGGGCAAAACAGCGCGAACAGGACAAGGTCTGGATAGGACTAGCACGCGAAACAGCACATCAGCTCGGAACGCCAATAACCGCGCTCAACGGATGGACCGACCTTCTCGCAAGCGGCGACGTCGAGCCACAGACTGTCGCAACTGAAATACAACGCGACACCGAACGGCTGAAGCATGTTGCAGACCGTTTCTCAAAAATCGGATCTTCGCCAGATATGGTCGACCAGAATATCGGACAGACACTCGAATCAATCGTCAGCTATCTCCGTTCACGAATGCCGCAAAGCATCAATATACAACTCAACCTGTCTGACAATCAGACACCAGTCCGACACAATCCCGTCCTCCTCGGATGGGCCATAGAGAATCTTTGCCGCAATGCTGCCGACGCAATGAACGGACGAGGCGACATCGTCATCAACCAGACACATGATGGCACAAAAGCCATCATCGACGTGACCGACAAGGGCAAGGGCATGACACGCGCAACAGCACGCCGCATCTTCGATGCCGGATTCACAACCAAGCAACGCGGATGGGGCATCGGACTCGCACTTGCCCGACGTATCATCTGCGAATACCACAAAGGCAAGATTTTCGTGGCAGATACCGCCATCGGCGAAGGCACAACAATCAGAATAAAAATCTAAAAAAAAGCATCACCCGAAAAAATCATTCGGATGATGCACCTTTATTTGTCTGATTCTTCTCCCCTACTCCTCAATCACGACGAACTCCGTACGTCGGTTCTCTTCAGGATTGTCACTCACCGGCTCTGAACTGCCTTTGCCTTCAAACATGAGGCGGCTGGCATCGATGCCACGCGATACGAGGAAATCGACAGCGGCCTTCGCACGGTCTTCGGAAAGCTTCTGATTATACGTCTCGTTGCCTTCGCTGCTCGTATGACCAATGAGCTTCAGCTTGAGATTTGAATTCTCCTTGAGCAACGACTCAAGATCCTGAAGGACAGCCTTCGTGTCGTCCGACAGGTCAGCCTTGCCCTTGAAGAATTTTGCCGTATTGAATTTCTTCTCAATCTTCTCGATATTCTTCACAGCCTCAACAACAAGGCTGTCCTGAACAGCTTTGGCCTGCTCGACAAGCGAGGCAGAATCAACAACAGCAACGGCATCCTTATTGCAACCGCACTTGCAGCAGCACTTCTTGCCGCAGAACAGCCACCACAACAGAAGCAACAGAAGTATCAGCAAGATGATGAGCAGGATAATCCACCATTTCTTGCACTTGCATTTGCACTCTTTTTTCTTCTCTTCGCCATCATCTGCCTGGGCTTCGGCTTCCGCCACAGCACCCGCAGCGGCCGCCATCAGCGGCGCAACATAGCCGTCGAGATATTCAAAACGATAACTGCCCTTCTTGAGCGCTTCAGCCTTCTCGAACGAGGCTACCTCAATGCCATACTGCTTCGCCCACTCAATCATGGCCTTGTAGTCGCTCTCGACCCAAGTTGACACCATCGCCAGTTCCTTGCCGTCGGCGGTATGAATCGTCTCGTCGGCCTGTTCAAAATGGTTAAGGTCGCTGACAGCCTCCTTTTCGGTATCTTTCCAGAGTCGCTTGCCATCGACAGTCACAATTTCGCGGAAGAGTCCATAGCTGTCATTGTCATTCTTCTCATACTTTTTTGCAACAGTACATGGAAACGCCTTGCGCAATTCGTCGGCTGTTGTTTGAGGATGCATTGTCAGATATGCATTGACGATGCCTAAGACTGTTCGATTCTGTGCCTTTCCGTGTACGCGGATTTTGCCTTTTTCGTCTGCCATAATTCAATGTTTTAGTTCGAACAAAGGAGCATTGCAATCTGTCTATTGCTCATGGACCTTTTCCCGATGTTTGCAATGCACAAATATATCGTTTTTTTGATACGATGTTCCTTATTATGTTGTATGACAGAGTTTTTGTGCCATCAGCAATCAAAAAACGCCCAGAAGACAACAACCTCTGAGCGTATCTATCTTCTTTTTGTACTTTTTACCTCTTCAGATCAACATTATATTCATCGAACAATTTGAGTTTGCTGTAAGGGAATATTTTTGAAGGTTGCCGAATGACAAAAAAGAGACGCTGCTGATGGGCAACGTCTCTTTATGTTTCTGTTAGAGACGCGGCATGCCACGTCTCTACGAGAGAATTACAATTCGCGACCTGAGAGGTCGTATTTCTTGTTGTTGTGGATGATGATGATTTGGCCGTTTTCGATGGTTTTGGTTACCTTGCCGGCATTGTCGGTGTTGATAGAGTCGATGGCGGTTGGGGTCTTTTCAACCGTGCACACAGGGCGCACAGAGAACCCGAGATAGCGGAGGCCGTCGCTGCCCCAAGCCACGTGGCCCGAGCCAAAGTCAAAGCGGCACGCGCGGCTGGAGTTACTCGCACTGAGCAAACACGACCAGTAGAGTCCTTGGTCGCCCACACGATCGAGATTCGTGTCCAAACGGTAGCCCGCAGCAGGGAGAAAAATATGCGCATCCGTAGCAACGTCATAATCAGGTGAAGGAGTGCTTATTGAAGTTACCTTTTCTCCTTTGTCACTGACTTTCTTAGCCTTATAGACGATGTAACCGTTTACGCTTACTCTATTATAGGTATTTGTCCATACCCAGTAGCATTCGTCGCGGAGTTCCTCCTGCTGGGTGAGTGTTGGGACTACCCAACTGCCACCCCATGTCTGTGAGGCCACGTCGTCGGCCTTTTCGAGAGTCACCTTGTCATCATAGAAGCCTTCATAGCCATAAGATGAATACGACTGAGGAACGTATTTTGTCTGCGTATGATCCGAACCTTTACACCACTTGTATGTGCTCCAGTTGTAGTTTTCTTTGGTTTCTGTCTCGCCCCATGCGTAGTAAAAACCAGCCTTTTCCGGAGCATCTGCACC
>JAKSLG010000017.1 GCA_024401295.1 Bacteroidales bacterium | reverse complement strand
TACAGCTGCCTGCAATGAATAATATTAGCAATATATATGTTCTTTTTGCATAATATGAGAACGATGAGATGTATATTATTTCTTATCTCTATACTAGGCATATGCCTACTAACTTCATGCAATAGTAGTAAAAAAGAGCAAAACAAAAGGATCATTACTGATTATGAAGTACTAAAACCTGTAATAAAAGCAGAACCCGCCACTAGCAAGCAGGCGTTTGCCCAAAATAATGTCACTACATTAGCTATTAATGAAGCTACAGATTTCAGATTGCCATTTTTGTTTGAAAAAGACGAAGAGCCTAATGAAGAATACTGGATTTTCAGAAAAAAGGTAGATTCTTTGGGTATCAATGTGAGATGGGTTGCATATTTTGAGCCTAAAGAAGATGACATAGAGTATCAAGAATTCATAAAGTGGAGTAGAATGTATCTTCTTAAATATGATTATGATCATAAACTCCGTGTTGACACCTCGATTATTGAGAGTTGGAATGATATCATGTTGTGCAATGCCAAGTGTGTTGACGAGATAATAAATGATGAATTAAGCTATTTAAACGAAGGATATTCTGGGATTGTCTTTGATAGAGTAGTGGCTTTGAATAGGAATAAAACAGAGTTGTTTAGCAACTATACAATAACAATTGAAACATATGGGAAAGATTTTGGACGTGGTGAATTCGATCAATATACAGCAATTTTTAATAATACCACTGGAGAAAGATTTACATGGGATTGTATTACCGATGTTGACGGACTGCTATCAAAAATAGAAAAACGATATTTGTGTGGTTTTATAGAGGACTCCGAAACTTGGATAAATACAGATTCATTAGTTACACAGATGAAGAAACAAAAGCCACGTACAGAGCCATACTTAAGAATGGAGAACAGTATACTATACTTATGTCTATTCTACCAACATAAGGAGGTTTATCCAGGTCGTGAAATTCCATTTGAGTATGAAGTATCGTTTCCTATAGATAGTATCATTCAATTTCTTAGTGAAGAAGGAAAAGGATTTACTAATCCTAGACAGAGCAAATGATGTAGGATTCTCAATACGAAAACAAAGAGTCATTCCCCATCCGGGAAATGTTCATTCGTTTTTTGCGTTATATTTCGGAGAATTCGCGTCGTGGTTTCTGGGGAACAGGGGCTATCAGGCAGATAAGCGAACAACTTCAGAAAGAGATGCCAGGTCTAAAAGGCTTTGGAGAAAGTATGCTAAAACGTATGCGCACTTTCTATGAAGAATGGAGCCCGTACATAAATCGGTATCCAGCGGGTACCGATTTGCAACTATCAAGCAGTCAACAAGATAACAATCGAGACTCAATTCAGTACCCAATGGGCGACGAATTGAATTGGTCTGAATTTGTGCAAGTTCCGTTCTCACATCACGTATTGATTCTTCGTAAAAGAGAATCTTTTGAGGAACGCTCGTTCTTCATCCATGAATGTGCAGTACAACGTTGGAACAAGTACCAGTTGGAAGATTATCTCAATGATAAGGACTTCAGTTCTCGTGCCAATTTACCGAACAACTTCTCTTCTGCCATAAGCGACACGAAACTTGCAATCAAGACTGCTAAAGCATTCAAGAACGAATTGCTTCTGGATTTTATCAACGTTGATGACCTTTACGAAGAGGCTGAGGATCGCAACGAGCCCATGCTTAACAGCTTGATTGTGGATAACATAAAGCAGTTTATTGAGCGTTTCGGACAGGGCTTCCTTTTCATGGGTCCGCAATACAGGGTGAAAATAGGAGAAGAGGAAAAGTTCATCGATTTGTTGTTCTTTAACCGAATACTGAACTGCCTGGTTGCTGTAGAACTCAAAGATGCGCGTTTCCAACCCTCGCATCTCGGACAGTTGGCGTTCTACTTGACGGCACTTGACGAAACTGTACGTCAACCCCATGAGAACCCTTCTGTTGGAATTGTATTATGTCGCGAGATGGACAAAACGGTGGTGGAGGTTGCTGTGCGTGACTACACTAAACCGATGGGAGTGGCAACGTTCCATCTTGGTAAAGATGCACCAGAGGAATTCACTCGTGTACTCCCTGATTTCAATGGACTGAACAACATAATGAACGAAGGAGACAAGGAGGAATGAATCAAAACTAGTACATTTTGCCCCCTAAGGGGGCTTGCTATAAAAGAAGAGATTGATAAGGCTCTCTGGCTGTAAGGCTGGAGAGCCTTTGTCGTGTGGTTATCCTCCTTCTTTCTTGTTGTTATCCTATTACTTGCGTATCTCTTTGAAGATAAAGGCAAGAATTTGCACCGAAAATTGGTGATGTACTCAGTTTATTCAACGTACTCTATTTTTAATGAATGTTTTTGAGGAGTGTAGAATATGGTTTCTTTTCGGTTGTAGCTAAGCTCTTTTATTACACCGACACGTTCTCCTTGAAGTGTTTTTATAGTTATGTTCTCGTGAAAGAATTTGGTCGCGACTTTCCCTTCTAGTAGATAAAGTGGTGTGTTTTTTAGGTATAGAGTTCCTGTTATGTTGTCGTTGTTGATGTTAAAGGAGATAATGGCAGTTTCTCCGTCAAGATTAACATAGGCATACAGATGTTCTTTGATGAGTGGTTGGCAAGATAACTGGTGACGAAGGTGGGCAACTGCATTCATTGGTTCGGAGGAAGGGGCAAGGATTTGTTTGCCAAATTCAGAAAGGAGTGGCTCTATTTCGGCATACGTATATTGGTGACTGTAGCTTGGAGAACAGCATAAATGGTATCTGATATAGCAATCTGCAAGGCTTACGTGAAGTGTACCTGGTTCCCATGAGTTTTTTGTGTGGAATAGTGAACAGCCATTGTTGTATCTGTCAAAATATTCTATGTCGTCAATGTAATAGCCTTCTCTGCCATGGCTAAAGTATCCCTCTTTGTCCAATGCGTCGAAAACGTAGTCGTGCCACATGTCATTGAGCCATTTAGTGTAGCCGTCTTCAGTGAAATAAGCATACGTAGGAATTGTAGTGTCTTTTAGTTCTGTTCCTGTATCAAGGTCATAAAAGCGGGTGTCTGTATAGTCGAGACCAGTGTTGTCATACATTTCATAATTGATAACAACGGCGTTGTCTATGAATCGTATAGGGCTTAGTTCTTCAATGTTTCGAAAAAAGGCAATTGGCACTTCTGTAGGAGATTTATAGTCATTAAGTTCCCAATGGTCAAGTAGTTGGCGGTTTATCTTTTTGGCTGTTATGCTGTCTTTTGGGTCCGCAGCAATTATTTCATAAATGGGAATTATTCCATTTGCTGTATCGCCGTAAGCGTACACGGAAAAAGCTTCAATGTCATGTTTTATATGATTGAACCTTTGAGCATGGCAAATATTGCCTAACACAATCAAAATATATGTCAGTAGCGTTTTTTTCATGTATTTAGTTGAATGGTGCTTTACAAAAGTATCAAATGTACTTGTTTTTTTACAAAAAACTGACGTTTTTTTACGAGCGACTTGAATTGAGTGACGACGGGATAGTTTGCAAGGCAGGAGCCTTGCGTTTAGATACGACATAGGCATGAGTTTACACCGAGTATGAGAAAAGAGTTCAACAGCCATTTCTACTAATAGCATTGGCAATAGCAGAAGAGCTGTGAAGATCATCGAGAATGGCAATGTATATGATGTAGTTGACGGCGTTAAGCATGATTTGTCTGGAAAGGTAATCTTTTCCAATAAATGATATCAAAATCGATTGGTGCATTTCTTTGCATCGTGTAAAATAAGGAGAGAGCCTCTGTGGAACGAATTCCACAAGAGGCTCTCTTGCTATGAACAAAAAACAGTTGATTAGTTGTAAGCGGCTTCGCCGTGTTCGTAAACGTCGAGACCTTCCTCTTCGATGCGTGCATCAACTCGCAAGCCGTGAGTGTATTTGATAGCTGTGAAGATTATCAAACCGCAAACGAATGACCATCCGGCAATTGCGAGCTCGCCGATAATCTGAGTTGTGATTGAATAGCCACATTCGTCGAATGCGAAAACACCTGTGAGAATTGTGCCTGTAAAGCCTGCCATACCGTGAACTGAAACTGCACCAACAGGATCGTCGATGTGGAGCTTAGTATCGAGGAAGTTTACGAAGAAGCACATAACTACTGATGCGATGAGACCGATTACGGCAGCTGCCCAAATCGGCACGCAGTCGCAACCTGCAGTGATGCCGACAAGACCGGCAAGAATGCCGTTGCATACCATTGAGAGCGAAGGCTTGCCGAAAGCAATCCAAGTGTAGATGAGTGCAACGATACCACCTACTGCAGCAGCGATATTTGTAGTTACGAAAATGTGCGACATTGCAGTCATGTTTTCGAGAATGCCACCACCATAGCAGTCAGCATCTACTGCACCTGTTGCAGCGACTGTTGAACCTGGGTTGAAACCGAACCAGCCCATCCAGAGGATCCAAACGCCGAGAGCTGCGAGCGCAAGGCTGTGGCCTGGGATTGCGTTTGAGCGAATCGAGCCGTCAGCAGCTTTAGTATATTTGCCAAGACGAGGACCGAGAACGATTGCACCTGCGAGAGCGAGGAAACCGCCACAAGAGTGAACTACAGCCGAACCGGCAAAGTCGTGGAATCCCATTTCGCTAAGCCATCCGCCGCCCCAGCTCCAGTGGCCCTGAATAGGGTAAACGAAGGCCGAGATGATGACCGAATAGACGAGATACATAGAGAATTTTGTGCGTTCTGCCATTGCACCAGAAACGATTGTTGCTGCTGTTGCACAGAACACAGTCTGGAAAATGAAATAGCACTCTTTTGGCAAGTTCGGACATGGGTTTTCAACGCCGAGAATTCCGAATCCGTCCCATCCGAGGAAAGAACCTGCGCCAAACATTATTGAGAAACCGAGAACCCAGTAGAGAATCGAACCAGCCGAAAAGTCCATGAAGTTTTTCATGAGGATGTTGGCTGTGTTCTTTGTGCGGGTCATGCCTGCCTCAACAAGTGCAAAGCCTGGCTGCATGAAGAATACGAGCATTGCTGCGAGCAGCACCCAAATTGTGTCAACTGCGTTGATTCCGCCATCTGCAATAGCCTCAACAGCTTCGGCGGCGCTCTCTGCAACTGGTGCGGCAGAGGCAATTGTATCGCTGACAGCGCTAAGGCTGTCTATGATGATATCTTCCATAAAGTCAATAGGTTATTTAGGTTGAAAATTACATTTTGTTTGCCAATACGATGTCGCCGTGTTCGCCTGTGCGTATTGAGTAGCAGTCGTCAACAGCGCTGACAAAAATTCTGCCGTCGCCGACCTCGCCTGTGCGAGCAGCCTTCATGATCGCCTCGACCGTAGGCTGTACGAATTGATCGCGGCAGATGATTTTGATCTCGATTCGAGAGATGATATCCGTGCTGTACATCACACCGCGGTATATTCTATCCTCGCGAGCCTGGCCGATGGCTTTCACTTCGGTGTAGGAAAACCAGTTGATATCGGCTGCAAACAAAGCTTCTTTCACCTCTTCGAACTTTGTCTTTCTGATGATAGCTTCAATCTTTTTCATGTTATTTGAGTTTTATTAGGTTGTGCAATTAGATGCTTATTCCGACAGTGAAATAGAGACGTTTGATGTCTGGGTTGAAGACAATCTGTCCAGAAATCGGAATGCTGAAAGTGTCAGTGATTTTGATGTCCTTGCTGCTGCCGATGCCGATGTTGCAGACATTGAAATCGGTGTCGCTCGTGTGCCATCCGTTACCCGCACCAAGGAATATGTTGAAATATTTGAATTCATATCCGGCCTCGAAGTAAAGATCGCTGCCTGCAGAACCGGCATTTTCAGCTTCGTTGAAAATGTAGTTGGCTGCAATTGAGAACTTCTTTATGGCCATTGATGCATTGAATTCAATGGCGTGGCTGTCGATGTCGGAGAATTTGTCACAATAATAGTAGTCGGTAAGGCCGAGAGTCAAACCGAATGGGAACTCATACGAGAGATATGGGTCAACTTCAGCTGCGTCACCCGTGAATCCTACAGATCCCCAAACTCCAGCCGTGAATCCACCTGCCGAAACGGATATCGATGGCTGAATAGATGCACCAGCCAACTTGCTGCCACGCCAAAGGTAGCTGCTGTAGATGTCTACTCCAATGCTGAACGGCGAAGATGATGTTTCTTCGACTGTTTCTGCTGCGGCAGCAGGAGCTTCTGCTTCTTCTGCCATAACTGGCGTTGCCGTCATTGCGAAAGCAATTGCCAATGTTGAACTGATGAATCTCGTTTTCATAACTTCCGTTTTTTTCAGGTTTGTAGTTTGTCTGTTATTGGATATAAACTCTTAAAGTAACAGTTTTTTTCTTTTTTTCGTGTTTTTGATTTTAAATCACAATGCAAATATAGATATTAAATTATAAACTGCAAGTAAAATTGAATAAAATATTATTAATAATAAGCAATATTTAATATTTGATATTGATTTGTAAGTAAATTTAAGTATTTGCTTATATGCTGAATACGGCAAAGCCGGATTCCAAAAAGGAACCCGGCTGGCACAATGTCGATTTTTTGAAAGTGATTTCTTTACCTGAAACCTTCAGAGATCTCCAGCTTCATGCAATTTTCTGTTCGTATTGCATTCAGTATCGAAGATGTCTGTTGCCCTGTTTGGGGGTAATCAGAAAACGAATTGAAGACGACATTCAACTGCATTATATGCAGATGAGTCATTGTCCTTCACATTGCCATGAACCCAGTTGAATCTGGCGAGCATGTATTTGTTGATTCCGTAGTTGAGACCGACGGTAATGTCGCTTGACATCGTTTCGTTGTCTTCGTTTTTCTGGTATGCGACCTGTCCGAAACGTGCAACAAGTTCCAGATTTCCAGCGGAAACATTCGTTGCATAACCGTTGGCCATGCTGTAGTTCTGCTTGTCACCAATGATCAGGAAGCCCGACTGAATATAATAGCCGCCCACCTTCGCATTTTCCGAACCAGGAGTGTTTATGTGTGCATGCTGGTAACGGGCTTCAGCATATAGCTTGCCGCTGACAAAGATCACCTCAGCTTCTCCTCTAAAGATATTGTACTGTTCTTCGTCTGTGAAAGACTTGGCTATGAGTGCAAAGTTTTTAGCCTGAGTGAGCGAATAAGTGTTGAAAGAAGCCGTGTTCGGCGTGTGGGTGAACAATGGCGCGACGCCAAGATGCAATATGGTCTTCTCGGAAACAAGTGGTCGGACGATGAATTTGGAAGCGATATTGAAACCTCCGTTTCCTCTGATGTTGTTGATGTTGTCGTCAGAGAAGATGCCGACTGTGAATTTGAAAGGCGTTGTGTTGTAGTTATAGGCAAAACCTATTTTTCGCGAAATGCCATCAATTGCCTTGTCGACGGATGAGTTCTGAATAAACCTGTACGCAGGTCCCAGTGTCTCGTAACCGAACGGCATCCAGAAATTACCTAGTTGGAAGTCCGACTTGTCTGACTTTTTGTAGCCGAAATATACGTCGGTGAACGTCGTATTTGATCCAGTGAATCTCACCTCGGTCTTGACACTCCATTTTTCTGCCAATGATGCGATGAAACCGATACGGGTGTCGTTGAGTCGAACGACATTTGTTCTGTTTCCATGCGATGTCTTGGCTGCGGCATTGTCGCCGCCATAGATTCCGGCATCGAAGTGTGTGCGTCCTTTGAAAGTGATTTTCAAGTCTCCGGCATCTGTCTTGATGGCAATCTGAGCTGTTGATATCGAGGTTGCCAATATCAACGTCAATAGTAAGGAAAGAAACTTGTTCATGTGAGTTAGGCTTATGGATAGGAAATAATAAGGGCTGTACCTGAATTCAGACACAGCCCGTTTCTTCTTAATACTTAGACTTTACTTCTGCGAGTGAAATACACTTGATACCCATGTTTCTCATGTCGAACACGTTGGCCTCAGCAACAGCTGGAGTCTTTGCAGAGCAAGCGTCTGTGCAAACTACAGTTTCGTAGTTCAGAGACATTGCATCGTTTGCTGTGCCTCGAACGCAGTTAGGATACTGAGTACCAGCGAGTACAACAGTCTTTACACCCATTCGGCGAAGGATGAGGTCGAGCTGAGTCTGGAAAAATGCCGAGTTGCGGAATTTCACAACGCGCATGTCGCCCTCCTTGACTGGAATGCCAGGGACGATCTCGCAACCCCATGTGCCTGGAACGCAATATCCAGGCTTGCCATCTACGAAGAGAGGAACGCGTGGCTCGTCAACATCGAGACCGTTTGGACGATGTTCACGAACGATGTGGACAATCTGCCATCCCTTAGAACGTCCGTAGTCTGCAAGATCAGCAATGGCTGGAATTGTTGCGGCAGCGCCTGCTACACAAAGCACACCCTTAGGGTCTACGAAATCATTCTGCATGTCGATGATGATCAATGCTGTTTCTGCGACTTTAGTCTTGCTCTGTGCAGAACCTGTTACTGTTGCCAATGCAACCAATAGAGAAAAGATAAACTTTTTCATAATATAAATAAATTTTTTGTTGATGGCATCCGCCATCTGGGTTAGGTTTTATTTTCGATGCAAATTTAGGGACTTGTATTTTAGATTCAAAGAAAAACGAGCGATTTTATTATAAATTATAAGTTGAGTATGAATATTAACTTTAAAAACGAAAGACAATGATTAGATTTGATTATAGTGTGTAAGTGGAGATTTTGTACGGATTTTGATTTGAAAATGCAATTTTCGGAGCCGGAATGATCGAAATTATGTTTGTTCGAGCGTAGAATTCAGTTGTGAAGCGGAAGATTTGAAATTTTGGCAAGCAATGAGGGCTTATAAGAGAGTGATATGTGATATGTTAATATTGTTTAAGATTTATTGCGGGCCTGCGCTTATGCAAGCCGTTTGGCCTGGAGTCGGGACATGTTGGCGACAAAGGAATGGAATGTTTTGGGAGAAGTGATTTGTGTAGAACGGCGTATGCTTATTGTTCGTATCTTTGCAAAAAAGAATACAATCGATGAATTTCTTCGCTTTCAAAGATAGGCAGATGGTGCTCCGTGCAGACGGCAAAGGCTTGCAGAAGAGTGATTTAGATGCTCTTCAAGAATATTGCACGATAACAGACCGGTTTTCAGAGCAAGCTTCGGGAATCGAGGTTGTCGGGCTTGACAAAGATGCCGTTCTTCCCGATGGCTATCAGTTTGTCCTCATTCGTGAGCAATATGCGAAGAATGGCTTTGATAACTGCTTCACGCTTTCGAGAGCTAAGGCATTGCTCGAATGGCGACGAAATACGCGCTATTGCGGACGATGTGGCAGCGCTTTGAAAGACAGCGAGACGTTTACGGCTCGTGAATGTCCGGAGTGTGGCAACCTTATCTTTCCACGCATTGAACCTTGCGTCATTGTGACCGTTCGTCGTGGCGAGGAAATTCTTCTTGCCCGTCATGTGCAGCGCAATCAGAATGTCTTTGCCTGCATAGCTGGTTTCATGGAAGCTGGCGAGACAGTTGAGCAGGCTGTGGCCCGCGAGGTCCTCGAAGAGACCGGCATCAAGGTTAAAAACATTCGTTACTATGGCAGTCAAAGCTGGCCTTTCCCGGCTCAGCTTATGCTTGGTTTTACGGCAGAGTATGAGAGTGGCGAGATAAAGGTGCAGGAAGAGGAAATCTCTGAGGCAAAATGGTTCAAAGCAGAAGAGTGTCCGGCAACACCGCCTGCAGGTTCAATCGCTTATCGTCTGATACATAACGAATAAGCAGATTTGTTTCGGATGTAAATCCAGTTTTTGATAATCATTTTTGATTAATCAGGACACGTTTTTTTACTCAGAATAGAGTATTGCCGTCGTTGATTGGCCATCGTAATTTTGCATCGTTCAAAAAAGACAAGAACAATGCAAAAGATGAAATGGGAATTAGCGAGTATGTTTGTTGTGGCATCTATGATGATGCCATCCATGAGCGCAATGGCTCAAACGAATGTCGATGAAGCTGACGGTCATACAGGAGCGACTACGGTTGGCGAAGCGCATCAGCGAGTTTCTAATTTTCTTGGAAGATTTTCTATCGGTGGTTATGGCGAGGCGATCATGACCCGCAATTTCTATAGCGATCATTTCAATCGTTATAAGTATCCTGAACAGCATGCCAACGATGACAGCCACGGCCAGTTCGACCTTCCGCACGTAGTTCTCAACATTGGTTACGATTTTGGTCGTGGCTGGACTATGGGCACCGAAATTGAGTTTGAGCATGGAGGCACCGAGAGTGCTGTCGAAGTCGATGCTGACGAGAGCGGTGAGTATGAAGCAGAGGTGGAAAAGGGTGGTGAAGTGGCTCTCGAGCAATTCTGGATCCAGAAGTCATGGAGCGAGGCCGTAAATCTTCGTGCAGGCGAGATTATCGTTCCTGTCGGAGCAACAAACATGCACCATAATCCCGTTGATTTTTTTACGAACTATCGTCCGGAAGGTGAACACAATATTCTGCCGAACACATGGCACCAAATAGGCATTTCACTATGGGGGCGCAATGATCATTGGCGATACGAAGCGCAGTTCCTTCCCGGACTTGATTCCGAACGGTTCGGTGCAGATTGCTTTGTCCACTATGCAGCAACGAGTTGCTATGAGTATAAAATTGCCAATGTCTATGCAGCAGCTCTGCGTGTAGATAACTATTCCATAAAGAATCTCAGACTTGGCCTGAGTGCTTATCTGGGCAACTCGTTCAAGAACAAACTCAAGTCCGCCGGCTCGAAATATGAAGATGTCAAGGGAACCGTGAAAATTCTTGCTTTCGACTTTCACTACGATGCTCATAATGTCATTGCGCGTGGAAACTACGATGTTGCGACTCTGAGTGATGCCCAGCAGATTACGACCTTCAACAATTCATATCCGAAACATTCGGGACAGGACGGTTCGCCATCCAAACATCAACCAGTGGGCGAGATGGCCGTCACTTTTGGTGGCGAGTTGGGCTATAATCTTCTTGCTCTATCTGACAAATTCGCCGATTCCGAAACGAAGCTTATCCTATTCGGACGTTTCGAATACTACAACCCAATGAAAAAAGGAACGCATAAGGTCGCATACGAATGGTGTGAGAAGAAACGAATGGCTTTGGGTGTCAACTTTTTCCCGATGAAAGAGATTGTTGTCAAGGCAGAATACTCCAAGCGCATTCTTAATAGCCAGTACAACAATGAGCCGAGCATTTCTTTAGGCATTGCCTACTGCGGATGGTTCATAAAATAATCCAGCAATCAAAAAACAAATAATAATAAAAATGAAAAACTCTTGGAAAAACCTGATGGCCGTCGTCATGATGGTCGCCACATCTTCTTCTTTCGTCGCTTGCGATGACGATGACAATAAAACACCTTCTGACGCAGCTCAGAATATTGCCCTCGCAACAGTCAACGCCAACTATGTCAACAATGTCATTATCCCGACTTACAGCTCTCTTGCTGATGCTTCAGAGTCTCTCGTTGCTTCGCTCCAGACTTTCGAACAAAGCAGCAAACAATCGGATCTCGCTGCAGCCGGAAAGGCATGGATTGAGGCTCGCAAGTATTGGGAATGGTCCGAGGCATTCCTGTTCGGTGCAGCTTCTGGCTATTCGATTGACCCACACATCGATACATGGCCTTTCGATAAGACGGCTTTTGACAATTACATGGCCAAGTATCATCCGTCAACAGTCGAATCTGATGCGGATTTGCTCTCTGAAGCTATTGCTACCGGCCAGAATCTTACAGGATTCCACGCTGTGGAATATCTGATATTCCGTGAAGGAAAGATTCGCAATGCCTCAGACATGAGTGCTGATGAGATTTGGTTCGCTGTCGAGGCTGCTGCCGATCTCTATCTCAATTCGTGCAAGTTGCTGGCAGCTTGGCAAGGCAGTGTATCTGCTGAACGTCAACAACTTCTCGATGAAGCAGAGTTCGAGCCGGACAATTTCGGCTACGAGTTCATCAACGCCGGACAACCAGGTTCGCGATGGAACTCAGTATCTCTCGCTTCCATACAGATTATTGAAGGCGCGCAGGATATCGTAGGCGAGGTTTCTGAAGGCAAGATCGGTGCTGCCCATACTGGCGAAGATGTCAATTATATCGAAAGTCCTCACGCATATAATTCTATCGTCGATTTCTATGACAATATTCTCTCTGTCAAGCATGCGCTCTATGGTTCCCTCACTACAGACAATGTCGTCGATGCGACAAAGGCTTCCGCCGGTTCTCTCATGGCCTATGCGTATGCCACTCATCCTAACGAGGCACAAGCATTGTCTGCTGCTCTCGAAAAGGCTTTGGACGAAATCGACGGACCATCTAACGGTATGAAGCATCCGTTCGTTATCAATTATGCCGATGATTCTGCTCAGGAAGCAATGGATGCTCTTGATGCTCTTGACGCTGCTCTCGATGCACTTAAATCTGTCATGTTATGAAAATAGTCAATAATTATTACATTGGTTTTCTCATCATGGCCACAGCTTTCTGTGGCTGTGATGAGGATAAACCTCTTACGGAGGTTCATGATGATTATCATTCTGAATCACTTGTTTACGACGAGGAAATCTATGCCGGCGGCAAGTTGGGTACGGTCTTTAATGCGACTGCCTACGCGTTCCAGCAACCGACTCCGGCTGTCGAACAAACGGGCATGTCTGCAGCCTTTAAAATGGGCGAGTATATGTTCGAGCGCGATTTTACGCAGGAAAATGAAAGCGCATTCAAAGGACTTGGTCCTCTCATGGTGCGCAATGGCTGTCTCTATTGCCATCCTTCCTATGGTCATGGCAAGCGTCAGACCCGTTACAAGGCAACGGACATGGGTAACGGCTATCTGCTTGTCCTCTATGACAAGCAGACCAATGCCTATCTGACGTCGCAGACAGGTATGCCGCAAACACTCGCTGTCGCTCCTTTCAAAGCTCCTATCGATGAAGACCAAATCAAAATCGAATGGCTCAACTACACCGATGAATGGGGCAATAGTTTCGATGATGGCGAGACTTATAGCCTTATCTATCCCGAGGTTACGATTCCCGAATCAGCTTTTGCATATGGCCTGATATCTTCTGCTCGAGGCGATATTGATATCTCTGACGTTGGCATTCGTCTCGAGTCAACCATTGGCGTATATGGTACTGGATTGCTTGATGCCATTCCAGAGGATTCTCTTATTGCTCAATACAAAGCCTACGACGCAATGGGCATAAGTCTCAATCCTGCCGTATGGGCCAATGGCGCTCCCGTCTATTATTCAACGGGACTTGACAAGAAATCATATATGCGTCGATTTACATATGCTCTAAGTCGTGGACCATTGCTCGATGGAGCAGGCTCAAATGCCATATGGAACATTACCAATGTTACGCGTAGTGATCGTAAGTATCATTACATGACTGCCGCCTACGCTAAGGCAGCATCGCAAGATGCCGAGGTGCAAGCCGAGTTTTACAACTATTTTCCTGAAGAGAAGACCGACAAGGGTGTTGAATATGACATATATAGATATCTCACAGGCAAGGAAGATGGAGTGAATGTCGCAGAGGCTGAGATGAGTGACAAAGATTATAAGAATTTTGCTATTTGGCATCGCGGATTGGCTGTTCCTGCTGCTCGCAATCTTGACAAGCCGGAGGTCCAGCGAGGTCACGATCTCTTCCGACAGATTGGTTGCGCAACATGCCACCGCCCTTCGTGGACAACTGGCGATGATCACATACAAGACCCTAACGGTATGTTCTCCGATAGCGACATGCCTCGTTATCCTCATCAGAAGATTTGGCCTTATACTGATATGGTTCAACATCGCCTGTTCATGGCTAATGACATACGTACGGGCTGGTGTCGCACGACTCCTCTCTGGGGACGAGGTCTTTGCCGTCTTGTTGAAAACACAGAAGACCGACTCCATGATTGCCGTGCGCGAAACACGCTTGAGGCTATCATGTGGCATGGTTCTTCCCAGAGTGATGCTCGCTGGACTATCGATGAATTCCGCAAGCTTTCCAAGGACGAGAGAGATGCCGTTGTTGCATTTATTGATGCTTTGTAAGCACGTAAAATTATAGCGAAAGAAGAGTGAAACATCGTCAAAAAGATTACCTTTGCAATAAATCGATAATAGCGTGAGACCTTTAAGGATAATAATAGTAACGGCGTATGTCGCGCTGCTGATAATTATGGCCTCGGCCACAATGGTTGAGAAAATATATGGTTTCACCGGTATTTATGCCTCCTGGTGGTTTTCTTCCGTGTGGGCATTGCTTGCCATAGCTGGCGTCGCCTATATCATGAGGCAGAAGCTTTTCCGCAAGCCCGTTGTTTTCACCATGCACGTGGCACTTTTATTCATTCTTATCGGTGCTCTCATTACGCATTTATGGGGTGAACAGACTTCGATGCACATACGCGTTGGCGACGTCAACGCGCAACTCCCGTTTATGATGAAGCTCGAGTCTTTTGATATCGTCAACTATCCGGGAACACAATCGCCAATGGATTTCGCCAGCGAGGTGACTTTTATCGATAATGACGGATGCAAGACTGGCGCCCGCATCTCGATGAATAAGATTGCCGAGCATCATGGCTATCGATTCTATCAGTCGGCCTACGACTACGACGCGATGGGCTCAATACTGACTATCAGTCATGATCCTTGGGGCATAGGGTTTTCATACGTGGGTTATTTCATGCTCTTCATCACCATGTTCCTGATGCTGATTCTGCCAAACGAAGGATTCCGCAAAGCGTTGAAGATGATGTCGAAGAATGTTGCTGTTGTGGCAATAATGCTATGCGCAACCAATGCCATTGCACAGCCGTCTGTATTGCCGAAGGAGAATGCAGCGCAGATGTGTGACATGTATGCCTATTACAATGGCCGAATATGTCCACTGCAGACAATTGCAAAGGACTTTACGACTAAGCTCTATGGCAAATCTTCGTACAATGGCATGACTGCCGAACAGGTCTTTACTGGCTGGTATTTCTTTCCGACTTCATGGACTTCGGAGCCTATGATAAAGCTGAAAAATGCAGAAAAGAGCTATTTCTCTTACGACGAACTTGTTGAACGCAACAACAGTCAAGCCGATGATGAAAAGATAAATATCATTCGTATGCTCCTCAACGGGCAGATGCTCAACGTTTTTCCATACGATGATAATGGCCGGCTCATTTGGCTCAACCAAGGAGATAATCTTCCTATGGACATGCCTGAGGATCAATGGTTCTTCATCAAGAAAACACTCGATTATCTTGGCGAATTGGCCATCACGAAAGACTATGACGGATTCAATCATACGATTGATAAGATCATCAGTTATCAGGAAAAGACCGCCGATGGTGCATTGCCTGACAAACTCCGTTTTAAGGCTGAAAAGTTCTACAACAAGATGAATTATACGCGCCCGCTTGCCATGGGGCTTGCAACGCTTGGCATCATCACGTTCTTCTTCTTTGCCATTTGGTGGGCCAAGGGCATTGCTGCGCCAAAATGGCTCGTTGTGTTGCTCAATATCATCATTTGTGTTGTCACCATTTACATGGCCGTCGTCATCTCTTTGCGTGGCTATGTGGCCAGCCATCTGCCAATAACCAATGGTTATGAGACGATGCAGTTCATGGCACTCACCGTTCTTGTGCTCACTCTCGTCATGCAGCGAAAGTTCGCTCTCATCTTCCCGTTCGGATTATTGCTTACGGGTCTTACGCTCATGGTCTCGATGTTCGGCGAGTCGAATCCTCAGATTACGCATCTCATGCCGGTTCTTGCTTCGCCGCTTCTCAGCATCCATGTATGCGTAATTATGATTGCATATTCATTGCTCGCCTTCATGATGTTCAACGGCATCACGGCTCTTTTCATGGAAGCCAATGGCAAGAGCGAGCAGAGCCGTAGTCTCTATTGCATAAGCCGAGTGCTTATCTATCCAGCTCTCTTCCTTCTCACGGCAGGCATCTTCATTGGTGCTATATGGGCAAATCAGTCGTGGGGACGTTACTGGGGATGGGATCCAAAAGAGGTATGGGCGCTCATCACCATGATGGTCTATGCCATTCCGATGCATAAAAGCATCATTCCGGCATTGCAGAGGCCAAAGCCGTTTCACATCTTTTCTGTCATCGCCTTCATGACAGTTCTGATGACCTATTTCGGAGTAAATTTCCTGCTCGCAGGCATGCATTCGTATGCTACAGCATGACACTAACTACAAAGAACAATATAACAATGAAATCATTCGGATCAAAACCGTGGATGCTTCCACAGCCGGTGCTCATTATCGGCACCTATGATGCAAACGGCGTTGCCAACGCTATGAATGCCGCCTGGGGAGGTACCTGGGATATGCATGAAATTGTTATTAGCATGGGCGTTCATGCAACAACAGATAATCTCAAGCTCAACAATGGAGAGTTCACCGTTGCATTTGCGACGTCCGACACGATGATCGCATCTGACTTTGTCGGAATCGTTAGTGCCAAAAACGAGCCTAAGAAGATTGAAAAAACAGGTTGGAAATCAGAGAAGGCACCAAACGTCAATGCACCTCTTTTCAAGGATTTCCCAATGACAATGGAATGCCGCATAAAGCAGCGTCTCGATGAATCAGAGACTGGTTTTTATCTGATTGCCGAGGTCGTCAATATCTTGTGCGATGAGAAATATCTCAACGCAGAAGGCAATCCGGATGTCGAGAAGATGGGTCTGATTGCCTACGAGCCTGTAAATCATAAATATATGGAATTTGGCAAGGTCGTTGGCGATGCTTTTGCCTGTGGCAAGGCTTTGAAGTAGCCTATAATTTCACGTTTGAGATATCAATAAGATTGTTGACGATTGCAAAAATCGTCAATCCGGCCGTCGAGTGAATATCCAGCTTGCGTGCGATGTTTCGCCTATGCGTCATAACCGTGTTGATGGAGATGAACAGGCGGTCGGCAATCTCTTTGTTCGACAGCCCTTGCACAAGACATCTTATCACATCTTTTTCGCGTTCTGACAATGTCTGTTGCGCTTCGCTTGTCGTGCCTATCATGTTGGAAATCTTCACCGTTACATCGTCGTTTTCGACGAGACGTTCCAGATTGCGAATGGCTGGCGTGAAAATTTCATCTTCGACATTTGAATGCAGTTGCAACCACTCTTCATTGTTGTATATGTCATAGAGCGTTGCCGTCAGTTTGTTGTTTGTCAATTCGTTAGAAGGGAAATACTTGATGATGATGGATTTCAATTCGAGCAGCTTCGACATTGTGTCGCCATGGTGTTCCGAAAATGTCTCGATGTTATAATCATCTTTTTTCTCTCCGTTGAGCAACGCCTCGACGTATGGGAAAAGAGTCTTTTCCTCATATTTCATGTGCTGCAGGATGGAACGCGAATAATCGTCGTATATTTGCAATATGAGTTGACGCATTTTGCTGTCCTCAGACAATGCGTCTTCCAGTTCCTTGCGAATGAAAGGCAGCTGAAAGCCAAGGAAATACTCGTGTGAAGCACGAAGATAGCGCATCAGAGTCGGCACGGAGATACTTTCGTCAGGACCTTGGTGGCGATAGCCGTTTATGATGTAGTTTACGACCATAAGGAATGTATATGTGTCAACATTCTGCTCTTCGCAGACTTCGCTTACGGTCTTGTCGCCAAAGCCCAGATTGATGCCGAATGCACCAAGTGCCTGCAACACGTTATAGTTGTCGCGAATCAGAGAAATCATCTCATCGTTCGCTTCATATAGCTTCATCTTTTTCATTTCCTTGCTACTTACGGTTTTCTGCGCATAAAATTAGCGTCTTTTGGCGAAATATATAATAACGACAAGTAGGTATTTGACCGGTTGGCATGCATTTGCGTCCTATTGCAAATCACTATGATTGGGTATAAGGTACAAAGGAATCTATCAGCCAAAACGTAGGTCTCCAGAAAACCGTTATATAAATCGGCCACATCGTTTTGGACTATGACAGATATTTTCTCTATTGTCCTGCAGGTGTCAATTGGTTTCATAACATACAGAAAGGTTGAACGAAAAATTCGTCCAACCTTCATCAGTTCGTTATTTTTTCAGAGAACTGCCTTGAAATCATTTGATGTATCTGCCAAGCAGAAATCTGGGTGAATGTGTTTTATCTGATATTTACATTAATCGCTTTGCCGTCATAGTTGACAGTCTTTTCACCACCATTGACGACCTTCACGCGGAAGGTGCGATTCAACGCCATCCCTTCATATTCGCCGCAGCGCTTGCCTATAGAGAGTGTGCGTTTCTTGTCGTTCCATTTGAGGTCAATGGTTGAGTATTTGCCTTTCTCGTAGTTGTAATTGTCGCCTTCGTCCTCGTAGAGTGTATAAGTGGCGTCGGCACCAGGATAAACAACAATGTCCAGATCTGTCCAGTCAGCAATGTCGGCATACTGCACATCTTTGTTGCAGAGTGGCAATATGCTTCCGGCTTTCACGTAGAGCGGGCAATGTGCCAATGTGCCGTCGGCTGCAACAGTCTGGCCTCCATCATATCGTTTGCCGGTCCAATAGTCATACCACGATGCTCCTTCGGGCAGATAGACGTCATAGGTCTTTGGTGCATTCCAATCGGCTTTGAAGCCTTCCTGGTAGAGAGTCTTGTTGTCTCTGTCCCAACCGCTCATTTCGTTAGTGTCGTTGGCTGTTTCTGGCGTATAGAGAGCCTTGACGACAGGGGCTACGAGAAGCGAGCGTCCGAACATGAATTCCCGATTGTTATCCCAGACGTTCTTGTCGTTCCTGAAGTCCATCATGAGTGCACGCATAAACGAGTCGTCATTGTGGCTTACCTGCCAGCTTGTGCTGTAGATATAAGGCAATAGTTTGTAGCGCATCTTGACTGCGGCAAGCAACGCGTCGTATACAGGCTCTCCTGCCTTGCCGTAGTGGTATAACTCGCGGTAGATTTCTGTGCCGTGGCTGCGCATCATTGCCGAGAAGATGCCGAACTGCATCCAACGGACGTAGAGCTCCTGATAAAGCGGATTATGGCAGCCCGTCTGGTCAAGTGATGTCTTGTTGTATGCGTTGGCAAAGAAGCCTCCAAGGTCGGTGTTGACGTTTGGATTGGCTGTCAAGGTATAGTTAAGACAGATCGGTATCTGTTTGCGGAACGAGTCCCACGACGAACTTACGTCGCCGCTCCAAGTGTTAGCACCGGTACGTTGCTGACCAGCAAAGTAGCTGCGGGTAAGTATGAATACACGTTTGTTGTCGCTGGCTGCGCGTTGCTTTTCGTAGACGCCTTCAACGGTACAGAGCGGAAACGCGTTGCGCACCATACGCCATGAGCCCAAGAAATCCTTGCCGTCAGCTGGATTTGTGATGGCTTTTACCTCGTCGAGATCGCTATCTGGCCAGTACAGGTGGTCGGGGTCGGTAGAGTCCATCCACCATGCGTCGATGCCTGCCGAATGAAGTCGTTTAAGGTTCTCCCAATAGATGTCGCGTGCATCTTTGCTGTATGGGTCGTAGCACCGTACGCCACTCGGATAGTCCATATTTGGTGGCCATGCCGACAGACCGCTCATCGGCCATGTTTGGAAACCATACAGGAGATTCTTCTCGCTAAGGCTTCGGTAGGCCTTCGTGTTTGGACCAAAGCTCGCCCATATGCTGATGCTGATATGTGCATTGGTTTTGTGCACACGGTCAATCATCTGCTTGTAGTCGGCAAAGTCTTCATTGAGGAATTCCATCGCGTTCCACAGGTAGTTGTTGCCCCAGTATTGCCAGTCCTGAATGATGCCATCGAAAGGTACGCCTGTCTTACGGTATGTATCGACCACTTCGAGCAGTTCTTTCGAACTCTTGTAGCGCTCGCGGCTCTGGTGGAATCCATATGTCCACAACGGGAGCATAGGCACTTTGCCTGTCAGGTGGCGCATTTCGCGTATCACGCCGTCGGCGTTTTCACCATACATGAAGTAGTAGTCAACTTTAGTGCCCACTTGCGATTCGAGCGAGAAGACTTCTTTATCGGTGAGTTGTGTCGGCGAGTAGTTGTCCCAATAGACGCCATAGCCTTTTATGCTCTGGAAGATGTTTGCAAAGTCTTCTAGATTCGTCTGTATCATGAGTCGATCTTCGCCTCGTAGATTCATCTTGCCATTTTGCATCATGCCAATGCCATATATCGGCTCGTCAGCATCGAGAGCATAGTCTTGTCGCACCTTGTATCGGCCTTTGTCCGGACCGTCGATGATAGGCGTAAAACCATAGCCGCCTTCTTGCATGAGAAGGTTGCCCTTCTTGTCGAAGAAGCTCACTTTGTGTGTCTCCTCGTCAACCTTTACCACGAGTTTTGCTGACGTGTATGTGGCTATGTTGCCGTCTCTTTTGAGAACGACGCCCTGTTTCATCTGCTGGGCCTTGACAACAAGCGACAGATCGACGTCGCGGCTCATGTCTGGTGCATTCTTGACTACGCGCACCGTTGATGGCGTATAGAACGTTATCTCCTGAGCGCTGGCAATTAATGCGACATGCAGAAGAAAGACTAACGACAATAATTTTCTCATACTTAATATTTGATCCATTGATCAAGGTCTGTGATGCCCTTGAAGTCTGGAGCGATTGCTATGCTGTCTGTATTGACATCTTTCTCGAATAGGAATTTGTCGATAAATGCCTCAACTTCTGGATATTGCGACTCTGGCAACATGCAATGAGGATGTCCGCCGACAATCGAATAGCCGATTCTATCGCCGATGCCGTATTCGTCCCAAACTCTCTTTGCAGCATTCACAGATACGTATGCCGATTCGTCGGCAAGCCATTTGAAGTCTGTGTTGCCAAGCACGAGAAGTGCTCGAGGACATACCATTGCGCAAAGTTCGTGATGGTCGTGTGGAAGCATATAAACGCTATCGCCGTGGAAATTCTCTCGCATCGATTCCATAAACCAATGGTAATCGGTTCTGTCAAGATCTTCAACTTCGCTAAGCGTATGCGAAACGCGCCATGAAGCAGCACCACCGCCGCCAGGTTCCTGTGCGATAGTAAGTGCAATACGATCGTCGAATGCGCCGCAGAAGAGTGCCATTTTTCCGGCATACGAGCAACCCGTCACGCCAATGTGCTTAGTGTCAATCTTTGTTACCTCAGGGCCCAATATTTCGAGCGCGTCAACGATGCGGCGGAAGCCCCATACCCATTCGCTATATGCGCCATTGTCTATGAGTTCCGGATAGAGCTTTATGAAGCCATAGGTTGTTCGGTCGAGGTTGCCACGGAACTGCGAATAGCCGTTCACCTGACGCTCATTGTATGTGAGTGTTGCAAGCTGTCTGCTCGCAATGATTGCTCCCGGAAGCGAAAGATGGCTTGTGCCGATCATAAGCGGATAAGGTGCTTCGCCCTCTGCAGGATAGTTGATTACGGTCTTGAGAGTGAGTGTGTCGCAATTCTCGAAGATGTCAACGAAAAGCGTGTCGCCTACCATGCGTGGCGAAATCTTCGATTTGTCAATTTCTGGAATTGTGCCAATCTCGTTTTGCTCAATCAGTTGTGCGATTTCGAGGCGACGTTCTGCCCATTTTTCAAGATTATCGGCATGACGTCCGTTGTTCATGAGCATCGGGTCCGGCAATGATGTCATCGGGAATTGTTCCTTGCAGACAGGCTGGCATGCTGCAAGCGCGAGCGATGCCATTAAGAAGATGTTAGTTTTCATACTTTTAGGTTTCTAACGGTAGATTTTTTTTCAAAATTATAAAAAAAAATTATTCTGACAATATTAAAAACAAAAAGTCCTCAAACTCATATTGAGAGTCTGAGGACTTTACTTTTTGTCTATCGTCTTCTATCGAAGAATGCCAGCCGATTTATTTCCAAAGGAGTGGCAATGCGTGATAGAGATATTCATTGATATGTCCGTAGAAGTGCTCGCCACCTTGCTTCATCTGGAAGCTCACATTCTCCTTTGTGAAAAGAGGTGCGTATGCCAAAAGCGAGATAATCATGTTCTTCTCTGGTGTGCCGGCAATATCGCGTGTTCCTGTATATGCAAGTACTCGGAAGTCCTTTGCATACGCGCTGCCTGCGATTTTCTCGTTGAGCCAAACTGCAGCTTCGTCAAATGATTTGCGTTCGCCATTCTCGTTGAAAACCCACATGTCGCCGCTGAGTGGAAGGAATGTCTGCACTTCGTTGATGCCGAAAGCGAGTTCGTTCCAAGTCGAGAGTGCGCCCATCGAGAATCCGCCATAGGCACGATGCTGACGGCTCTTTTCGAGGTTGCCTTCGAAATATGTGTTGTATGCAGCTTCAACTTTTGGCGCAAGATACGTGCGGAGTTCTTTGTGGAACTCTTCTGTTGCCTTGATGGCATCCTGCATTGAATTTCCACCTTGATTCTCATCATCGTCATAGAATGTTGGAGTGACAACGATGATTGGCTTCATCTTGCCTTCTGCAATAAGGTGGTCAAGAACCTGTGCCAATGGGAGCCAGTCGAGTGGTGGCATGAGGAATGATTTTGAGTTGTCACCACCGCCATGCATGAGGTAGAGGACGTTGTATTTTGTCTTCTTGTCGTCGGCTTTGTATCCGTATGGCAAATAGACACGGGCTTTCTTTGTTATGTCCTCGCCCTTGCTGCTCTTTGCTGTGTATGTGAACACTTCGATCTTTCCCTGCTTGTTTGCAGGCTTGCGAACCTCGTCTGGAATGCCCTTGAACTCAACAGGCTTTGCATTGCGAATCTTGTTGAGGAAAGCAACCATCTTGCCGAGATTTTCCTCTGAGTACATGTTGAAACCATGTCCGCCACCTTCAACGAGGTTGAATTCAGACGTGATGTTGTTCTGCTTCAATGCATTAGCCCATCTCTCACCCTGGCAGTAAGGAACGACGTTGTCTGCTGTTCCGTGGAATACGATTGTTGGCGCATCGGCATTGTCGAGGAATGTCATTGGGCTGAGTGATGCATAGCGATCATGATTCTCTTCGCTGAGTTTGCAGCCAAGGAGAACCTCCTCTGGTGACATCTTCATGGCAAGCTCGCCGGCGCAATCCATGTGTTCGAGGTCGATAGGACCTGACCAGTCAACTGCTGCATCTGTCATGCTGCTGTACTCTGTATATTTGCCGATATTACCTTCTATGTCAACATTGAGCTTGCCGACTTCGGCACTCTTTGTGCCTGTTGTTGCAGCCATGAATGATGAGAGATGACCACCCGAAGAGAAGCCAGATGTTGCGATGAAGTCCGTATCGAAACGATACTTGTCTGCATTGCCTCGTATCCAACGGATGACGGCCTTGATGTCGTGGCTCTGTGCAGGCCACTGAGCATCGTTGCTCGAACGATGGTTCGGACATACTACTGCGTAGCCTGCGTTCAGGAGTGCCGAGCATATTGTGCCGAGGTCGGCCATGCCTTTGCTGCTGTTTGAGAACCATGCACTTCCATAGATATGCACAACGACAGGATATTTATCTGCCTTCTTTTCTGGAAGATAGACGTCAAGATTGTGATATGCCTGACCATCATCGGCATAGTTGATGTCCACAAATTTCTCCGAAATAGGGAGCTTTACTTCTATCTGCTGACCGCCGAAGCCGAACTGCGCATTGGCCTGTCCGACGACGAGCGAGAGAAGGAGTAACGATAGTGTTTTCTTCATTTTTTTGTTTATGCTTATACTGAATAATTTACAATGTGATTACGAAACCTCCGCGTGGCGCACATTCAACATCAAATTTCTGGTTGTCAGAATTGATTTCGACATTTCCGATGTTGAAATCGGTCTGCGATTCACCATCTGTAATCTTTAATGCTTTGGCATTGCTGATGCCAAGTGACGAAAGATCGATGCTGAGTGTCTGTTTCTCATCAAGACCATTGATACCTGCAATCCACCACTTGTCGCCCTTGCGACGAGCAATGACTGCCGATTCTCCCGGATAGCCGCAGATGAACTTCGTGTCATCCCAAGCCGATGGCAATGCGCTGAGAAGCGATTTTACCTCATCAGGAAGCGAACGATATGCCTCCGGACGATCCGGCATGTGCTGAATGCCACTTTCGAAGAGCATTGTCAAGGCAAGCTCGTGAGCATGCGTCGTGATGTGCGGATGTTGCGAATCTGTAAATGTGCCAGGCGTATAGTCCATCGAACCGACCACATTGCGTGTGAATGGCAATGTTGCATTGTGTCGTGCTGCACGATTTGTGAGCACAGGCATGTTGTTGTACCACTCTGCGCCATAGACGGCTTCCATCGACATCAGGTTCGGATAGGTGCGCTGCCATCCTCGTGGAATGGTCGCACCATGGAAATTGATGCTGAGTTTATAGCTTACGGCATCTTCAAGAAGGTCGAGATAGTAGTCCATTGTCGCCTGTTGGTCGCCAGGGAAAAAGTCTATCTTGAGTCCGCTGATGCCCATCTCCGATATCTTGCGATATTCGTTGTCGCGATCTTCTGGCTTGTTGAGCAGATACTGAGGCGTTGGAGCCCATTGGCCTACCCAATTCGTGCTTGAGTTGTACCACAGCAATGGCTTGACGCCTTGTTCGCATGTATATTTGACCGCATCTTCAAGATTTCCGCCATTGTGCATGACGTCCCATTCTGCATCGATGAGCGAATATTTCCAGCCCATCTCTTTTGCCAGATCTGCATATTCGCAGAGAATCTGATAATCCTGCGATCCATGGTTGTGAGCCCAGTAGATCCATGCGGCAACGCCAGGCTCAATCCATGACGTATCCTCAATCTTGCAGTTGTCTGCAACATCCGTAATGAGTGTCGATTCAACGATATCGGCAAGCGTTCCGAGAATCATCACTCGCCATGGTGTGTTATCGGTGCGTATCTCGTCGGCAATCTGCTGCTTATAGACGTTTGTCTGACATGAATCGCTTACGAGCCATGAACCGCAATGGCCATGACGTATGTTCGATTCGCTGAGAAGCATATATGACGACTCTGCGAGTTCAACAAGCGCTGGGAAACCCCATGTGAAGTTGTCCGGACGATCTGGATTGACGCCGTTTGTGTTCAGAGGATAGAAGTTCTCATAACCCTGTCGGTCATAGACCTGCATCCAACGACGGAGACCGTCAGAAATCTCGTATGATGTGTTGTCCGCTATGATGCGTTCCTCATTGCTGAATGTCGGAAGTTCGTAGCGGAATGCAACGCCATTGTTATATGCACATATTTCGACGTTCAGCTTATCGCCATTGTCTGTCGCAAACGTGGCAACAACGCGTGTTCCTTCGTTATGACAATGGCTGCGTTTGCCTGTCAACATCGTGTAATCTTGAACGATGTCTTCCGGACGGCTCATGTTGTCCAGATGAAGTCCGGAATATTTGCGCAAATTTGTCTCAAGCCCCAATCCGATATGTGCGGCATGAACCTGCCCGACAACCACGCTCATCGAGCTGTCATTGACCTCGACGGTGATTGTGCCGTCTGGCGATGTCAAGACATTTGCCCGATTGACGCAGAATATCAGATAGAGTACCGAAATGGCAATTGCGACAATTAATATGACCTTGCGCATAATCTTGATTACTTGAAGATTATCTGAACGAACTGGTTGAAGCAACGACGCCATGTGAGCCACTCATGAGCTGTGCCCTGCGACTCATAATATACGTTGTTGACACCTGCTGCAGTAAGTTTCTCGCTGACTGCCTTGCTGCCAAGATTCTCTTCCGTACCTGTGCCGATAAAGATCTTGTGGAGCTTCTTGTTCACGTTCGCTGCATCGGCAAAGACTCCGTCATATGCCTTCTTGATGTCGCCACCTGCAAGCGAGAAGATTGCACCACTGAACGAACCAAGATAAGAGAACTTGTCGAGGTTTGTCATTGTGATGTTGAATGACTGGAAACCGCCCCATGACAAGCCCGACATTGCACGGTTTTCGCGGTCGCTCTTTGTGCGGAATGTCTTGTCGATGAATGGGATGATATCGTCTGTGAGTACCTTTGTAAACGATGTGCCGAAATCTGCCATCGACTCGCCTGGCTTGCTGCCAAAGCCGTAGTCGCAATTGCCGTTGTCCATGACGACAATCATAGGAACAGTCTTGCCTGCAGCAATGTTGTTGTCCATGATGTTTGCCATCTTGCCCTGGTTGTGCCAGCCCGTCTGGTTCTCAGCCATGCCATGCTGCAGATAGAGAACAGGGTAACGCTTCTTTGGGTTGAGGTCATACTCGGCTGGAGTATAGACGTAGCATTGGCGCATTTGCTGCTCTACGTTGCTCCAATACTGGCAGAGACGAACCTGACCATGAGCCACATCCTTGTTGAATGTGTAATATGCAGCCTCTTCTGCTGGCTCTGGAATCTCGATTTCGCTCGCGTAGAGACCGCAGCCATAGACTGTGTGCGAAGCAGGATCGCTCACGCGTGCACCGTCAACCTCTATGAAATAGTAATGTGGACCGACAACAAGTGGATCTGTCGTAGCTGTCCAGTTGCCCTTGCCGTCATTTGTCATGCTATATTTCTTGTTGCAGATGTCAACAATGACTTCCTTTGCATTAGGAGCCTTGACGAGGAACATTCCGCGATTGTCGCTTGTGATCTTTGGATACTGCGATGTTGGAATGTTCGTTGAAGCTGGCTCTGCCTTTACGTTGCTCTGTGCAACATACTGCATTGTGCCGTCTGGGTTATACTGCAATTTGCTGTAGCAAACTGAACGGCGGCCGATTGCACCTGGGTGACCGTCAATTGTTACTGTCGCGTTGTGATAGAACAAATACGACTCGCCCTTGAAGTCGATGATGCCCGGATGGATTGTGAAGCTGTTCTCAGCGCCACCAGTCACCTGACCCTTTGGCTCCCATGGACCACGAATGTCCTTTGCCATTGCGTAGTCGATAGCTTCCTTATAGTCGAAGCCCTGCGATGCGTATGTAAGATAGTAGATGCCATTACGCTTGCTGAGCCATGGGCCTTCTGTGTAGCGAGGCACGTCAACAACCCAGATGTCGCCATCAATCTCAATCATGTTCTCCTTGAGTTTGGCCATGAAGCATGTGCCGTTACCCCAGCACAGATATGCCTGACCGTCATCATCGATGAGAACTGTTGGGTCGATGTCGTTCCACCAGCCGCGAGCGCCGTTGTCGGTCATCTTGTCGTGGACAATAGGCTTGCCGAGAGCATCCTTGAACGGACCTGTTGGCTTGTCTGCAACGGCAACACCGATTGCATAGCCGCTATATTCGCCGCTGCCCTGCAATGTCGCATAGTAGTAGAACTTGCCGGCACGCTCAACAACCTGAGCTGCCCATGCCGTTCCAACGCCAGGAGTGATTGTATCGCCCCATGCGAAGTGACTCGGACGCAAAACAGAGCCATGGTCTGTCCATGTCTTCATGTCGTCTGTTGAATAGCAAAGCCATTCGGTGATGTTGAATTCCTTGCCACCACCTGCCTTGTCCTGGCCTTCATACCACTCGTCGTGGCCTACGTAAACATAGAGTCGATCGCCATACACCATTGGAGCAGGATCGGCTGTGTACTTCTTATCCGTGATGAGCGTCTGAGCCATCACACTGGCGCTCATTGCGAGAGCCGAAATCGTGATAAGTATTTTCATTGTGTTTCTAATAAATATATTTTAGCGATTGCACAGCCCCTGCCACATGGGCACAGACCGACAACCATAGTTATTTCGTCTGCAAAATTAACAACTATGTTAAAAAAGCTAATTACAATATATCTATATCTTTTGCCTTTCTGTCGATTTTAACATTTCGGCAATCCTTCGAGATGCCTTCGGGATCCGTTCGAGATGAAGAGCATTTATCCTCGCCAGAAATACACAGAACAAACTCACAACTTATAACTTACCACTTATCACTTAAGAATGCCCCTCACGCAAAAAGTCGCCTTGAGCTGTTTGCGTTAAAAAAAATCGGTAAGATCAGCGTTAAGCACGGCAAATGTCTGAGCGGAGCGAGTTTTTGCCGTGTAGCTGAGTGAGACGATTTTTTAGCGAGACAGCTCTCAGCGACGAGCCTTTTCTTGCTTCTGTCTTTTCGTCGGCACGAAAAGATAGAAGACTTGTCCACGAATAGCACTTCGTTTTCTCTGAGCGGCACAGAGAAAATGAAGAGAAGATAAAGTCAGATCCTCTTCTGTCGGCACAGAAGACGGAAGAAATGAAAAATGAAAACACACTCATAAATCATCGTATTTGTCATTAAAATTTTTATATTTGCAGAAACAAAAACAGATTTGGCTATGGATACAATAATGGAAATGTATGGTGCGCTGAGTCCGGAAATGAAATTCTATTGGACAATAGCAATTGTAGCATCCTTGATATTTGCAATTCAGACGTTGCTGACATTCATCGGAATAGATCATACTGACGTGGATTTCGATTTCACGGGCGATGTGGATGCCTCGGCAGGACACACGCTGGATACGGGCGGTACGATGCAGCTCTTCACGATACGCAACATTGTCAACTTCTTGCTTGGCCTCGGTTGGGGTGGCGTTTGCTGGTCTGCTGTTGTTGAAAACAAGGTGGCGCTCACCATTCTGTCTATCGTCACAGGCGTTGTCTTTGTTGTCGTCTTCCTTTTCATTCTGAAGGGCTTGATGAAGCTTGAGAGCAACGGCGCATATCAGATGGAAGACTGCGTCGGCAATGTGTGTGACGTCTATTTGAGAATTCCTGCCGAGAGAGGCGGACAGGGCAAGGTACAGGTAAGTCTCAACGGCTCTGTGCATGAATTCGCAGCCGTTACAGACGGAGAGATGCTCCCAAGCGGCACGAAAGTGAAGATCGAGAGCCTCGTGGACAGACATACCGTATTGGTTAGCAAAGCATAAACTAACAAGATAACAATAAACTAAACTTTAAATTAACGAATATGATTATGGAACCTTCAATGCTTATCGTCGTTGTGGTTGTGGTTGCGGTGCTCATGATTATTGCGCTCATCAACCGCTATCGTCGTTGTCCTTCCGACAAGATTCTTGTCATTTATGGTACAAGCGGTTCAAAGAAAAGTGCCAAGTGTGTTCATGGTGGCGGTGCCTTTGTATGGCCTATCATCCAGGATTATGCATACCTTTCATTGACGCCTATCGGTATCGATGCTAACCTTACAAATGCATTGAGCCGTCAGAACATCCGTGTTGACGTGCCATGCCGATTCACGGTTGGTATCAGTACAGAAGAAGACACTATGGTTGCTGCTGCAGAGCGACTCCTTGGTCAGAGCGCACAGCAGATACAGGAGCTTGCGCGAGACATCCTTTTCGGTCAGCTCCGTCTCGTTATTGCAACCATGTCTATTGAGGAGTTGAACTCGGACCGCGACAAATTCCTTGAGGCTATCACAGCCAATGTTGAGGTTGAGCTCAAAAAGATCGGTCTTAAGCTTATCAACGTAAACGTAACCGATATCAAGGACGAGAGCGGCTATATTGAAGCTCTTGGTCAGGAGGCGGCTGCCAAAGCCATCAACGAAGCTAAGGTTCGCGTGGCTGAGCAGGAGAAGATCGGTGAGATCGGTAAGGCAGAGGCCGACCGAGAGACACGTATCCGTACGGCAGAGGCAAATGCGGAAGCCGTAAAGGGCGAGAACGAGGCAAAGGTAAACATTGCACAGTCAGATGCAAGCCGTCGTGAAGCTGAGGCCGAGGCACAACGCAAGGCAACGGCTGCCGAGAAGGTCGCACAAGCTAAGGCTCTCGAAGAGGCATACGCTGCTGAGCAGAAAGCCGAGGAGGCTCGTGCAGATCGCGAACGCTCTACACAGACGGCCAACGTCATCGTCGCACAGGAGATTGAAAAACGCAGACTCGTACTTGCTGCTGAGGCCGAGGCCGAGCAGAAGCGTGTAAATGCCAAGGGTGAGGCTGATGCCATCTATGCTAAGATGGAGGCTGAAGGTAAGGGTCTCTACGAGATATTGACAAAGCAGGCTGAAGGTTATGACAAGATGATTCAGGCTGCAGGTGGTGATGCTACAAAGGCATACACACTCCTCCTTCTCGAAAAATTGCCTGAGCTTGTCAAGACACAGGTTGAGGCTATCAAGGGCATTCAGATTGATAAGATTACGGTTTGGGATAACGGCGGAAACGGCGGTAATGGTCAGACATCTACGGCCAATTTCCTCTCTGGTCTCATGAAGAGCGTACCACCACTTGGTGAACTGTTCGACCAGGCTGGTCTTGCACTTCCGGCTTACCTCGCAAAGAAGAAAGAGGAAGAGGAGGAGACAAAGTCTGAACCTGTTGAGGAATAAGTAGTTTTTCAGATTAATAATTACCAATGGCCCGGCGTGGAGTTTCTCTCTGCGCTGGGTTTTTGTTTTATGGAACTATTGACGATGGCGAACATCACGTTTCCCGACATCACATGAATCCGCACAGTTGTGCGCTTGTCTGTTCGTGCATTTACAGTTTTCAAAGTTTCAATATAACATAAAATGCATAATTATACATTGTATATTTATACATTTCTTGTTTCGTGGCTGATTGATTATAAGAAAAAACGTGTCTGCACTTATTGTTTATAATTGCCGATAGCAAGTATCGAAACAAACACCAACAAACGTAGGGCGGGGGAGTTGTTTCAGAAATAATTTTGCGCTGTCAAAAAAACAGAACATTAACAGTTATAATCAACAGTAGGTAAAAATGACACTCATTGCTATTTCAATGCCAACACTCGTATGGGGTAGTGTTGCATTTACATTTGTTGCAGCTTTCGGTTACAGCGCTTACGAAAAGATCCGCAATTTCAACCGTGAACAAGAATCAGCAGAGCAAAAGAAAACGTATGACGCAGTTTCTGATTCTAATGTCGAATGTCCGATGCGTGACGAGAATATGGGTTCGGACATCTACGATCATAATGACTGCATAAATCATACTCCATATGACGAGTGCGCCTAATGATGTCGCAAGCCTGCATAATCGGCTTAAGGAACAGAGCGTTTTTTTGAGCAATTATGCCACGCAGCTGCTGGCTTGTGGAGCCACGACGGTACGCATAGAAAAGAATGTCAGCAGAATTGCATCGGCGTGGAATTCGCATGCTGAATTCAGCATTTTCCCTTCGCATATCATTCTCAACCTTTGGGATGAAGAGCGTACGCAATCGTATAGTTCCATTGGG
Source organism: Bacteroidales bacterium (assembly GCA_024401295.1). Lineage (GTDB taxonomy): Bacteria > Bacteroidota > Bacteroidia > Bacteroidales > Marinilabiliaceae > W3P20-009. The sequence goes on along the minus strand of JAKSLG010000017.1, from coordinate 24,816 downwards.
CGCATCAAGGCTGGCAGCGTCAATTTCGCCATCGTCAATGATTTGAGCCGTCTGGCAACGGATGTTGAAGAGCGACACTACGACATAGAACTTGCAAGGCACTATTATGAAAAAAGCATAATCCGTCCGCGAATGAACAGATGGTTGCTGCTCGTGCTTGTAGGCTTTGCCAACGCATCATTCTGTTATCTTTTCGGCGGAGACTGGATTGCGATGGCCATCGTGTGGTTCGCTACTGTCGATGGCTTTTTCCTTAAGCAACGGCTTTCGCAGTACGGATGGGATTTCAGAGCTGTGACCATTGTTTCTGCATGTGTTTCGGCCATCATTTCGTGTCTGGGCTATGCGTATGGAATCAGTTCAACGCCAGAGGTTGCTTTGGCAACAAGCGTACTTTTCCTGGTTCCGGGAATTCCTTATGGAAATGCTGTCAACGATATGATAAATGGCCATTACCTGTGCAGTCTCAGTCGTTTGGCGCAGGCTGTCACTATTACAGTCTGTCTCTCCGTCGGACTATGTCTTGCGTTATTGCTTACGAATATAAATATGTGATTGCCAATGATAAACATGACAGATATATTGCTTGATGGCTTTTTTGCGGCCATTGCGGGCGTTGGTTTCGCATCGATAAGCAATCCGCCGCGCAAGGCACTTGCCGTGTGTGCCCTTCTTTCGGCCTTGGGCCATGCAACGCGTTTTTGCATGATGAATTATGCTGGTGCACATCTGGCATTTGCAAGTCTGGCCGGTGCTGTAATGATTGGTGTGCTTGCGGTGCCGTTTGCCCGTCGCATCGAGTGTCCTGTTGAAGCATGCGCCTTGCCGTCGCTTCTGCCGATGGTGCCGGGAATGTATGCCTACAGGTCGGTACAGGCTCTCATTTTATGTCTTCAGGGAAGCGAGGAAACCATTTTCATGCATAATCTCTACCTGTTGAGCTATAATGTCTTGAACTGCCTTTTTACAATATTGCTGATGGGTGTCGGTGCGTCAATACCAACTTTTGTTATGAGAAAGCGATAGATTAATAACCGTGTTGTGTATAAAAATGATAATTTAGTGGCTCAAATAAAAAAACGATGGAACTACGCCAACTACGATATTTTGTCAAAGTAGCCGAAACGTGCAATTTTTCAGAAGCTGCTCGTGCATTGAATATTACGCAAAGCACTCTTTCACAGCAGATAAGGCAACTTGAAGGCGAACTCAATGCTGAATTTTTCACACGCGATTCGCATCATGTTATGCTGACCGAAGTGGGCAAGGAATTTCTCCCTTCAGCAAAGCGGACCATTGCCGATGCCGATAGTTGCATTGACCGCATTCACGACATACAGAATCTCTCGACGGGAGTGCTCAATGTCGGCTGTACCTATACATTCTGTCCATTGCTCAAAGAGACTGTGCTCGAATTTATCAAACTCTATCCGAACATTCGCCTCAATATCTTTTGTAAGTCGATGGAAGAACTTATGGAGATGCTTACGCGTCATGAAATCGACCTTGCCCTTTCCTACAAGCCATCGCAGCAATATGACAATATTGAATCCTATACGCTTTTTGACAACAGACTTTGTGCAATTGTAAGCGAGACGCATCCGATTGCAAAAATGAAGGATGTACGCCTTCAGGACCTTGAAGACTATCACATTGCTCTCCCTGCGAGAGGAATGCAGGCCCGCAATACTCTCGACCGACTTATTGAAGGTCATAATTACAGGTTCAACATTGGCGTTGAAATCAACGAGGTCAATGTATTGCTGGATATTGTTCGCAACTCGTCTTTCGTTACGTTCCTGTCGCAAGCCACTATCGGTCAGCGTATGGGATTCGTGGCTGTCCCTATTAGCAACAATGGATGCGAGATGCAAGGCTCTTTCCACTATCTCAGAGGTTCATATCACAAAAAGTCGTCGCAGGAGTTCCTCCGCATCCTCTGTTCAAACAAGTCATTCGGCATGGCCATGATGACGATTTTCTGAGAAGTCATATTGGCATAAAAAAAGAACATCAACAAGACTTCATGCAAGTTGATGTTCATATTTTAGCTCCACTATGTTGCTCATAGTGGCTATCTCAGGATTACACTAATGAGGCATAAACCTGCTAGGATCTTCCTTGTCAATATCAGGCTCTGCGTTTTTCTCCTCTCTGGCTGACTCGACAGGCTCTTCTACGCCAATTCCCACTTTGGAAGAGGCCATAGACTCAACCTCGGCAGATTCGTCTGAACGTTCCCGCTTAAATATATTTATTGCAGAAATAGAAAACAATATAGCCAATACTGCCCATAACAATCCAAATAGCAGATCAATAACAGAGCCCTTCTTCTCTTCAGCTTTAAGGTCCTCAAACGGATCTGCTGAAACTATGGATGGGTCGCTACTCAAGTAATAGAGAGTCAACTTATTTGTATTTGGGAGACCTCTGGTGGTTATTTTTCCATTATAGTCCTTTCCGTATAGATTAAAAGAGTAGCTAAACTTGTACAGAGTTACCGTTTTTAGAACCTTAGTAACTTCATAATGATCTGACAATTCAGCAGTAACGGTAGTCTGCTCGTTTATCATTTGCTTCAAGTTGTCAACCTTTTTTTGGTCACTTCCATTTATATAATCTCCTACACAAGTTGTAGCTAAAACACTTGTGAGTATTACGAATAATACTTTAAAAAGAAATCTTCTGACAAGAAATAATTTTTCAAACATAACTATTACCAATTAAATGGACCAATATTCTATAGCGTAAGGAATATAATTTTCAAATCTTACATGTACACTACCGTCTCTTCGATAGGTTTGCGCTTGCTATGGCTTGGGAGTGGCTGTGCGTCTTCAGCGCCATATCCAAGATCCATAATCATAACGACCTGTTCATTGTCTGGCAATGCAAGTGCTGTCGCGAGCGAATCTGGATTGAAGAAGTTGATCCAGCAGCTTTTTACGCCAACGTTTTCTGCTGCAAGAATCATGTGTGTTGCTACGATTGTTGCATCTTCAGCACCGGAATCATATTTCTCGCCAGGATAAACGAAGCATTTTGAACGGTCATAAGCAACAACGAGACATGTTGGTGCATTGTAGCGGCATGGAGTCTGCTTGTCAATCTTTGCAAGAACCTCTTCTGACTGACATACATATACGCGCTGTTCCTGATCGTTGCGAGCTGTTGGTGCGAGGCGTCCGGCTTCGAGGATAGCATCGAGATGCTCCTTGCTGATCTGCTGGCTGTCAAATTTCTTGCATGAGAAACGACCGCTGACAATCTCGTCAAATGACTTTACTGTGCTTGGCTGGCTTGGTGTTGTATTGCACGCAGCAAGCATCATTGCCCCTGCAAAAAGGGCGAGAATCTGCTTCTTCATTTTTCTGTAGTTAGTATTGATTATTTTTTTCTAAAAAAGAGACGTTGGCATTGCTGTCAGCGTCTCTTGGTATTTGCGTGTTGCTTATTTGCCGTTTGGTGTGATAACCTTGTAGTTACCGCTCAAGTGCATGAAAGCGAAAAGGCGAAGGATTCCTTCATAGTAAGCATCGAAGTAACCGCTTGGGAATGGTTCGTGCTTGCTGTTCCAGAAACGATCGACAAATTCACGTGCCTTGCTGTGTGTACAAACGAGCGAGAGAGCTGCACTTGTAGCAATGAAGCCAGGAGTGTGGCGAAGCTCTTTGTAACCGCCGGCCTCCATGATGTTGTCCGGTGTAGTTCCGTCGATGTTGTACTGGTCGAGGAATGAGTCGATGCCTTCACGATAGAGGAAGTTCTGCAACTTATGACCATAGTTCTGCTGCCATGTCTGGTCAGCGCAAGACCATGAGTAGTCGAGTGCGATGTTCATAGGAACGCGCCATGAGTCATAGCGGAAGACATCGCCAAGCATTCTGCCGTTGTTGAGGATTGAACCGTCATAGTTGCTATAGTCTGGGTTCAAACCTGTCACAGGGTGAATGGCTTTGTGGAGATATTCGCGGCTTGCCTTTGCACATTCATTCCAGTATTCGCTGCGGCCATCCTTTGCATATTTCGCCCATACTTCGTAGAATGCAGGCAAATGATATGATGGGTCGGTATAGTTGGCACCAGGAACGAAGGTGATGAGCTTTGTCGCTTCATCGATGAGGCGTGGCTGACCATCCTTGCCCATTGCGCAGTCAAGAATGTATTGTGCCTCCTTCAAATAGTTGATGCCTGTATTGTTGCCCCAACGATTCGATGCGAAGATAAGGCTCGTGATGAAATAGAGCTCACCGTCAGATGCTGCTCCAAATGCACCGCGACCGCCGTCTGGAGCAACGCTCCACTTGAAGTAACCCTTCATATTGCCGTCTGGCATCTGCATGTTTGCTTTTGCCCAGCGCCAAAGTTTGTCGAACACATCTTTCTTGTTGAGCTGAACGGCAATCATGAGGCCATACGACATGCCCTCTGTGCGCGCGTCGTGGTTCTTGACGTCGCTGATGTATGCCATGTCATCGCCAACTTCAAAATAGATGCGGTTTGGACCTGTGAAAAGTGCATCATAGAGTTCCTGAAGTTTTGCATCGATCTGCTTCTGAGAGTAGCCGAGTTCTGCAAAGAGATTGCGATACTTACCTGTCTCGAAACCGCCTTTTTCCCATGGCTGAAGAGATGTCTTTGACATCACTGCAGGATGAAGTTCTGGCTGAAGGTCGAAGCCGATCCAGTCAACAGTAACTTCTCTGCCATCCTGGCTCTCGAGCTTGATGTCGATGAGGCCTTTTGGCGACTTGTTGATAGGCAATGTGATTATGCGGAAATCGTTTGTCGTTGGTATTTCAACAGTGGCAATGACCGACCATCCCTTTGTGAATTCCGCAGGCATTGGGCGGTTGCCCCATCTTGGCATTTTCGATGTAAGGTCTGTGATGACAATCTTTGCACCCTTAGGAGCCTTGGCGCGAACGCTGATTGTTGTAACTTCCTTAGTGCCAAAGTCAACTGCATTGTAAGTCGAGAAAGCATCTGTACCTGTATATGTGAGCTGCCAGCCCTCGAAACGCTTAAGGGTATCCTTGTCGTTTACGTAGGCCATCTTAACGCCCTCGGCTTTGCTGTAGCGGTCAATCTGTATTGTGCTGCGAGCATTTGTCTTGCCAACGCCTCGAAGTGTCGGAATAACCTGCTTGATTGTTCCGTCAGCGTTGAAGCTCAAACTGTCGATACATACCGAACGGTTCTTGTCGAAGTTTGGCGAGTAGTTGTTGTGATGGTAGAAGAGGTACCACTGACCCTCATAGTTGATAATCGAATGGTGGTTTGTCCAGCAGTCTGGCCACTCTTCCATGATGAGACCTTTATATTCGTATGGTCCCATTGGGTTCTTGCTCATCGCATAGGCGAGAACCTCAGTATCCTTGCGAACATAAGGATAGGTCAGGTAGTAATTGCCGTTGTGCTCGAAAGCAAAAGGACCTTCAGCCTGGCGCGAAGGAAGACCTTTGAGGCAGTTTACACCAGTCATCACGAACTTATGCTCTCCGAATTTGATCGTATCTGTCGGATTGTCATCTGCCAACTCAATCATGTTGTCCTTGAGCTTAGCGCAGTTGCCCGCGCCCCAGAAGATGTAGTTGTTTCCGTCGCTTGCCTGCAACACGCATGGGTCGATGCCGTTGATGCCCTCAATGTTCTTCTCGAGAACCTTGTAAGGACCTTCCGGCTTGTCAGCAATGGCAACGCCAACGCCGAAACCGCGTCCCTGCTTCGTGGCATCAGGGAAATAGAAATAGAACTTGCCATCCTTGCCCTGAACGCAGTCTGGAGCCCACATGCTATATGCGGTAGGATTGCCCCAAGGCACGTCTTTCTGATCGATGATCTTACCGTGATCTGTCCAGTCTGTGAGGTTCTCCGATGAAAAAACATGATAGTCGTTCATGCAGAACCAATCCTTGCGTGGATAGTCCTCAGCACTCATAGGAGAGATGTCGTGCGATGGAAAAAGATAGACCTTTCCATTGAACAAACGTGCTGTCGGGTCAGCTGCAAACTGGTCGCGAATGACTGGATTCTGAGCCATCATCATTTGCGCACCACAAAGCAGGCCACCCAAGATAATGAGTTTTTTATTTGACATTTTTATCCTTTTGTTGATATGAAATTGTCACTGAATAATAAGTCTCAGAATGTCAACGTCTTACTCAGTGACAATTATCTCTATTTTTAATCTTTCGCCATACACGTTCTTGACTTTTCCGTAGGGTGGGGGAAGGCTCCCCCTCGCTTCGGCCGCCGTTGGCGTCGCTCTCGCTCCCCCCTCACTGACCGGCCCCGCTCCGCCAACCTTGGTTTGTCCTGGTCGGCCCGCAGCCCATCTTCAAAGTCCAGAAACGTACACAGCCATCTGTGAAATCACAGGATGCTTAACGCAACTCCTTCAAGTTCCACTTGCAGTTGTCGTTCTTGAAGTCGAAATCTGCCAATGTAGGAGTACTGTCTGCAATCGAAGTGAGGCAACGCTTGCCAGCCTTAGCCTCAGACTTAGGCATGATGCGATATGTGCCGTCAGTCATCTGGTCAATCTGCCAGAGCTGCTCATCTGTCTTCTCAAATGTAGCAGTAGTGATGACATTGCCTTCCTTTGTTGCAGTCAAGGTACGGTCTGTACCTTCAATTGAAATTCTGTAGTATGGCTGGCCCAAGAAACCGCCAACGCCTTCTACAGCAGTGATAGACCACTTCTGATGAGGACGAACCATGAAGTCGCCATTTCTCACACCGATCTCATCTGAAGGCCATTCATTCTGAACCTGCTCAAGAGACTGCATTGGAATAGGCTTGATTTCACGCTTCTCGTTAGGATTGAACCAACGCATGCGGCCACCTTCGATACGCTTGAAGTCAACAGCAAGCTCAAGAGCATAGCCGTGACGTTCTGAAGCAACCTCATATACGCCCTCGCGGAACTTCTCGCCGGCAACAGGCCAGCCGTTCTTCCACAAAAGTGGACGAATACCAAGAACACTATAGCCATTCATGTCGAAGTCAGCCTCGAAGTGGCAAGACATCTTCTCAATGCCTTCTGTAACGATTGTACGGCCGAAGTGACCAGGACCGACAACTTTGTCATGAGCTGTGATGACCATCTTGCCGCCACCCTCAATCATTGTGCGGCCTGTATTGTCAACGTATGGACCAGTCACGCTGCGTGAACGTCCTACAACAATGTTGTATGTCGAGTTCACACCATCGCAGCATGTGCCGTGTGTACCAAGCAGATAGTACCATCCATCCTTATAGATGAGGTCTGTTGCCTCGCAGTCGATTGCCACATTTACAGCCTCGTTGCCCTCAACACGCTTGCCAGTCTTTGGATCAAGCTCAACAACGCGAATGAAGCCGAAATATGTACCATAGCTGAGCCAGAGACGACCTGTTGTAGGATCCAAAAGCAAACCGGCATCAATAGCATCGCAGTCATCACCATCGCGTGAACTTGCAACTACAACTGGCTCTGTGAACTTGAAATCAGGTGAGTTTGGATCAAGAGTCTTGTTCCACATCGTCAAGACATCACCGCTGTGAGTACCGCCAAGACCACCGCCTGTTGCACTCCATGCAAAAAGATAGCGGTCACCGATCTTCAATACGTCTGGAGCTGCACCACGATGAGGACGAACAGCGCCACTGTGCCATGTGTAGCCGCCATCTTCTGAAAGAATGCCGTTCTCGCCTGTGCCGTATGTATACCACTTGCCATCGCACTCTGCCAATGTTGCAGGGTCGTGAATGAATGGCTCACCTACTTGTGCCTTTGCTTCGCTCATAAACATCATTGCAGATGCAATAAGAGCTGCGTTAAGTATATTTCTGTTTTTCATTGTTTCTCTTGTTTAGGATTGGGATTTACTTAATGGTAATACCGTTTGTAATAACTTTGCCGTTCTCGTCAACAAAACGTACGCAGAAATCGGTCATACCAGGACCATTGATAATTGCACCACGGATGATGTTCTCACCTTTCTTGAGATTCAAACGCTCCGACATGCCATCGTCTGCAACCATGCGGCGGTCACCCGACAAAAGCAATGCTTCTTCGCCATTTACCCACCATTTTGATGCCGAGTTTGAACCAACTGACAAACGTACATTCTCCATGTCGTTCTCGCAGTTGATCACAGTGACAACCCAATAGATGACGCCATAAAGACGCTGCTTGTGGAACTCACCAAAACGCATCAGCTTGAGGTTGAAGGTTTTGCTGTCAATCTTGTGCCATACGAGGGTCTCATTCTTGAATGTCCTCTTGATCTGCGAAGGATCTGGCATTCTGCGGAAGTCTGCAGGCATTTCAACGATTTCTGCCACAGCTTTCACTTTGTCGCCATCCTTTGGCAGGCATGTCATCTGATTTTTGAAATACTCCTTGGCAAACACTTCGTTCAAATAGCTGTCTACGAACACTGTGTTGCCCTGATTTGGCTTGCTGATTGGTTCCAATACTGTCCAACGGCGCAAAAAGCCATCATTTCCGATGCTGAGAGCATCTTTTGTCGAAGCACTGAAATACTTTTCCTGTGCTTGCGCATTCCAACAGTCGCCAAGTTGCGTCATAAGTGCAACCAACGACAATACCAAAACTCTTGAAATTTTCATTTGTTGTAGTATAATTGATAGTTAATAAATAAGGTTATTATTATTCCATCTTCCACCAGTCCCAGCGGAATAGATCTTTCTGTGCTGCACCTGCAAATTTGAACACAAGATCGTGAACTCCTTTGCAGTTTTTCAATACGGCCGTTGCTGTCTTGTATTCGTCAAGATTGCCACTAACAGGCACGTTGACAACGCCGACTGTCGGACCATTCGCATTGTCGAGATGTATCTCTATTATGCTGCCCGAACGCAATGCTGCGGCCGAAATTGTTATCTTTTTTGCACCTTTGCCAAAATCAACGTTGCGTAGCATCAGCGTCTCGCCCTCATCGATGTGGCAAACATACATGCCTTTGTCCGTCGGATTTGCTCCTTTGCCGTTCTTGACACCTGTCTTCAAACCCCATCCCCAAGCCATTGTCTCTGCTTCAATCTTGCGATATGGGTAGAACGTTCCAACAGGCTCAATGGCCGTCTCCTTGAAATATGGAACTTCCTTGATCGTGCCGTCGGCATTGTAGTGCATCTCGGCAACCGAAACCGAGCGACGTTCATGATGCTCTGGCTTGATAAGACGCAAAAGGTCGTAATTCAAGCCGAAAACATAACTCTTGCCCTTGTAGTCTATGATGCCAGGATGGTTGCCACGCGTCTTTGGCGTATGGTTCATGATGTGACCTTTGTATTTCCACGGGCCTTCTGCATTGTCGCTCATCGCATATCCAATGCCTTCCGGACAACATGTCGATGCAAAGGCTACATAATAGTGGCCATTGCGTTTGTAGAACCATGGTCCTTCTTGATAATCTTCGATGTGTGGATGCTCGATGATGTCTCCCGAATATGAAATCATATCTTCGTTGAGTCTGACATGATAGAGCTTCGGATTTCCCCAGTACATATATGCCTGCCCGTCATCGTCAATCCATACAGTTGGATCGATGTCATACCAATGCTCCTTTTGCCATACGAGTGGCTTGCCGATGGGATCGACGAATGGACCGTAAGGCGAGTCACTGACAAGAACGCCAATGCCATGTCCGTGAATCGGGCAGTACATGTAATACTTGCCATTGCGATAGATGACCTGTTCGGCCCACGCACCATTGTCACCGTCGTACCACTTGAAGTCTTTCAGTGATGCAACTGCACCATGATTCTGCCAGTTGACCATGTCTGTCGATGTGTAGAGCAGCCAATCTTTCATGAGGAAGTTGTCGGCGTTGTCCTCGTCGTGTGTCGTATATAGGAACACAGTGTCGTTGTGCACCATTGGAGCAGGGTCGGCGGTATATTCCGTTTGGATTATCGGCATCTGCGCCATCGCGCTGACACCAACCACCGTTGCTATTAATGTACAGATCAGTTTCATATTGATACTTTCCTATTCAAAGTAAATGTTCCTAATGACGATTTCTTTGCCACCAGATGTCCAGATTCCTATGATTGTGACATTTGTGGCATCAAACTTATCGCCCTTTGTCTTTGTCATCTTTTCTGATATCTCAATGGTGGCTTTCTTGTCGATGAATTTTGCTTCAACATCGTCGGCCCAATATCCCCCGCCATCAAATATTCGGAATGACGGACTGCACGACATGTCGCTATCTTCGCCTAACTCACAGACGATACGGCTATATCCGGTTATGTCTATGCCTGGAGAATATTCCCAGCCGCCAAAGCCCCATTGACCAGTGATCAATGTGCCTGTCGTCTTGTCAAACGAACCTTTCTCCCAAACATTCGGGTTGAATTTTTCGAATGGGAATGGATTGAATTCTTCGACAATGACCGCAATTTCCGTCTCTGCCCCCAATGCTTTGGCCGTGATTTTAGTCTCGCCTTCGGCCACGCCGACTATGCGGCTGCCATCAACGCGTACTATAGAAGGGTCGGCCGATTCAAATTCAAAGTCGCTTTGCAATGGAAATACTGCGCCATTGTTGATGGCATTGACAATCAACTCGCGCGATGCTCCTTTTACGATGCTGATCTTTTCGCTCTTGCTTCCAATGGCAATAGATTCTGCCGACAATGGCTGAACGCGTCCTTGTGCATACTCTTCATACCAGTGGTATATCTGCCACGGACAAGCCTCAGGATCGTTCCAGAAATTAACCGTTGACTCTTTTGATTTCGTCTTGAAAAGAGCCAAATCGTTTGGTGCGGTAAATGTGATGTAACTTACATTGCCGCATTTGTCCATGATATACTTGAAGTTGGCTCCGAATCCATTGCCTCCAGCCAGACCTGTAAAGCTTTTGCCCCAGGTCTTCTGATACTTCTCAGATGCCCAATCCATCTCGGTAATCATGATCGGATGAAGTTCTGCTGCGGCTGCAATGCTATTGTTCCAGCCTGATTGGAACGATTCATATCCGCCGCCAACGCCTTCGCCCATGTTTCCGCCATTTTCTCCGGTAGATTTTTCTGCATCACTACCATACCATCCAGGATAACAATGAACGGCAAAGCCGAGATTCTCGCCTTTCAGCGGATATTTGACGAACGAATTGTATTCCTGTTGCCATGTAAGTCCTGGAACCCAGATGATATTGTCACAGTTTTTGCGAATCAGGTCGATGAAGTGCTGCATATAACGAGTGATGGCTTTGCTTCTGTCACCGCCGTCTTCGCTCGCGTTAATGCTGACAGGCTCATTTGCTATCTCGAACATGATGTCCGAATTGTTGCAGATATCCTTGTGTGTCGTGAAATATTTCCACATATACTCAAGAATCTTGAAGAAGCCGTCGCCATATTTCAAGTCGTTTGTCTTCTCCTCGCCACAAGGATATGGACGCAAAACGACGTAGAGTCCATTGTCGTTGCAATGCTTGATAATAGGAAGATATACCTTCTCGAAATACTCTTTCATAAGTGCTATGGAAAAATATTCCGACACGGGAGCATCACCTCGTCCATTTTCGATGAACCAGTATGGGTCCAAATGCATACGCATGAAATCGACCTTTATGCCGCTCGCCAAAACCCCGTCAATGATGCGTTTGTTGTAGTCAACGCATTTCTGGTAATCCTTGCCGCCCCAATTGTTTTCGCCCCATGCACCGCCATTGAACCATGGCGTATATGTCTGCCAGAATCCATGAAGGTTGATGTGGTCTCCCGATTCGTTGCATAACCATCGTCCATCTGTATGGAGAATCGGCAGCTTGTGATTCATGCCATACGGATAGTCAGGTGCCACTTCTGTGATATCCTCTTCAACTTCTTCCTCTTCGTCGTCAGGCAGGTCAAAGTCCTTTGGATCCTTGTCATCCTTGCAAGACGTAAAGAGAAAACAAGCTAATAGTATGCTTAGAAAAAATTTCATCGTTCCTTATATCTTGATTTTTACGTCAATCACTTCGCCGGCTCTTGTGTCAATGTCATATTCATAGACGACAGGAATATTGGCGTTAACGCTCTCCTCTATTTTTTCTGAACAGATGAGTGGCTCCTTTATGTCGGCACTGCTGTAAAGTGCGTTAGGGCATTCGCCTTCAGCTTTTCTGAGGTTCTTGCCGTCGAGCTCTACATATGAGCGCAGACGCAGTGTGCCACCGATCTTCGATTTGATTTGTGCTGTGCTTAACCGACCGTCTTTCCAATCTATGCTGACCTCGAATCCGCCACGAGCCAAAAGGCCGCTTACACGTCCTTCTGACCATGTATCTGGCAATGCTGGCAAAAGATGAACAGCTCCGTCATGACTCTGCAATAGCATCTCTGCAATACCTGCTGTCACGCCGAAATTGCCATCAATCTGGAATGGTGGATGTGCATCAAAGAGGTTTGGATATGTTCTTCCATTTGGATGGTTGCGAATATCCCAGTCGCTTGGCAGCAGACGGAGCATATTGCTGATGATTGTAAATGCATGGTTTCCGTCAAGCATGCGTGCCCAGAAATTGGTTTTCCAACCAAGGCTCCATCCTGTTGCCTGGTCACCACGGTGTTTGAGCGTTGTTGCTGCGCTGCGGAACAATTCAGGCTGCGCAAATGGCGAAATCTGGTTGCTAGGGTAGAGTCCGTAGAGGTGCGAGATGTGACGATGCTCGTTGTGAGGGTCATCTGCATCCTGAATCCATTCCTGAAGCTGTCCATATTTGCCGATTTGCATCGGTGGAAGCATTGCGAGTGCTGTGCGAAGCGAATCTTGCAAACCTCCCTCGATGTTAAGTATTTCCGCAGCTTTCAATGCTTGCGAGAGTGCATCAAATGCAATCTGGTTATCCATTGTACATCCAGCCGTGACTGGTGTCGATTTGCCCATCGGACCTTGTTCTGGACTGACTGACGGAACAGTGACAAGCCAATCATATTCAGGATGCTTCTGCATATAGTCGAGATAGAAAACAGCAGCACCTTCCATTACAGGATACCACTTCTTGAGGAACTCTTTGTCGCCTGTGTAAAGATAATGTTGCCAGAGGTGTGTGGTCAACCATGCTCCACCATTTGGGAACATTCCCCAGAATGCGCCATCGACAGGACCAGCAATACGCCAGATATCGGTGTTGTGGTGAGCAACCCATCCTCTGCATCCATACATCTCCCGAGCTGTCTTTGCACCAGTTTCGCTAAGGTCTTTTATCATAGAAAACAATGGCTCTGCGTTGTCTTGCAGGTTTGTGACTTCTGCAGGCCAATAGTTCATCTCTGCGTTGATGTTGATGGTATATTTGCTGTCCCAAGGAGCATCTGTGCTGTTGTTCCAAACGCCCTGGAGATTGGCGGCCTGACCACCTGGCTGCGATGACGAAATGAGCAGATAACGACCATAGTTGAAGAGCAAGGCAACCATGCCCATATCGTCAGAACCATAGAATTTGTCAAGTCGTTCGTTTGTTGGCAATGACGCATTCTCACCTGAAGCGAGTTCGAGAGTGACTTTGTTGTATTGCTTCTGGTATTTGTTGATATGGCGCTTGAGAAGTTCGTCGAACTTCTTGCCTGAAACATTGTTCAAATACGACTCGTTCTTTTGTGTGGCATCTGCGTCGACATTGTTATAGTTGATAAAATTTGTCGCGCACGAAACGATGATAGTCGCCTCTTTTGAATCTTTTACGACAATTGCTCCATCTTCATTCGTTACATCGCCATCGCTAGTGACAATTACCTGACATTCAGCACTTACTTTGCCTTCTATGCCTTCCTGGTCAACAGGAGCAATCGTTGCAACGAGTTTGTTGCCGTCGGCCTTTACGCTTGATGCAAATGGACATTCATGCTTCATGTCGAACGACAATTTGCCCTTTTCCGAAGCTGTTATTCGCATAACGATAACATCGTCTTCGAGCGATGCAAATGCCTCTCGCTTATATTGCACACCTTCAAATGTGTATGTGACTGTCGAAACAGCTTTTGTCAAGTCCAGCTTACGCATGTAGTTGCTGATGCTGTCGTGACCAAGGTTTAGCTTGAGCGAACCTGCTGTCAGATAACGCATGCCATGAGGTCCTACAACAAAATCCTGGTTGATGATGTCTGTCGCTTCTTCTTCCTTGCCGTCGAAAATAAGTTTGCGAACTTCGTCAAGGCGGGCAAGTGAACGAGGACTGTTGTTGTCGTGTGGGCCTCCGCTCCAAAATGTTTCTTCATTGAGTTGAATCTCTTCTGTCTGGGTGCCGCCATAAATCATGGCACCAAGATGGCTGTTACCAATAGGCAACGCCTCAAGCCAGATCTTTGCAGGCCTGTCATACCACAGCCGTGCATTCTCCGGTTGTGTGCACTTTGTCTCTTTTGATGCGCATGAGCACAAAACGCATGCTGCTACGATTATGTTTAAAAGTATGCTTCTCATAAAGATTAAACTCCTTGTTAATAAATCAGCAGACCTCCATTTGATGGAATTGTCACCTTCATTGTCTGCTTTTTATTTTGCTTGACAACTTTCTTCGCATTCATATTATACACGTTCAATTCCTGACCGACAGGGAACATGTCGAGATGAAGATTTATCGTCTTTGGCATCTCCTCTGCGTTTATTGCCGCAAGATACCATTTGTCACCTGTTCGACGTGCCATGATGAGATATTTGCCAGGGAAACCGTCGATGAAGCGAACTTCATCCCATGTCGTTGGCACGTTCTTCATGAATTCGATAGCCCAATCTGGCGCATCTGTCAAGTTGTTAGGAGCAACGGCAAAATTCTGGACAGGCGTCTGGAAAAGAACTGCTGTTGCAAGCGCATAAACGTCAGATGTCTTGCGAGTCGTTCCTCTGTCGTTGCCTTTTGAGTATCGTTTGTTGAGAGCCGAACCACCAAAATCCATATTTCCTACGGCATTGCGTAGAATCGGATGAATTGTTCCGCATTTTGCCTCTATGTCATTGTCATACTGACCAAAAGCAAGATTCTCGCTTGCTCGAACTGCTTCGCACGAAACGAAGTTTGGATACATTCTTTCCCAGCCGCGCTGCAATGTGCATCCATGGAAAATAACCATGATTCCGTATTCATTGGCATCTGCAAGAATATCCTCATACATCTGCATCGTCTGCTGTTTGTCGCTGCCGACAAAGTCAACTTTGATACCCTTGATTCCTGCCTTTTGCATCCAAGCCATCTCTTGGCGACGTGTAATCATTCTATGCATTTTGCCCTTTGGACCCTGCATCGCATCGTTCCAATATCCATTGGAATTATACCACAAGAAAAGACCTACGCCTTTGCCTGCAGCATACTTCGACAATTCTGCAATGCGGTCATAGCCGATGTTCGTATCCCACCATGCATCAACGAGCAGGTATTCCCAACCCATCTCTGCGGCAAAATCCACGTATTCTTTCTGCTCGTCATAATTGCAGCTGGCATCCATTCTGATAATCCAGCTCCAGGCTGATCGGCCGTATTTATAATCGTATTTTGCTTCGTACTGTGGTTTTACAAGGTCCCACTGTATCGTTGTCTCAGCGATTGGTTTAAGCGTTCGTCCGATAGTGATTGTACGCCATGGCGTATCACCAGGAAGCATGATTCCAGGAGCACTGCTTCCTACGCCGCCGAATTCGCTCTCTTCCGGGTATGCAATGCTGTATGTGTTTTCGCTTGTATATTCAATTCTAGATCCGCAATAATTGCCGCCGATGTTCGTCTCGCTGATCATCACCCAGCCTTTGTCGCCAACACGGAAAAGAGCAGGGAACGTGAAGCCGCGGCCATGACCGTTGCTACCCATCTTTGCGTCATATTCATAATATGTCTCATAGCTTGGCGCTGTGCGTGCAAATCCGGTCTGCGGAGTCATCTGTGGGCACAGGAATGTTGTTGTGCCTTCTGGCATTGTAAACGATGTCTGTTCTTTTTCAACGAGAGCCGACAATCTGTCTTTTTGTGGATATACTATATATTTAAAGGCCACGTTGCTATTGTCCACGTGCATCACGAGGTCAAATGCTTTCTGACCATCTTTGTTTGCAAAAGAATATGTCTGTTCATTAGCTTTATAGCTAATTATGCTTTGCTTTGAGCTTTTGAGCGTATATGTCTCGCTCACTTCTTTGACAGCTGAAGTCTCAACAAGTTTGAGATCCTCGGAAAAATTGCCGACACTGGTAACAAGGCCAAGTGGCGACTTACAAATCATGGCATCTTCGCCCAACATAACTGTGTATGTTGGTTTGCCATTTTCACATTCAACAATGGCTTTGAGTTGTCCATCTGGACTTGTCTGCGCTTGTGCTGCTGAAGCAAGCATAAGCATCATGGGGAATATTCTCTTCAGTTTCATCTCTGATTTTATTTTGTTTTCAAGTTCTTCTATAAATGTAAAAACACTTGTCCTAGTAGCTAATTCTGTGATTAACCACTAGGAACAAGTGTTTGTTATTCAAATTTTCTTATGACTATCATAAGGTCGATTATTTCTTGAAGAGGTTTGGAGCCATTGTGTGGAGTGCACGACGCCAAGTCAAGAATTCGTGAGCTGTACCTGGAGAAACATGGCTCTGAGCGTTGTAGCCTGCAGCCTTGAGGTCTTCAACAGCCTTTGTGATGCCTGCTGGATTCTCCTTCTCACCTGTCGAGATGAATACGTAGTTAGGCTTAACAGATACCTTTGCAAGTTCATCTGGAGTCCACATGCCACCTGAAAGGATACCCCATGAACCGAACATCTCTGGACGATCAAGAGTGATCAGGTGTGTTTCCATACCACCCATTGAGAGACCTGCCATTGCACGATGATCGCGGTCTGCGATTGTGTTGAAGTTTGCATCAATGTATGGAATGAGTTCATCGCAAAGAACCTTCTCAAATGCTGAGTGGAAATTGTTGCCGAAACCAGCACCGAACTTGATGTCGTTTGTCATACCGTATGTGATGACTACGATGAATGGATCCATGCCATCTGCGATGAGGTTGTCCATAATCCAGTTCGTGCGACCCTGCCATGTCCAAGATGTCTCATTCTCACCCCAACCATGCTGGAGGTAAAGAACTGGGTATCTCTTCTGTGTGCCTTTTTCAACAACATTGCCTTTCTTGTCAACATTCTGACCATAGCCGGCAGGAGTATAAACATATGCAGTCTTCATCATGTTTGTGCTCTCTGACCAGAACTGAATCTGCTGATAACGACCGTGAGCAATGTCCTTGCGAACAGCGTAAATGTCTTTATCTGCGTTTGTTGGAATCTCAATGCCTGACTCCCAACGGATTGAACCATAGTAGTTGTTTGTGCCTGGGTCATTAACTGTTGCACCATCAACAACCATGTGATAATAGTGGAAACCTGGGTCCATTGGAGCCTCAGTTGTGCCTTCCCAAATGCCATCTTTGTTCTTGTGGAGAACTGTGCCGCCATGACCACCAAGACCGAGCGTTACGATAACTGACTTGGCCTGAGGAGCGTCGAGACGGAAACGTGCGTAACCCTGAGAGTTAACCTTTGGCCATTCCTGACCTGGCTGGTTGAGCTCATTAGAAACGAAGTCTTCCTTGATGACTGCGTTGTCAATTGCTACGTCGAAATTCTTTACTGCTGTATATGCTGCCTTCTTCTTGAGATCCTTGTCGAAGAGAAGAGGGTAGTTCGATGTGCCGACCCATGAATCCTTATCTGATACATTCCAGAATGTTACAGAGTTGATAACATCCTTGTGCTTACGAAGGATTTTGAAGAGGTCATTCCATTTTGCAGTGTGGAGATCCTTGACATATGGCTTGATTTCCATGCCCTGACGGCTGAACTGGAGCTGACCGCCCATTTCCTCATTTGCACGGATATCCATCTCTGTGAGCTGTACGTGCTTAACGATAGTTGCATACTTAGTGATAGCTGCATCGATGTCTTCGTTGCTTGGGCCAAACACGTTGTAGTGTGCCTGCATGCCGATACCATCAACGCGCACGCCATATACTTCCTTCATCTTCTTGACCATGTCGAAGATGCGGTCGCGCTTGTCTGGGTTAGCTGCGTTGTAGTCGTTGTAGTAAAGCTCTATGTCTGGACCTGCTGCTTCTGCTGCAAATTCAAATGCTTTTGCGATGAACTCGTCGCCACAGAGTTCGTACAACTTAGACTGGCGATAAGGGCTTGCTGGCTGCAGACCCTTGCCTGGGATGAAGCGTGGACGAGCGTCGTCTGCCATTGCCTCGTTCACAACGTCGATTGCATAGATGATATCTTTGTAGCGGTTAACTACAGTAAAGATATACTGCTTCAGACGGGCATAGAATACTTCCTTCTTTACAAAGTTGCCCTTCTTGTCATACATCATCCAATCTGCAAACTGACTGTGCCAGCAGAGATTGTGAAGACGCATTGGGATGTTGTTCTTACGACAGAAGTCTGCGATTGAATCGGCAGGGCCCCAGTTGTATACACCTTCTTTTGGGTTGATCTGACCAACCTTGTGGTCATTTTCTGCTGTGATTGAGTTGTACTCCTTGAGGATGACCTTTACTTCCTCTGGATTGCGCATGTTGCGCATGTTTACTGCAACGCCCACTTTGAAGTAGTCTTTGTAAGCGTCCTTAAGACCAGTTGGGTCTTCTACAGGCTGACGACCCCACTGAGCCTGGCTGCTGACTGCGCACATTGCTAATGCGCAGAGCATGAAGCTAATTCTTTTCATGTTATTGTTTTTGTTGTTTATCTCCATAAAAAACTGCTTCGTGTACATTTTGGATTGATGAGCCGAAGCAATTTTTAGCAAATTTTGCAATTGCTAACCAAAATTTGTATAACAAAATGTAACAATCGTTATTGTTTTAGTGCTTGTGACACTGGCAGTCATTGACAAAATTTCATTTTTCATCACTTGACAACAACAAAACTATTCAAAAAATGAAATTTTTAGCTTTTGGTGATTATAGTGTGAATGTGTTTAACTCTTTGGCGTTTAGCTGATTAGCTTTTTGTGGTAAATGTTAATTTCTTTTCGTCGATAAAAATGGCCCGTTGGTGGATAAACGTGAAAAACGGACTTTCAAACAGTTTTTTTCTTGATGTTTTTATCTCGTTTTTGAAAGTCCGATTTAAATCCGTTTTTGACACTAAATGTAGTATTCCATGAGGTTGACGAGACCAACTTTTGCTGCATACATTGTTGCTTCGTAGCTGGTGTTGACTCCGATTTTTCGGAATATGTTTCGTTTGTGCGAGATAATTGTGTGCGTGCTCGAATTGCGTATGCTGGCAATCTCCTTGACACTTCTTCCTTGCGCAGTGAGACGTAGCACTTCAATCTCGGTTTGAGTGAGCTGTTCTGTGTCTTGGTTTTTGTCCTGAGGCGTAAGAAGAATGTCCATCACTTGATGGCAAATGAATCTTTCACCAGCCTGTGCCAGTCGGAGAGCAGAAACGATCTCTTCCAGACGGCATTCTTTGAGAACAAAGCTGAAGCATTGCCATCCGGAAAGACGTCTGACCATAAATTCCGTCATTTCTGCAGCAAGAATAATCCATGACGTTTTGCTGTGTTCTCCTTGTAGTATGACGAGGTCTTCGGTGCGTGGCAGGTCGAAGTTCGCGATGTCTATGACGACAACTGCATTGTCGTTTTGCTTGAGTTCTTTGCGTAGTTCGCTGGCATTCGAAACACCTATAGCTTCAACTCCAACGCTTAGATTGTAATTTCTGACAATCTGTGCTACTGCATATCTTGATAATTCCTGATTATCTGCAATGATAAATCTCTTTGAATCCATATCGTCTTTGTCGTTTTTGTTGATGCAAATTTATTATCTATTGCCTTTTTGTCTATGTTATGTTGGTTATTTTGGTGATATTATCTAAATTTTATGATTTTAAAGAATGATTTTCTTCGTTTGTGGCATTTTTTGCTCCCAATTCAGAATGGGATTTTGTCTTTGTGCCGTTTTTTTCAGATGAATTGGATGGAAAAGAAAGACGCCTTGCCGTTATAACAGGCAAGGCGTCTTTCTTTTATAAAATTGTTTCTATTTCAATCGTTTTCCGAGCACAAGCTTATCGCCGCTGTCGTCTGCTTCATATAGTTGAGGCTTGCGTGGACCTTGGCCTTCTGCATGATGCACAATGTATCGTAACTCTCCTTCGAATG
The DNA here is from genome assembly GCA_024401295.1 of Bacteroidales bacterium. Lineage (GTDB taxonomy): Bacteria > Bacteroidota > Bacteroidia > Bacteroidales > Marinilabiliaceae > W3P20-009. The sequence goes on along the minus strand of JAKSLG010000017.1, from coordinate 4,658 downwards.
TGCGGAAGAGCATTCCGTGACCCGAGTTGTTCGCAATGAATGGTTCTGTTTCCTGAATCCAAGGACCGGCAATTGTTCCCGATTGTGAATAGCAGATGCCTTGCAAGTAGCGTTCATCGCCCCATGTCGACCAAAGCATGCCTAATTTGCCGGTCTTTGTGCGGAACATCTGAGGACCATCAGTTACCCATCCAGGCATCTTTAATCCGAATGTTGCCTCGCCGATGGTGTTCATTTCGCGGCAGAATGGTGCTGCCGATGCTCTGAACATAGTGACTGGTTTTTCAGAAATTGTGCGAGTAAGGTCGGATGAAAGTTCAATGTAGTCCATTGTTCCATCGATGAGTTGGGTCCATTCGTGAACGAAAATCATGTAAATGTGTCCGTCTTCCTCGTATAGTGTGCCGTCGATGCAGTCCCATTCATACGGTTCATAATCGTAGCCAGGCTCAATGGCGAAACTCTTGTATGGCCCCTCAACATTCTCCGAGCGAAGAATGTATGTCTGATTGTGAGGAACATTATAGCGTCCTGGAATGGCTTCGATTATTTGTCCGTGGTCACTATATGTCGCTGCATAGTAGTAATATTTACCTATGTGATGTATCTCGGCTGCGGCAGCGAATCCTGCCTCTTCACACCAAGTGCCGCTCAAGTCGGCAATTTCGTATGGGCCTTCCCACATCTCTAAATCTGCACTTTTCCAAAGTCGTCCACCTGATGATGTGAGATAATATGTTTTTGTCTCAGGATCAGGATAGATGAATGGATCGCTCATGGAAAGTGAGTCGAATGGAATTGTGCGGATGCGGTTCATTGCTTCGCGCATGGCTCTGATTCGTGCTGCACGCCCCGTAGTGTCTGTTGTGTGCGTACCGCCAAAGTTGTTCTGCCCTAAGTCTGCTGGCGGTGCCTGCTCTACGGGAGTAATGTGCGGATGCTCGTTGGAGACAACCTGTTTTGGTTGATTTGTGCACGACACCATGCCTATTGCGGCAAATGTCGCGAGTGTTGAGATAATGTGTTTCATATAGATTAAAAATTGGTGTCTATTTTGCGCATTCCTTGATTGTCGATCAATGAAATTGCTTCCAAAGATAAACAAAAAAAGCGATCAAGTGTTGCCATTGTCGGCATTCTTGGTCGCTTTATTCTGCATATTGGCTCATTATGCGTCGGTATTCGCGTTCTCGGCGTTCAATTTCCGACATCTCTTTTAGTTTTTTTACCGTTGCTCTTCCTGCGTTACTAACTCTTTTTGCAACGAATGAAACGAGCATTGTTAACAGAATTCCTGTCAGAGCCAATGCAAATACTCCCAATAGGAGTAGAAATACAATTGTCATTAAATCAAAACTTTATATTGCTTATATATTCCGGTTTACGCCGTGCATTTCCAAAAAGTTACTGCAAAATGCAATTTTTTTGTTGCTTAAATACGTTGTGCTTCCTACATTTGCGAAAAAAATGCAGAAGATGAACTATCAGGAGGCACTTGATATACTAAATTCGGAATTTCCGGCTTTTCATCACATTGGTGCAGGCGCCATGAAGATTGGACTTGGTAATAGCTACGATCTGTGTCAATGGCTCGGCAATCCGCAAAAAAAATACCGTACGATCCATGTGGCCGGAACAAACGGTAAGGGCTCAACAAGCCACTCACTGTGCTCTGTGCTGATGTCTGCTGGCTATCGTGTCGGACTTTACACGTCGCCGCATCTTGTCGATTTTCGTGAACGCATCCGTGTCGATGGACAGATGATTAGTCAGGATGCTGTGTCTGCTTTTATACAGCGTTTTATCGATGAAAAACCTCCGGTTGAACCATCTTTTTTTGAAATCAGCATGGCAATGGCATTTGATTATTTTGCAAATCAGAATGTCGATGTCGCCGTTATTGAGGTCGGTCTCGGAGGGCGTATGGATAGTACAAATGTCATTGAACCGGATTTGTGTGTAATCACAAATATTGGCCTTGAACATACGCAGATCCTTGGTGACACGAAAGCAAAAATTGCCTTTGAAAAGGGTGGTATTATTAAAGCAAATACGCCAGTCGTAATTGGTGAGCGTGATGCTGAGACAGACGGCGTTTTTGACAATATTGCAGCAGAAAAGAATGCTCGCATTGTTTATGCCCAAGACGGTTTTCGCATTCTCTCTGCCGAGGAATCTCGCGACATGACTTGGATGAAAATGGCTCGTAGCAATGGTGACGAAGAGTCTGTCCTGTACGCGCTCAATGGACTTTGTCAGCAACGTAATATTCTAACAGTGATGGCGTCTGTCGATGTTCTCAATTCTTTGGATTATAACATCAGCGGAGATGCTCTTCGCCGTGGCTTGCGAAAGGTTGTCAGCCAGACCGGGCTCACCGGTCGATGGCAGAAAATAGCTTCGCATCCTGATACTGTCATTGATACCGGACATAATGCTCATGGGATAAAATTCGTGGCTCGGCAACTTGCTGAATCGCATTATGATTCGATTCATATAGTGTGGGGTATGGTGAATGACAAAAATCCACAAATCGTTATGCCAATGATGCCTAAGAATGCTCGCTATTATTTTACTCAAGCTCCTACGGACCGCGCAATTTCAGCCTCTGAAATGAAAGCAATAGGAGCAGAGGCGGGTCTTCTCGGTGATGCATATCCAAATGTTGCAGAGGCTCTTAAGGCTGCAAAAGCAAATGCTGGTGAGAATGACCTGCTTTTTATCGGCGGCAGTAATTTTATTGTGGGCGAAGCTCTTTCAAATATGTGAAATGCCAATTTGTTATAAAACAAAAAAGGGTGGCAGAGTAATCTGGCCACCTTTTTTCCTTGTTGTCATTCTAGCATAAAAAACGCCGTCGAATAATCTTTCGACGACGTTTTTTTATTGTGGTGTTATTGTTGTTTGATTATTTTGCGTTGGCCCATGCCTGTGTCTGTCCTTTGATAGTCTCGCCCATGGCAGAAGCTTCTTCGTTAGCTTCGTTGAGCTTGAAAATCATGAAGTTAGGATTCTCTTTCGTGCAAGGAGTCCATTCGCCATCGTTAGCACCGTTTGGATTGCTGTACTTAGCGAAGTTTGCCCATGCTGTGAGCATTTTCTCAGAGAGATCCCAGTCACCCTTAGTCCAAGGACGCCAGCAATGTTTGAGTGATTTGAATACGTACCAGAGATCTGATGAATGGAATGCACCCTTCAAACGCTGTGTGACTTCAGGGTGTGAGCCGTCGTCAGGCAGTGGGCGGGCGAATTCGTATGCCCAAGCCTTGTTGCCGAGACTGTCGCGGTTGAAGCAGAATTCAGCAATGCCGGCACCCATGTCGCCAAGGTCATCCATTGTGTAGCCAATCATGTATGGAACGTCTGCGAGGTTGCCGTTGAGGGCTGCCTGATCGAAACTTTCCTTAGATACATAACCTTCGACGATTGGCATCATTGGCATCCATACACGTTCGCCAGTAGCGCCGGCATAGATGTCGCCAACAGTATGGATCTGTTCTGTTGACGCACGACGCATCTTTTCGAGTGAGTCGAATCCTGCCCAGTCAAGCACTTTCTTGTTGAGTTCGCCAGCCTGTTCGAGCGACATTGGTGCAAAACGTGATGGCTGTGAAGGCTGTGTTGCTGTTGGCAAGCCGCCTGCACTCATGATGACTGCCTTGTGGAACAAGCCGCGTGCAAGTGGAGATTCGCAAAGTGTGCGAACACTGCCGCCGCCTGCACTCTGACCGAAAATCGTTACATTGTTGGGGTCGCCACCAAATTGCTCGATGTTCTTGTTGACCCATTTGAGCGATTCGATTTGGTCGAGAATGCCATAGTTGCCCGATACGCCGTTTGGACTTTCTGCAGTCAACTCTGGGTGTGTCATGAAGCCGAACACGCCAAGACGATAGTTGATCGTTACGAGAATGACGTCTTTCTCTGCCCATTCTTGGCCGTCGAATTCTGGCTCTGAACCCCATCCTTCGCGATAGCCACCTCCGTGAATCCAGACTGCAACTGGTTTCTTTGCATCAACCTTGCCAGGAGTTTTCGTGTAAACATTGAGGTAGAGGCAATCTTCGCTGTATGGCGATTCTGCGCCATAGCCCCATTCTGTTGTGTAGCCGCCAGGGTAGTGGACTGATTGGTAGCCTGGATGGCCGAATTGGTCGGCTATCTTGATGCCTTCCCATGCAACGACAGGCTGTGGAGCCTTCCATCGCAAGTCATTGATTGGTGCTGCAGCGTAAGGAATGCCTTTGTATGCATATACGCCGTCTGTTTCAACGCCCTGAATCTGACCACCTTCGATGGTCAATACAGGATTTTCTTTTGCTTGCTGTGCGCAGCCTGAAAGTACGGCTGCCATCATAAGCAGTTTGCTGTAGATTTTCATTTTTTTCTTTCGTGGTTTAAATAACACTATGTGCAAATCTAAACATATTGTGCTTTTATTTCATAATAAAATGGGAGAAATTTTTTCCTTCATGTAGCAGATTTTTTTCTTTTGTCTGCGGTTTGGGGTGGAAAAGGGGAGCCAATGGAGCAATGTGGAAACAAAAAAAAGACTTTCTCGATTTGAGAAAGTCTTTCGGAGTGGGCGCTGAGGGATTCGAACCCCCGACCCTCTGCTTGTAAGGCAGATGCTCTAAACCAGCTGAGCTAAGCGCCCG
>JAKSLG010000016.1 GCA_024401295.1 Bacteroidales bacterium | reverse complement strand
GTTAAGTGCGGTTGATGGTGTATAGCGGTGTGTACTTTTTGTTTGGTGGGGGGTACTTAAACAAGTATTAGACCTAATATCCCAAGGGGATTGGGCTCCTGCCAAACGATTTCTTTGTTACGCTTCTAAGGATCTTCAGTTGATATACGAACCTGATAGAGACGAAGAGCTGAAGAAAGAGATTATTAAACTGAAAAATGTGCTCGATAAGTCATGTGCCAAGAAAGGTGAAATCACTACAGTACCACGTCCTATGTATACATACTTTGATAGCACATACCGTTATACCGATTTAGAAGTCCTTAGTGTAACCAAGAACAGCGATGGCTTACTGTATGAAATCCGTCCTCAGCTTCTAGCGCAGATTGACGATAAGTATTACTATGTGATAAGTGGCAAGCGACTTTCTCCAGAAGAGATATTGATTACCAAGGAACTAAATGACCTAGAAGACAATGCACTTCAAATGCTCAATTGCCATAGTCTGAACATTGTTCAGATGGAAACATACTATGAAGGCAAAAAGCCAGACAAACAGTATGATAACCTTGCTGATTACTTTAGTGGTGACATCATTGCAAATTGGGTTTCTGGATTCAAACTAAGAATATTAGAGCAAGCAAACAAACAGACTAAGGTCAAGTACATTAGCAAATATGGTTTTGACTACTGGATAAGGTTTGGCGAGCGCAATATCCACTTCTATCATGGACGGCAATCAAAGTATTCTTGCATCGTCTCGCAAAATCCTATAGACATGGACAAACCTATTAGGGTATTCAAATTTCAATGATATGAAACCAACAAAAAACAGATATATGTGTCCCGATTGCGGAAGAGCGAAAATGCGTTTCGATACAGAACGTGAGGCTCAGACATTTATAAAGTACAATGGCAATAGTTGTGGCCGAACATTACGGGTGTATTATTGTCCTGCATGTTGCGCCTATCATTTGTCGAGTAGTCCAAAGAAGAATGTCCGCATATCGCAAACAGAACGTCTTATTTCTACGTATAATGATTCAGTTTCTGCGCAGGAATATATCGACAAAATCTCTATACGCAAAGTAAAGTCACGCTACGAAATCAATGCAGCTTTAGACAGGTGTATGGGGATGTAGAAATATTTGAATGAAACTAATGAATGCTAGTAGAGTGAAAAACGAAGTTCAATTATGCAACATTAATAAATTCACAATATGAATAGATTTATTTTAATATTCGTGCATCTTGTTATGCCATTGTCGATTTGGGCGCAAACAGTGCAGACTTCAACTCAAAAAGGAAAAGATCTTCAAATAGAAGCCCTTTCATCCAAGATTGATTCGCTATTGACTATGAACAACATGCTTTTAGAGCAAATTGATATTGATATGTCATTAAAGAATCGATATAAGCTATATCAGACTGACAACATATACACACTTCTTGAGCTAGATACCAAAACAGGTAAAATCAAACAAGTACAATGGTCCCTAGAATCCGATAACGAATTTTCTGTATCTATCAATAGTGATGACTTGACTTTTGGCTACGGGTATGGTTCTGGAAGTTTTGAACTATATCCTACCAAGAATATGTATCAGTTTATATTGATAGACAAAACAGATGGCCACAAATGGCACGTGCAATGGGGAATGGAAAGTTCCAAACGTTGGATTAGGCGAATGTTCTAATTTATCCACCTAACCACAGTTTCCCCCTTCCAGCCCTTCTGCCAAACGAACCAGGCATACAGCGCAGCACTTCCTTTGGTGGACTCGAAGTCTCCATTCATGGCGCACTTGATGCGTGAGATATAACAAACAAAAACGCACTGGTACCCAATAGCACCAGTGCATTTTATTCAATTCCTCATGCTTTCACCCTTGAAATGAACAAGCTTTGTGAGAGCTTTTAGTCTATCAAGTGTGCGTTCACCATATTTGGTAGCAATTTCTTGGGCAGTAAGGTTAGTCGTGATAACCAGAATACCATTATTGCGTTCGGCAGAGTCAACAAGTTCTACGAATGGCTGCCTACGTTCTCCGTATTTGACGCTATCCGCTTCTGTGCCTACGTCGTCGAGACATAGAATCCTTTTTGTAAGAAGAGAATCAAGGTGTGTGGCTACTTCCTGCATTGTAAAGCTTTGAAGCACTCTGTTATCAGTTGCTAGGAGTATTGGTGGAATGATTTTCGTACACAACAAGGTTTTTCCTCTTCCACAATTACCCATACACAATAAGCCTCTGCCATTGTTGTCTGTAAGCCAGTCGGCTACTTGATCATATTCATTCATCCACTTGGCCTTATCGCCTAACCAATGAAACAGTCCATGCTGCATCCAGTTCTTAGCATTGGAAATCTGGAAATGTATCGGTGGAAATACAATCTTTTCTTTCGGCAGATGCTTGTTGTAGGCTTCGATTATTTCCGAAAAAGAGTTTACCATGTTATGTCGTTATTATATTTATCTATACTGTTGTTTGTCAGAATAGTGCTGACGCTCGAAGCACTAGTTCGTTTACGTTCCCATGAAGCTATCGCTGCATGCCAGTTTTTCATGGGTGACTTGCCAATTAGCCACCCCTTGCTTTCATAAAAGTTCCAGAATTCATCGGCGTTGATGCAGCTTTTTTTCGATGAGCAATATTCTCGGACTTCGTCAATAGAAGGTTTTGAGAAGTGCTCCCTCTTGGCTGTCGTAGATGCTTTGGATACTGACGTATTCTTCTTACCATCCATAGAAGGATTATGCGCTGATGAGCTATCAATAATCTCTGGCATTGGTTGTTTGTTTTCAAAACAATCATAATCACAGATGATAATCTTTGTCCATCGTTTCGTCGATTCTATGGCAATACGCTTATCTTTTGAAAGACAAGACAGGATAGTCCGCACCTGACGTACTGATAGATTAAGAGCTTGAGCCAACTTCTCTTTGCTAGTGACAAACTCTCCTCTATTGACTGTCATGCCTTGCCATTCTTTTGCCATTATATTCGCAGAAGACATCAAGTGAAGGTACATGGCACAGACATTAGGCTTGTCGTGCCACGTTTCAATGAAGTCTCGCTGAATTTTTATGTACCCCCCTGACATTAGAATCTAGTTTTATGGGTTCTTGCGTACTCGGCAGCTTCAGCTTGAATCTCTGCCAAACTCTTTCGACGATTAAGTTTAAGCCACTCGTCTATTTCCGATTTGAGGAAACGAAGACGCTTACCTGTTTTATGGTAAGGAATGTGATGTTGTCCTATCCAGGCATACAAAGTCGATTTCGCAGGCTTTTCTGGGAGATAATCACAGATTTCATCAACAGTAAACCATCTGTCTTCTTGAGGACGATCGCTATATTGTCCGCCCTGGAGAATTCCCTCAATACCTCGGATCTTATCTAAGATCATGCTTAACGCTTCAGGTATCTCATTAAATGTTATATTCATAATGATGTATGTTGTTTGGTTGAGCACCCACGGCATCCCTATGGGATGCTAGAGGATATTTATTCTTCTTTTTTATTATTTTATTCTTATAGTTATGGTCTAATACTGGACTGCCGGTTTGTCGAATGATGGACTATCTTTTTGTCGTTAATCGCAACAACTAACAGTGATACAAACCATTAATTTTGTCTTTTGTTTGTCTTCAACATGACTTCATGTTTGTCGTTTCATTGTCGTATTTCGTAAAACCGCTTGTTATCTCTAGTCAGATTCTGCGGATTAGAATCTGATGAGGCATTAGCTATATCAAATGCGACTACAAAAGAATAATCTTCAAATCTTGCAATATGCAACTTTCGGTAACTTTTGGCGTCTTTCGGTAACTATTGGTAACTTTCGGAACATATCGGCAACTTTTCTTATCCTTTTTGTAGTTGTTTTATTGGCCTTTGCAAGTGCAAATATCTACAAGCACTAACTATCAATGTAGGAGTTAGTAGGGATTAGTAGGAGTTAGTAGAGATTTGCATGGGTATAGATTCAGTCTTGATACGAATACCTGCATTATTTTTGGCCTTCTTTAGGATAATGCTTAACGATTCAGGCATCTCAACAAGTGATATTGTTTGATTCATAATGATGTGTGTTGTTTGATTGAGTACCCACGGCATCCCTATGGGATGCTAGAGGATATTTATTCTTATTTTTTATTGTTTTATTCTTATAGTTATGGTCGAATACTGGACTGCTGGTTTGTCAAATGATGGACTATCTTTTTGTCGTTAATCGCAACAACTAACAGTGATACAAACCATCAACTTTATCTTTTGTTTGTCTTTAACAAGACTTCATGTTTGTCGTTTCATTGTCGTATTTCGTAAACCCGCTTGTTATCTCTGTTCAGATTCTGCGGATTAGAATCTGATGAGGCATTAGCAATGTCAAATGCGACTACAAAAGAATAATCTTCAAATCTTGCGATATGACTTTATCGGACTTTATCGGACTTTTTATGACTTTATATGAGTTTATATGACTCTAGCATGTGTCCTTATCTGTAGTTCGTTTTTGCCTTTGTAGGTACAAATATCTACAAGCGCAAACTAGCAATGTATAGGTTAGTATAAGTTAGTATAGGTTAGTACGGATTAGTATAGGTTTGTATAGGTTGTGTCATGTAAGAAATAACAATAGCCGCACCAGACCACTCTGAATACGGCTATTATATACTTTGCCTAATGCTTAATGTCTTTTACCTGAGATGTTAAATCGTCCAAGTCATCGTTATCTTCTTGATCTGCTAGCAACGCATCCCTATGTTTCGTCTTAGGTCGAATTCCTCATATACGGCTTTTACGTGAGCCTCCATCTCCGCATTGGTAACAGACCCAGGTCCTTTCAATATATCTTTCCCCTGAAATTCCAGTAGGTTGTTAACATTGTCTCTCCAAAAAGCAATGGTTAGATCTTTTTGCTCCTTCGTACGCAACTTTTGACATGTCTAAAGAATAGAATCTTACATTGTATTGCTTTCCATCATCGGCAGGCTTTACCATCAATGGTATTGTAGATAATGGTATTCTGTTCGTTCTGCATATCGTTCAATATTGAAAAGAATCGGTTATTACCATGTTGCAATGAGTATTTTTGTGATATTTACTTTGATTCTATTGAGTATTGGAGGTTGATACGCAATTAAAACATAATCAAATCCCAATATTCCGATATTGAACCTCAATTCGTACTCAATCGAGTTCCATTATTTCTCAATGAAACCAAGATTGAACTCGCATTTCACCTCAATCGAATCATATTCAATACCACAAATCAACGTGATAGCTACATTATGTCATCAAGGTCTATCTTGATTGCATCTGCGGCTTTCTGTTTTTTCTCATCAATTACCTTGGCATATATTTGGGTTGTTTTCACATTCGTGTGACCAAGCATCTTACTGACAGTATAAATATCAGTGCCATTTACAAGCTGCAATGTAGCAAATGTATGTCTGAAGCAATGGAATGTAATACGACGATTGATGTTTGCCGCTTTTATCCACCGTTGCAACGGCTTAGATATCCAAGATGGATCAGGGAGATTTTCAAATACCAATTGATTGTCTTCTCCACGTTCGCCACATAGTTGATATGCAATAGAACTAATAGGCATATACTCAACTCCCTTCGTTTTCTTCTGAGTGAAGTTTGGCACGTATTTGTCTCCATTATTCTGAACCTCAGACCATGTAAGTTTCTGAATGTCACAATGACGAAGTCCTGTCAGTGCAGAGAATAAAGCTGCCCGTTTTACTATTGGTTTATCACAAGGGGTAGATGCCAAGATATTGAGTTCTTCGGTGCTCAGATGCTCTCGTCTGCATTCTTGTTCTTGAATGCCTTTTGCTTTAGCCGAAATATCAGAAACAAAGTATCCTTCTACGAAAGCTTGCTTTAGAGCTGCCTTAAATACAGAAAAATAAGTAGAAGCTGTATTCTGAGATACGGTACCGCTTTTATTTCCACCGCATGGAGCTGTTAATAAGAATGACCTGAATCTTTCAACAAATTGAAGGTCTATCTGAGAAAATGTTAAGTCTTCGCTACCAACAAATAGCTTTACCAATTCTCTTACTCGATTCCAATTGATTATAATAGCGTATGAACTTCTAGCATGAAGCTGCATATTTGCTCTATCGTAAAATTCAAAGAAGTTAGATTGCATTTTATTCTGCAACTCAGCCTGCTCAGCCTCAGTTTCGGTATAAAGTGAAGCGTTGTCGTACTCTTTTTGCCTTAATTTCCTTATGCTATCAGCATATATGCAGTTCTCCTGATCCAATTCAGACTTACAAAGTATAACGCCATTTGAGTCTCTCTTAGGTTTTAGTGTTTTGCCTGAGTCTGTTGTCCTCGCTGAGCGAGATTTATCCCAAATAGGAGTTGTTATCACTCTATTGAGATATTCACGTACTCTCTTAGGAGTTGAACTACCTTTTTCAAATACAGGATATGACTCAACGAACAGATACCACTCGTTAGCATATTCTGACTTGCGTAGACGTACAGTCGCTTTTGTATGGGTAAGTGCTTTTTTCATTTTGGAGAGCCTAAAATATTTTCAATTAACTTTTTTGATACATATACATACTTGCCAATCTGCTGTTTGGGAATGCCATACCTTCGGATCATGTCGTAGACTGTCTTTGAAGAGACTCCGAACTTCTCGGGTATCTCACCTATAGTATAACACTCTTCTGGGTTGAGTCTTTCGTTGGGTGTTTGAACAGGATTCGTGTTTCGGTTCTTTTGTTCCTCCTTGGGAAACATCGCCTGAAGACTTGCGAGACTGATACGAGTTAATCGTTCTCCAAGATTTGTAGCACTCAATCTTCCTTTCTTTATCAAACGACGAATTGTGTCTTTGCTTATTCCGAACATGTCAACTGCTTCCGAAACAGATACGAAAAGACGATTCTCAGAAATAGCTTCCGATCTGTGACGTTTCTCTTCCTCTTCTTTTTTCTCTTTCATGCGTAACTTATAAGCTTTGTTGCTGCATGCCTTTGAACAATAGACAGAGTCTATCGTTTTTGCCTTGAAAGAAGCACCACAACAGGCACACGTTCTCTCTATGTTATACTTAGCTGCTGGCATATCGGTAATAAGACTTGTTAAGACATAATAAGACCTAATAAGGCGCACCTTGTCTCCGAATTAAGGCGCGGTACAAATATGGTGCAAATATAGCTAGAAAATCTATCAAAACAACCTTACAACCAATAATTAACAAATAACAGAAAGCGAGCATAACTCCCTGAGTTACACTCGCTTAATTATATTAGGCTATTTTTGTTTTCTAAAAACTACTTAACCTCCTCGAAGTCCACGTCTGTTACGTCGTCGCCGCTCTTCTGGCCGCCGTTGTTAGCACCGCCCTGTGGACCTGCTTGAGGGCCGTCCTGTGGTCCTGCCTGCTGATACATCTGCTGTGATGCTGCCTGGAAGATTGTGTTGAGCTCATTCATTGCTGTGTCGATTGCAGCAATGTCCTGATTCTTATGAGCTTCCTTGAGCTTCGCAAGTGCGCCTTCGATTTCAGACTTCTTGTCTGCAGGAAGTTTGTCGCCGAATTCCTTGAGCTGCTTCTCTGTCTGGAAAATCATCGAATCGGCCTGGTTGATCTTCTCAACCTTCTCCTTTGCAGCATTGTCGGCAGCAGCATTAGCCTCAGCCTCAGCCTTCATACGCTTGATTTCGTCATCAGAAAGACCCGATGATGCCTCAATGCGGATTGACTGTTCCTTGCCAGTTGCCTTGTCCTTGGCTGTTACGTTGAGGATACCGTTTGCGTCGATGTCGAATGTCACCTCAATCTGTGGAACGCCACGTGGTGCTGGTGGAATATTGTTGAGCTGGAAGTTACCGATGCTCTTATTCTGTGCTGCCATTGGACGTTCGCCCTGAAGAACGTGGATGTCAACGGCTGGCTGATTGTCGGCTGCAGTTGAGAATACCTGGCTCTTCTTTGTAGGGATTGTAGTGTTTGCGTCGATGAGTCGTGTCATCACGCCACCCATTGTCTCGATACCGAGTGAAAGTGGAGTCACGTCGAGGAGGAGGACATCCTTAACCTCGCCTGTGAGGACTGCACCCTGAATTGCTGCACCAACGGCAACAACTTCGTCTGGGTTAACGCCCTTAGATGGTGCCTTGCCGAAGAACTGCTCAACAGCAGCCTGAATTGCAGGGATACGTGTTGAACCACCTACGAGGATGATCTCGTCGATATCTGAAACTGAGAGACCTGCGTTCTGAAGTGCTGTGCGGCATGGATCAATTGTACGCTTGATGAGGTCGTCGATGAGCTGTTCGAATTTTGCACGTGTAAGTGTTGTTACAAGGTGCTTAGGCATGCCGTTTGCAACAGAAATGTATGGCAAGTTGATTTCTGTAGAAGCTGATGAAGAGAGCTCGATCTTTGCCTTCTCAGCAGCCTCTTTCAAACGCTGAAGTGCCATTGGGTCTTGACGGAGGTCAACACCTTCGTTGCTCTTGAACTCGTCTGCAAGCCAGTCAATGATTCTGTGGTCGAAGTCATCGCCACCGAGGTGTGTATCACCATCTGTTGATTTCACTTCAAATACGCCATCGCCAAGTTCGAGGACCGATACATCGTGTGTACCGCCACCGCAGTCGAACACTACAATCTTCATGTCGTCTTTCTTCTTGTCGAGACCGTATGCAAGAGCAGCAGCTGTTGGCTCGTTCACGATACGGCGAACGTTGAGGCCTGCGATCTGGCCTGCTTCCTTAGTTGCCTGACGCTGAGCGTCGTTGAAGTATGCAGGAACTGTGATGACAGCTTCTGTCACTTCCTGGCCGAGATATTCCTCAGCAGTCTTCTTCATCTTCTGAAGAATCATTGCAGAGATTTCCTGTGGAGTGTAGAGGCGGCCGTCGATGTCAACACGTGGTGTGTTGTTGTCACCCTTGGCAACCTTGTAAGGTACTCGCTCAATTTCCTTCGAGAGACGATCGTATGTCTCACCCATGAAGCGCTTGATAGAGTAGATTGTCTTATGAGGATTTGTGACAGCCTGACGCTTTGCAGGGTCACCAATCTTGCGCTCGCCACCGTCGATGAATGCAACGACTGAAGGTGTTGTGCGCTTGCCTTCGCTATTCGCGATTACGATAGGCTCAGAGCCTTCCATGACTGACACACATGAGTTTGTTGTGCCAAGGTCGATACCAATAATCTTTCCCATTGTAGTATGTTTTTTTTCTTTATTTTTCGTTTGTTGTTTATGTCATTTTCAGACGCTATCCCATTAGTCAAAGGCCGTGCCAAACTCATTTTTGTGTGCCAAAAGCCTATGTTTGACGTAATATTGTCATGTTTTGGCAGTGTTTTTTGCATACTTATGACAATTTGGCAGAGTTATTGTGTCTTATTATTTCCTATTTTTGCAGACAAGGAAAAACATGAAAAAGATGAAGATAGATATAAAGGTGATTGCCTCGGCGATTATGCTTTTCGTGTGTAGCGAGGTTATGGCTCAGTTTGATGTCTTTGGGCAGATGGCTCCCGGCAAGAAGCCGCAGACAGAGAATACGCGTCATTTTAACTTGCCGGACAAGCCTAATAAACTCGATGCAATGGGTCGCAAACAAGGCGAATGGGCAAAGAAATATCCGAATGGACAATATATGTATGTTGCCAACTTTGTTGACGACAAGCCTGTTGGAACCGTTGTGCGTTACGACGAGCGTGGCCGCAAGAGTTCAGAAATGAAATATGCGACCAATGGCGATGCTGACGGCGTTTTCTATCACGAGAATGGCAAAGTTGCATCGAAGGGACATTATGTCAAGCAGCAACGCGACGGCGAATGGCTTTTCTATGATGAGTCGGGTGTTTTGGTCTCTCGCGAGACGTATGCGGCTGGCAAACGTAGCGGAACGCAGTTCACCTATTATGACAATGGCGGTGTCTCGATTGAGCTCAACTGTTCAGATGATGCGCCTGACGGATTGTGGATTCAATATTATTATACTGGTCATCGCCAGCTTGAGGCTCATTATACGAAAGGTAAGCTTAACGGCCGATATCGTTACTGGAACGACGGCGGTTCGCTCAGCATCGATGGTATGTATGCCGATGGTTTCATGGTCGGTGACTGGAAGGTCTATGAGGATAATGGAAAGGGCGTTTTTCTGATGAAATATGACAATCAGGGCCACCTTCTGAACGAAGATGAGGTCCAGCGACGCATGACATCACGTCTTGAATATTATGAACGCAATCGTTTCCAGATAAACGATCCTCAGAACTACATCAATTCTCCGGAGCAATATGATCCGTTCAGCAATTAAGCGATGAATGACGAAATCGTATCATTGACACTCAGCCAGTTCGGGCTTGCCTTGCGACGTCTTGTCAGCGAGGCGCAGCTTAGCGCGTGGGTCGTTGCTGAAATTCATTCCATAAGCATATCGCAGCATTGCTATATCGAATGCATCGAGAATTCGCCTGAGACGGGCAAGCCGATTGCCAAGATGCGTTTCAATATCTGGGCATCAAATGCTCGTGCAATACTCTCGCGTTTTGAAGCTGAGACTGGGCAGCAGCTGAAGGCCGGAATGAAGATTATGGCTTTCGTAACGGCCACGTATAGCGAGTGTTACGGCATGAGCGCGACGGTCTCGGCTATCAACTCAGAGTTCACGCTCGGTGATCTTGAACTACAGCGTCGTGCGACAATTGAGCGGCTTATGGCCGATGGTATTTTCGACATAAACAAATCGCTCGAACTGCCGACCGCAATAGAGCGTGTTGCTGTAATCTCGAGCGAGACAGCTGCCGGCTATGGCGATTTCTGCAATCAGATTGCCAATAATCCATACGGACTTCATTTTGATATTACGCTTTATCCGGCTCTTGTTCAAGGCAATGATGCGCCTGCATCAATAATTGCCGCTCTCGATGCCATTGCTTCGCAAGAAGAATTGCCTGATGTCGTTGTCATTATTCGTGGCGGCGGAAGCCGGTCAGATCTGTTGTGTTTCGATGATTATGAGTTATGCGCCAACGTCGCGCAATTCCCGCTGCCTGTGATTGCCGGCATCGGACACGAACGTGATACTTCTGTCTGCGACATGGTTGCGCATACGAGGGTTAAGACGCCTACGGCCGCAGCCGAATTTCTTGTGTCGCACAACTATGACCTGCTTTGTCATATTGAAGAGCTTATTGTCAAGGCCAGGAATGCCGCTCAGGACCGTATCGGTCGAGAGCTTAACGGCATCTCGCAGCGCATGATGATGCTCCGAATGGCCTCGTCGCGTATTGTCGATGCTAAGATGTCAGCCATTCAGGAACGTCGGCTTAGGTTGAAAAACTATGTAGAGTCATATCTCGTTGCCGAGCAGCAACGCATCGAGAGTCTGCGAAAGATGTCTGTAGCGCTTAATCCGACTGATACGTTCAATCGTGGTTTTACGATGACATTTGCCGAGGGCCGTCGCATCACCAAGGCGTCAGACGTGAAGAGTGGTGATGAACTGACAACTTATACCAGCGACGGTGAAATACACTCCGTTGTAATCTAAAAAAAAGAGGACACCACATTGTGATGCCCTCCGTTTGCATTTCGCTTTTATATCGTTTTAGAAGTTGATCTCAACGCCAAGGCCGATAACGCGGTTTGTGCGTGTGAATTCGTCTTTACCGGCAAGTTGTCCTGCGCTGACCATCGCTTGGGCTGCTGCATCACCTGCGAGAGAACCGATTAATCCCGAGAGGTTGTTGTAGTCTGATGTCTGCTTGCGATATGTGTCGTAGTTTGTCTGGAAATATGCCAGATTGAACTTCAGCTTGTCATTGATGATGATTCCGAATCCGCCGCCAAGAGTGTATGAACTTACGTTGAAGCTGATGTCGCTCATGTAGTCATCAGTAAACTGATAGTTTGTATTCTGATAGCCGGCAGATACCTGCAAATGCTTGTTGATGTCAAATTCTGCACCAGCCATATATTCGAATGTGTTTCCGTCGAGCAGTTTCTGATGATCAGCATACTGCTTTGCCTGCTTGTCAAAGAAAAGGTGATAGCCGGCGCTGATGCGGAGTCTTTCGATTGGCTCAAACTGAATGCCGGCAGTCAGAAGGGCAGGGGCGTCCTCGGCAATTGTTTTGCCATCTGCAAATTTCTCGAGAGCCGAAAGATTGTTGGCGCTTTCTGAGTTTGCTGACTTGTTTTCGAGGCGCATCTTTGTCTTGAAGTCATACTTGACGGCAAAGTTCCATTTGCCAGCCTTGTAGTCGATGCCAACCACTGGCGCAACGCCGGCGCCTGTCTGGTCGCAGTTGAGGGTGATATCCTTAGTAGCTACAGAGAGCGCTCCGAGTTTTTTTGCTGATGTTGCGTATGTCTCGGCCATTGTCGCATATGTTGCTGCATCCTCGAGCATGCCGGCTGCAACATACTTCTCTGCGGCATCTTTGCACTTCGCGGCACCTTCGATGGCCTGAGTGCAGAGCGAACCGAAATATTCAGAGGCGTTCAAGGCTTTGTTGTCAACCTCAACGCTGATATTGCGCAGATATCCATAATAGTTGCAGCTGCCGTAGATGACTCTCAGACCACCATAGACCGAAAGGTTTTCTGTCACTTTGTATGCAGAACCAAGCTGCACACCGAAATAGTATTGGCGACCTTTCAGGTAGCTCTCAAAGTCATAGCCTGTTATGTTCATTCCATTGCTGTTGGCAAGTGCAGGAATGAGTGAAACAACGCTCTCGAACGATCCGAGACCTTTGTCGAAAGTCGCTTTTCCGCCACCGCCTGTTATGGCGAATCCGAACTGAAAGCTCCATTTGTTGCGGTTGTATGCAAACTGAACCGAAGGGACGAAAGGCGCGTCAGCTTTGCCTTCGAACTTCTTGGTCATCTGACCACCATTGTTTATTCCATATTTGAAAGTGCCGAACGTCGAAGTAACGGTTCTTTTCTGATGTGCATTCTGCCAGTTGAGCGATAGATGGAAGCCTTCATTGAGAAATGCGACACCGGCTGGGTTTGAATATACGCCATCAATGCCGATTGCTGCATCGCGCGATGGATTTCTGAGAAAGGCAACATTCTGATTCGTATTCGTGAGCAGACCGCCTGCTGTTGCCGAAAGTGAAGAAAGAGCCATCATTATGGCTGCAAGTTTTCTATTCATGTTATTGTTATGTTTCATTCTTTTTTTCAAAAAAACGGCGCAAAGTTATCCTTTTTATGTTGATGATTGTTATATTTTCATCTGCAAAATGTCTCCTTTTGACATTTTTTAAACCAATGCGATGGCTCTGTCTTTCCTGTTCTTCTCGATCAATATGCGCATAAACAAAGATGCTGCAGATGATTGACACCTGCAGCATCTTCTCGAATTTATATGGCTTGCTTTTTATTCGCCGCTCTTGCCGTAGTTTGGAAGCACACGAGCCGATGGGTCGTTGACATTGCAGTTCTCCCACTCCTTGTTTGGCATCCAGAAATCCTTGATTGTCTCCGCACGGCCAGGGAAATGTTCCTCGAAAATCTCACGATAGAGGAGTGATTCCTTGCTGATTGGTGGAACGTGAGTATATTTCTTGCGCTTCTCTTCAAATTCCGCATCGGTGTAATACTCTTCCGCAAACATCTTGAGATATTCAACTGAGCTGTGACCTACAGCATCAGAGAATGCTGCTTTCTCGCGCCACAAAATCTCCTCTGGCAGATAATCGCCTTCGAAAGCCTTGCGGAGAATATATTTACCCATGCCACCAGTGATCTCTTTCTTGTTCATCTTTCTCTCTGGTGGAATAGACATAACGTACTTCACGAAATCGATGTCGCCGAATGGCACACGTGCTTCGAGACTGTTGCCTGAAATGCATCGGTCGGCACGCAATACGTCATACATGTAAAGCTCGCGTACACGCTTTGCTGCTTCCTCCTGGAATGCCTCTGGAGATGGAGCGAAATCGGTATACTTGTAACCGAACATCTCGTCGGAAATCTCACCTGTGAGAAGTACTCTGACATCGGTGTTCTCGCGTATGTACTTGCAGATGAGATACATGCCCATAGATGCACGGATTGTGGTGATGTCGAATGTCTCGATGAGATAGATGAGATGGTGGAGCGAGTTGAAGATGTCGTCCTTTGTAAAGAGAATTTCCGTATGATCCGTATGCAGATAGTCTGCAACGATCTTTGCATATTTCGTATCGATTGGACCATCGACAATACCGATGGCGTAAGTCTTGATAGGCTTCTTAAGAAGTTTTGCTGCAATGGCGCATACGAGAGACGAGTCAAGACCGCCAGAGAGAAGGAAGCCGACTGGCACGTCGCTCTGAAGACGCTTCTCAACGCCCTTCGTGAGGAGTTCGTTGATCTTCTTGTACATTGTCTCATACGAGTCATCTGAATATTTCTCTACGGCAGCAATGTCGATATATGGCTTGAATGTCTCGCCGTCATAATAGTGTCCTGGAGGGAATGGCATCACCTTTTTGCAGCATTTATGGAGCGACTTCATCTCCGATGCAAAGCAGATGTCGCCTTCTGCTGTATAGCCATAGAACATACCGCGGATTCCGATAGGGTCGCGGGCGGCAAGGAATTTATCGAGCTTCTTGTCATAAATCACGAGAGCAAACTCACCGTCAAGATCCTTGGCCATGCCTTCGATGCCTTTGGCCATGTAGAGCGGAATGATTGACTCGCAATCGCTTCCCGATTTGAAAGGGAAATCCGAATACTTCTCACGGAGTTGAAGATTGTTGTAGATTTCACCATTGCAGGTCAGATGCACATTCTCATAGATGAAAGGCTGATTGCCTGCGTTTGAAGTATCCATGATGCTGAGACGGTGGAATGACATCCAACCGCGCGGAAAATCAACTGCGTATGAGTTGTCTGGTCCGCGATGCTTGATTCTGTATGTTTCGTGAGCTATTTCGAGTTTCGTTTTAGCCACGCTTCCTGTATAAACGGTAAATCCACACATAGTTGCTAACGTACTTTTCAGTTATAATTTATAAGTTTTGGTTGTTGTAAACTTATTGTTTTTCTTATTTTGACAATGCAAAG
This sequence comes from Bacteroidales bacterium, assembly GCA_024401295.1. Lineage (GTDB taxonomy): Bacteria > Bacteroidota > Bacteroidia > Bacteroidales > Marinilabiliaceae > W3P20-009. Next base: position 42,856 of record JAKSLG010000016.1, on the reverse strand, counting down.
TTATGAATAGTAATTAAAACAACAAAATTTTCTTGCAATTTTTTATGATAAATATCGTTTTTGCGTCGAATTGTAACGAAAAAAGCGATAACACTAACCATTCTTGTTGGTGTCGGAGCAATTCTTCTCTCGTCGGAGACTGCTCCTGCCCCTTACCGCAGGAAGCTTTCCGAGCGGGATTTTTCATGAAATATTATGAGTTTTACAAACAATTATCTAATTTTAGCCACTCCTGAAATGGGGAAGGCGACAATTATATGACAATTAAAAAACAATGATATCATGAGAAAAACTATTGGGTTGATTATCGGTTTGTTGTTATGTGCAACGTCTAGCGTAAATGCGCAGGCTCAGATGCAGAGGGAGTTTGAGAAGTTTCTCTCGCTTTTCCCTTCTACTACATGGGATGAGCTCAATAAGCTAATATATAATCAAGAGTTGATAGAATCCCGAGAACAAATATCCCATAAAATGCTGAAACGTAACATGTGGTTTGAGGATCCTCAGAATGTATATAATCACATACGGGATGAAAGAAAATCGGCAGACTCTGATCATGAAACGCCTCCTCCTCATATCGTCGATGTTGATGGTAACCTTATGCACTACGAGAAGATGGGCGAATATGGCGAAGTGTATCCCATCGGTAAAATTGACGTGGCAGATGACATCGTCATGATTATGTTGTGCAATTTAAAATATACCATGTTATTCGATGATTCACCAATTATTAGTCAGAGGCGTGAATTTTACACTTTCAGGAAAAGTACTCAACAGATGATATCAGCATATCTTGTAATTGATCATCTAAACAGATCATATTTTATCGATGATTTTACCTTCGTTTTCTTTGAAAGTCATGGCAGTGAACTGCCTGAAGATGAGGGCCTATATGCGGATTGGGATTATGCACATCGAAAGGTTTTGAAACTGTCGTCTGATGGATATTTTGTAGAAAAAGAGAGGCAAACGGGTTTGTATAATTATATGGGTTACATCCAGGATAGTGACGGTTATTCAAATGTAAGAAAATCGCCAAGTGTAAATTCAGAAGTGTTGTACCAAATAAAGGATTCGTCGTATGTTGCCACTTGTGGCACGCCAGACGGCAGTTGGTTTGAGGTTGTTTACGTCGATGAAAGACTTTCAGACAATGACTTGCCAACGGGGAAGAAGTTTGGAGGTTACATTCATAAAAGCAGGCTTGGAGATTTTGAAAAATGGAGGAGTAGTTTGAGAAGTCCAACGCATAAGGAATAGTATATTGTCACGTTCTGTTTGGATGGTTGTTCCCCGTTCAACACAGGCAGAGCCTACGCCGAACTAAGAGTTTTACTTAGTCTCTTAGGTATAAATGATCTCTCACTATTGTATAATCGAATTGCAAATCATTATATCCGTTGTCTATCAGTAATTTACATATATATTCTGGATCGTACATATCGGTGACATACTCATATGATAAGGTTGTGCATGACGATATTGAGAAAATACCTGTTCCTCCGGCAATATTGCTGGGTGTAATTATTGTTGGTTGCAGCAGTTCTGAATTTTTCGATGTGCGTGCATTTGCATTTACGGCTTTAAGATAGTCATATTCATCTTCTGATATGCTTCTGACCTTTATCAAGGTTCGCCAATAAAGCTCATACCATGCGAGTTCTTCTCTTTCTGATGTTATGTTTATCGTATATTGATTATTGGTAAAATAGTCTGAGTTGAAGATACCAAATCTGTTAGGCATCTTCTCGTGTATGTCAAAGTAATTCTCTGCGAACTCTCGGTCTTCATACGTGTAATTGTCTGTCAATGCAATGTCACCCATGTATCCATATGACGGTCTTTTCTCATACATGTTTATTTCGCAAGAATCTCTATTTTCTGAAAACCTGCCATAGTACAATTTATCGTCGATGGTCAATCGATAGTAATGTCTTTCGTTGGATGTTTTGCGGATATTTATAGCATACTTTATGGTTTTGTGCCAATAAGCATTATCATCAAGATCAATTTTCTGCACATTTGTGATTTCGACAGGTTGTGGCACTTCGCAAACTGCACTCACAGTCTTGCCGAGAGAGTCGCTTTTTGCTTCTATTCTAACTTTGTCGCCAGGTCTGAAGTGTGTGTGAAACAAATATACGCACGTGTCAGATGTCACGATTTCCTTTATTTCGCCATTTACGAAAAGTTTGATTTCTGCATGTGGGACTGGCGTAGTACAACTGAAGCCGGTCATTTTTAGTTCGGCTTCGTGTGTGTCATCTTCTGCATTGAAAAGTGCATTGAGAATCATAACAGGTTTATCGCCTTGGGGTTTAAGCACTTCAGTTGTTCCAAAGTCTTCACAAGCTGTTGCGAACAAAAGCAATAGGATAGTGGTTATATTGATATGTTTCATGGTTTCAAAATTTAATTGTGTATGTGATAGATGGAAGTATAGGGATAAGCGATTGCTGGCATAAAACCAGTTGACTATTCAATTCGTCGTCTTCGTACCACCGTTCATACTTATTAAATGCATAGTCTGGATTCTTGTGGCAATATGCGTTTACCAATCCGATACTCAATATGCGTGACGCATGTTTCAGTTTTTTGTGGAAGTTCGCACAAATGTCAAGTCTGTGAGATGGATCCAATCGATAATTATTCCTTCTGTCACAATATCCATAATTCTGCTCAAAAAGATATTCATTGGAGTTTTCAACTGGGGTTGCGTATGAGGTAATCTGTCTTGAAATGGTTTCCCAGATTCCGCTTGCATAGAACCAGGATGCAACAATGTCTATATCCTTTGTTATTTGGTGTGAAATAGTGATATTAGCGGTATGACGACGATCGTATCTGTATGGGAACCAATGTCCGTTATTTATACTCTTGTCGAACTTTCGGTTTGTTTTGGCCAAAGTGTAGCTCACAGAGCCTGTTGTCCTGCCTTCGGTTTTCCGAGCAAAAAATTCTATGCCTTCAGAGTACCCTTTGCCTGCGGATACAAGATTTTCCCATTTCGCAGTATTTCCATTGTATATTGTATTATCGCGGAAGTCAAGAATGTTTCGCATGTCTCTGTAATAGGCTTCAGCACTGAATTCCCAAAACTTGACTCCAGAATAATATATGCCGACGGAAAACTGATTAGAAATCATCGGCTTGAATTTCTCACTTATTGGCAGCCAAATGTCTGATGGCATTGCAAGGCGGTTTGTTTGAAGCAACTGGACATATTGATGCATCATTGTGTATGATGCTTTTGTTTTTAGACCCGATGCAATATTTATGGCAGAAGAGAGACGAGGCTCAACATTGCAATAGGTACTGTTGTCTGTCGCGAATAGTACGGCACGAATACCGATGTTCATCTGTACGAGTTTTTTTATGCTGAAATCGTCCTCGGCATATAGTGATACTTCGTTGCAGTGTGTTTCACCATTGTCTTTAATACTATAGTCTCTTGTGACCGAGTCGTTCAGTGATACGAGTGTTTCCATTTCGCGTATTTGTGGACTATATGTATGGTTCGTATATTGTCCGCCAAATTGGATATGGTGGTGCGGTATAGGGTGATAGTCGAAATCGATTGTTGCAGAGATGTCGTCTATTTTGCTTTTTTGCACTATTTCGACATCGCTTTTTACTAATGGTTGTCCATAGTTATATGAATAGTTTCCATAAGCAGACGCTTCGTTTGAATAGAAATGGTTGAACGATAAGGTCGTATTGCTGAACAACTTTGGTGAGAATACGTGGTTCCACCTGAATGCGCCGAGTGTATTGCCCCATTTTGCATCCATGATATTTTTTATGTAATCGTCAGATGAATGTTGTCTGTCGCGTCCAAGGTAGAAAGATGCGAATATTCTGTCTTTGTTCGTGAATATGTGGTTTACCTTTACATTTATATCCGTGAATCGCGTACCCAAAGCAGTTCCTGTTATATTATTGATGAGCGGGTCTGCCAGATGTATCAGGCTCTGTCTGCCACTTATGAGTATCGATGTTTTATCTTTGACGAGAGGACCTTCAACTGTAAGATGAGCTGATAGTATGCCTATTTGTGCTTCGGTGTGCCAGTTCTGCATATTTCCATCCTTTGTGCGGACATCAATGACTGAAGACAGGCGGCCTCCATAACGGGCAGGAAATGATGCTTTGAAGAAATCTACGTTTTTTGTTACGTCGGATGAAAATGCAGAGACAAAGCCTAGCATGTGGTCGATGTTATACATTGGTACACCATCGAGCATGTACAGATTCTGGTCTGGGCTGCCTCCGTGAACATAAATGTTGCTCATGCCTCCAATGCCTTGCTGAACGCCTGGTAGAATTTGGAGAGATTTAAGTACATCGGCTTCGCCGAGGAGGGCCGGCTGGCTCTTGATTCGGTCGACAGGCATCGTCGTTGCTCCAGTGCGGCTGCTTGCGATTCCGGTTTCTGGCCTGTCTGCTTCTATTGTTATCTCTTCGAGCTTATTGTCACTGACCAGATTGACAATCATTTCCACATCTTCCTTGAAATTGATGCTGTGTGTCTGAGATTCATAGCCGATATATGAGAAGTGTATGTGATTGACACCTTCCGGTAGTGTAAGTGAGAAAAAACCATATGCATTGGTCACCATGCCTTTATGATTGTCGATGGAGTATGCGGTTGCACCGATGAGCGTTTCGCGCGATGAAGCATCCTTGATATATCCGCTTATTGTATGCATAGGCTTGTTCTCCTTTCCCGGCGGGTTGCCTTGGCTCGCATTTTTTACGAGTGAGATGTGTAGTTTGCTTATCTTGAATGAAATATGCTGAGGCGTGAGTATATCTGCAAGGATTCGCTCGAGTGGAGCATTTTTCACTTCAATGTTGACTGCATAATCAAATTCAACATCCTGTCCATAGATGAACGTATAGTCGGTCTGTTGCTGTACACGCTTGACGAAGGTTTCAAGGGTTGCACCTTTAAGTGAAATGCTGATGTCTTGGGCCGAGATTGGCAATATGGACACCACCATCAATAATGCATTAATGAATATGTTCCTCATACAATTTTATTTTATTGTAATCTTTACACCACTAGCCGCTGTGAGTGCGTCGATAATGTCGGTCAGCGGCTCGTCTGTTGAAAATTCTGCTGTCATTCTGTAGTCCAGCATCGTGGTGTCGGCAATGCCGATGCTCACTCCGTAAGTGTTTTCGATGTCGCTGATAATCTGGCCCAGTGGCGCCTCGTGGTAGGTCATTGTGCGTGCCGACGGCATGTCGATGATATATGTTTTTATCATAGCATAGCTGATGCCGGAAATGATGAATATGCATGCAGCAATGGCTATTTTCTTCCAAAGCCTTGATGCTTTGCGATGTTGTTGCGCATCGGCCGGTTGATCGATGAGTCGATTCTTGAGTCGCAAGTAGTTGTCCTCGGTGGCGGCATATTCACCTTTAGGTGAATGTGTGAGGCGTGAAAGCCGCTCTATGTCGATGTTGATATTCTTTCCCATGGCTTCGGTCTATTTAAGGATGTTTTCTTGTGTCGTGTAAGCGTAATTGCCTTGGTATTTGTCGTTTATCTCGTATAACTCGTCTTTGGTGAGCCTTATGAGGTTATATTCGTCGTATGTTATCGAGGTTGATGTAGATATGGCAAATATTCCACATCCGCCCTCGATGTTGCTATAGACTATCGGTGCGTTGTTGACGATTCCTGCGCTGGAATAGTTTTCGAGTTTCTGCAGGCCGGAGATGTAGTTGTATTCGGCTTCGGTGATGCTTCTCACGTTGAATGTTGTCTGCCGGAGCCAGTCTTCGCCTTTTCTGTATTCGTAGCGGGTGTCAATCTTTAGTGTGTAGCATCCATTGTCAAAGTAGCTTGAACGGAATATGCCATATTTGTTAGGAGCCTGTTCATACCAGTCGATGAAGTCGTGCGCTTCTCCGCCAGTGCTGGCCTGTCCGTCGGTGAGTGCCATGTCGTTGTTGTAATAGTAGTTCGAGCTGTATTCGCGTGTGATGCTCCAGTCGTTGTCTTCCAATCCGCCCGAAGAATAGTTCTGGTAGCCAAAGAACATCGTATTGTCATCGACGGTCATTCGGTAATAGCGATTCTCATTCGAGTGGTTGTCGGTGCTTATGAGGGTGCGGCGAAACAGCTCCATGTGGTAGTTTGCATCGTAGCGGCCTCCTTGCACGTTCTTGTTGAATATCGTTGTTGCCGTGCTTGTTATCTCCAGTGGCTGTGGCACTATGCATGTGGCGCTGGCCTTCAGGCCGAGTGAGTCGCAAGTGGCCTCGATGGTCACTTTGTCGCCAGCCTTGAATCGGCTCTTGATGACGTATCGGTCGGTTGCCGATGTGACGGTTTCGGTGAGCTTGCCGTTGATGAATATTGCCACTTCGGCATTGCAGAGCAAAGTGGGGGCGCTAATGCCTGTAAGGCTCAGCTGCGCTACGTTGCTTTCGGCCTCGGCCTCGAAGAGCGCGTTGACAACCATCAAAGGCTCTTCGTCGAATGTTATCTCTCCAAGATCCTCTTCGCATGCAGATAGCATGATCGACAAGGCTGCAAATACTGATGATATGATGTTTTTTCTCATGTTGATAGTCGTTTATGTGTTAGAAATGTAATGTGTAGGAAATCGATGGCATGATCGGGATGATTGATGTCTGGTAGAGAGTCGTTTTGTATCCCTCGTCGACGACCGTGTAGTTATCTGTTCCTCCAACGATGTAGTTCGGGTCGTCTTCTGCCATCGGCTCTTCTCTGTGTTTCCTTTCGCGTTCGGCACGCACCATGTCTTGGTTGTGGTGGTTATATGCATTGATGATGCTGACGTTGATTGTGCGCGAAAAATGCTTCAGCTGCTTGTGGAAATTGACGCTCAGGTCGAGCTGGTGCGAAGGCTTGAGCCTGTAATTGTTGCGGCTGTCAAAGTAGTCGTACTCGTCATAGCTTATGTGTTGTGTGTCGGCGTATCTGGAATATATGTTGTTTTGTGGCATTGGCAGCATTATGCGTTGCTTTGCCACCGTCTCATACGATCCCGACATGATGTTCCATGTTGCCGCGACGTCAATCCTGTCGTTTATCTTGTGCATGACGATGATGTCGGCTGTGTGTCGGCGGTCGAATTTATATGGGAACCATTTGCCGGCGTTGATGCGATGTCCGAATTTTCTGTCGGTCTTGGAAATGGTGTAGCTCACGGCTCCAGTTGTCTTGCCGACAATGCGTCGTGCAGACAGCTCTATGCCTCTCGAGCGACCGCGGCCTTCGGCCACGAGCTCCTGCCAGTTCCTGTTGCTGCCGCTGAACTCTTCGCCGTCCTTGTAGTCGAGTATGTGGCGCATCTCCTTGTAGTATGCCTCAAGCGTAAATTCCCATCCGCTGAGTGCGCTGCTGCTTGCGCCTATGGAAAACAGGTTTGACACCATAGGCTTTACGTTCTTGTCGATAGGAACCCAGAGGTTGGATGGCAACGATATAGGTGCCGACTGCAGCAGATGGACGTATTGATGCATCATGGCGTACGATCCCTTTACTCGCCATCCGCGGGCTATCTGATAGGCTGCCGAAAGGCGAGGCTCGAGGCTTCTGTACATCTTGCCTTTCACGGCGAAGAGGGTAGCGTGGATGCCGGCCGACATCTGCCACTTGTCGCCAATGCTCATGTCGTCATCTGCGTAGAGGTCAAACTCGTTGCCTATGGCCTTGTTGTCATGGTTCTTGAATTTGTCGTTGACGGTAGTGTCGTTGTTTGACGAGTATGAGTTCGAAGTACTTATGTTAGGACGGAAATTGTGGAAAATGTACTGGCCTCCGAACTTCACGTGGTGGTGCGATGTCGGATGGTAGTCGAAGTCCATGATTCCGGTGAGGTCGTCGATGCCGCTGTTGATGTCCGATTTGAAGCGGGTGGTCTCGGCTGTCGTGTATGGCTGTTCGTGCTTGTGGAAGATGTTGTTCTCGTCGTAGTAGCCAAGCGACGTGTATGATGTCGACGTCATGTCTTCGATTTTGACAGAGAAGTTGAACCTGTTGAAAGCCAAAGTAGCGTTGCTGAACAGTTTCGGATTGAAGATGTGGTTCCATCTCAGGCTCCCTAGCGTGTTTCCCCATCTCATGTCTGTTTCGAACAGGCTTTTGCTCTCGTTTTCAAATTCGTCAAATCTGTTCTTCTCTTTCGATTTCTCTCCTGTTCCGAGTACGTCGCGTCCCATATAGAACGAGGCATAGATGCGGTCCCTGTCGCTGAATATGTGGTTTACTTTTGCGTTGATGTCATAGAAATTCAGCTTGAACATGCTGATGTCGGGCTCTTGTGCTTTCATTATTGGTGCCGCAATAAGGTCGAAATAGCTGCGTCGCGCACTCACGATGAACGATGTCCTGTCCTCCTTTATCGGACCTTCGATCGACAGATGGCTTGACAACGTGCCTATCTGGGCCATGCCATGGTAGCTGTGCATGTCGCCGTCTTTTGTACGTACGTCGATGACCGAAGAGAGACGTCCGCCATAGCGGGCTGGAAACGAAGCCTTATAGAAATCGACATGCTTGACCGCATCAGGCGTGAAAGCCGACATGAATCCCAACACATGGTCGATGTTATACATCGGCACTCCATCCAGCAGATATAGGTTCTGGTCCGGACTGCCACCTCTGACGTGCACGCCGCTCGTGCCTGCCATGCCGCGCTGCACTCCCGGCATCGACTGTATTGCTTTCAGCACGTCAGGCTCACCCAGCAGGGAAGGCTGTTTGCTTATCATCTCGACCGGTATGGTCATCGCTCCCGTTCGGCTGCTGGCTGTTCCCGTCTCAGGGCGATCGGCTTCTACGACAACCTCCTCAATCTTGTTGTCCGCAACAAGGTCGAAAGTCATCATCAGATCCTCCTTCAGGTTTATGCTATGTTTCTGCTGCTCATAGCCTATGTATGAGCACACAATATTGCCGATTCCCTCCGGCAGCGTGAGCGAGAAAAAACCGTATGCATTGGTCACCGCACCTTTATGCGTCTCCGTCGAATAGACCGTCGCGCCAATCAGCGTCTCGCGCGAACTGCTGTCCTTCACATAGCCGCTCAGCGTAAAAGTCTTACTCCCGTTCTGAATATCTGCGCCGCCCTTTTTTGTCAGCGTAACATGTTGTCCCTTAATGCTGTATGCAATGCCGCGAGGCGTAAGGAGCCTGCTCAGAATATCATCGAGCGAAGCATTCTTGACATCAATGTTCACATTGCTCTTCAGCACAATGTCTTGGCCATAGACAAAAGTATATTGCGTCTTCTCTTGAACAGCTTTTACGAAATCCTCAAGCGTCGCGTCATGCAGGCTCAGGCTGATCTCCTGTGCCCACGCCATTACAGAAATGAAAGATAATACGATTAATGCAATTCTTTTTTTCATTGTGTTTCTTTACCTTGTTTGCCCATAAAGACATCCCAAAATCAAAAACTCCCTATTCCAAAACAATAAATTTTCAATTTTTTCTTTGGGGTGGGGGAAGTCTCCCCCTCGCTTCGGCCGCTGCGCGTCACTTTCGCTCCCCCCTCACTGGCCCTCTCCGCTTCGCCATCCGCCGTTGGATCCGCCCCACCTTTGCCCATCTCCCGTTTGCCTCAAATGTTCGGCGTAGGCTCCTGCCAACGCCGAACAAACTTATAACTTAAGAATGCCCCTCACGCGAAAAAGTCGCCTTGAGCCTGTGAAGAACATCAAGAGAAAAAATGCCGCCTCAGTGGAGTGCCGTTAAAAGATTTCGCCCGGAGAGCCGTTAAACGACCGGTGCCGTTCAACGAGCGGAGCGAGGCGTTTTAGCGGTCGTAGGCTCGCAGCAGAAATCTTAGGCACGGAAGTGCTGCGGCAGAGTCTTTTCTTTGCTTCGGTTTCTTTTCTGACGGACAGAAAAGAAATGAAGAGAAGGCTCATGAAAAAAAATGCCGGCGACGAGCTCTCTTTTGCTTCGTTTCTCTGAGCGGTACAGAGAAAATGAAGACATGACAAAGCCAGCCGCTAAAATGTTCGGCGTTGGCTCTGCCTACGCCGAACAGGAGTCAGATCGGTCAATCTTCGATTCAAGATTAAAATGCAAAAAACAAGCAGAAAGCATTCACCGAATGGCTGCCATCTGCATTTCCCCTGACAAAATCTTCCATCTGGCTGCGAATCAGCTTCGTCGCCTTTTGCAATTGTGCATCAACGGTTTTTGTGCTGATATTCAGTTTCTCTGCTATTTCAGCATACGACATTCCGTCCTCTCTTGCCATTATGAAAATCTCACGGCAACGATCGGGCAACCCGTAAAGCACCTTTTCGTAATGCTCAAAAATCTCTTCGTCAATAATCTGTTGTTCAGGATTGCTTCCGTCTGCCATCATGTTCTGCGGCAATTCTTCGTGGGCAGACAACGGGTTTTTCTTGATAAGGTTGAGAGCCATATTCTTCACCGCAATAAAGCAGTAGGCACCAAAATCCTTTGGGATGATCAATGTCTGCCGTCTATTCCATATCGATGCAAAAACGTCAAGCACCACTTCGCGAGCCATCTCATCGTCTTTTGTATAGAAAAAGGCCGTGCGGAACATCCTTTCATATTGCGTGTCAAAAATGAAACGGAATGCTCGTTCAGAACTTTCTGATTTAATGAAATTTAATGCCTCGCTGATGGTCATCGCCTACTTATCTTTCAACTCGTCGCGCAGAAATTTCCACGTGAAGCCGCTCTTCTGTTTGACAATCTCTTCCGGCGTTCCGCATGCAACCACTTCGCCGCCATTTCGACCACCTTCTGGTCCCATGTCAATGATGTAGTCTGCCATTTTTATGACGTCAAGATTATGCTCAATGACGATTACCGTGTTGCCTTTGTCAACGAGTTTATTGATGACATCCATCAAGATTCTGATATCCTCAAAATGCAAGCCTGTTGTCGGTTCATCGAGCAGATAGACTGTGTTGCCCGTATCTTTTCGAGCCAGTTCGGTAGCCAGTTTCACGCGTTGGCTCTCGCCGCCCGAAAGCGTCGTCGATGGCTGGCCGAGTGTGATATATCCCAGGCCGACACTCTGTAAGGTGCTGAGTTTGTTGTATATGCTTGGAATATTCTGGAAAAATTCTGCAGCCATGTTGATGGTCATCTGGAGAACATCGCCAATCGACTTTCCCTTGAAACGTACCTCAAGCGTCTCGCGATTGTATCGCTTGCCTCGGCATGTCGGACATTCGACCATCACGTCAGGCAAAAGGCTCATTTCAATCACTTGTACTCCGCCGCCTTTGCAGGTCTCGCATCGTCCGCCACTCACGTTGAATGAGAAACGTCCGTTTTTGTAGTTGCGTAGCTTTGACTCTGGCAGTTCTGCAAACAGCTTTCTTATATCGTCGAAAAGACCTGTATATGTCGCCGGATTGGAGCGAGGTGTCCTGCCTATTGGCGATTGATCAACAGCCACAACCTTATCGACAAACTCCAGTCCCTCAGCACTTTCGTATGGCATCGGGTCCTTGAGCGAACGATAGAAACGCTGGCTCAGAAGAGGGTAGAGCGTCTCGTTGATGAGTGTTGACTTTCCGCTTCCGCTGACGCCCGTCATGCAAATGAGAGTCCCGAGCGGGAAATTGACGTTTACATTTTTTAGGTTGTTGCCTTTGCATCCCTTGAGTGTCAATGTCTTGCCGCTTCCTTTGCGTCGCTCTTTCGGCACTTCAATGGCGCGTATGCCACGCAGATATTGCGCAGTCATCGTCTCTGTTTTCAGAAATTCCTGAGGCTTTCCGTGAGCAACGATGTGGCCGCCATGTCTGCCTGCTCCTGGACCTACGTCAACGATATAGTCTGCCTCCATCATCATATCGCGATCGTGTTCCACAACGATTACGCTATTGCCCGTGTCTCGCAACTTCTTGAGCGAGTCAATCAGTCGGACATTGTCGCGTTGATGTAGGCCGATGCTTGGCTCGTCAAGGATGTAAAGCACATTGACCAGTTGCGAGCCGATCTGTGTAGCCAGTCTGATGCGCTGACTCTCGCCACCCGAAAGCGTCTGCGCGCTGCGGTTCATCGAAAGATAGTTAAGTCCGACATCGAGCAGGAAGCCGATGCGGCTGCGTATCTCTTTCAACACTTCGTGGGCAATTGCCTGTTGACGGCTGTCGAGTCTGTCTTCAAGATTTTCAAGCCATTCCGACAGTTGCTGTATGTCCATTTCGGCCACTTCGGCAATGTTCTTGCCGTCAATTTTGAAGTGCAATGCTTCGCGGTTCAATCGTTGACCGCCACATTCCGGACATACGATTTCACGTGCAAACTGTGTAGCCCACTTCTTTTCTTTCATCGACGTTGTCGATTCCTGGATTGAATCGATATATGTTATGATGCCGTCGAAAGTAGGGTAGAAGTTGTTCGACAGTCCGCTCTCGTTCTTCAGCGTCAAGCGCTCTGTCGTGCCATAGAGAATCGTGTCCATGGCCTCTTCTGGCAGGTCACGCACAGGTGTCTTCAGTGTGCAGTCATATTTTTCTACGATAGCCTCAAGTTGGGCGAAAATCAATGTGTTGCGTACTTTGCCAATAGGTTCGATGGCTCCGTCTGCAATCGATTTCGATGTATCTGGAATGATTTTTTCAATGTCAATCTGTGTCAGGTGGCCAATGCCTTTGCACTTCGGGCAAGCACCCTGAGGTGAGTTGAACGAGAAATTGTGTGGTGCCGGTTCAGCATATGATATGCCCGTTGTCGGGCACATCAGCAGACGACTGAAGAAACGCGGATTCCCCTCTTTGTCATCCGCATCAACGATCATCATGATGCCTTTTCCGATGTTGAGAGCCAGTTCCACAGACTGTTTCAGACGCTTGATGTCTGTGTCGTCAACGCGCAACTTGTCAACCATCAGCTCGATGAAGTGATTCTTGTATCGGTCGAGCTTCATGCCATGTGTTACCTCGCAGATCTCGCCGTCAACACGTGCATATAGATATCCGCGTTTGCGTATCTGTTCAAAGACTTCCTTGTAATGGCCCTTGCGGCCTCTGACCATTGGCGCCAGAAGGTAAACCCTCCTGGCCGAATATGATTCGAGAATGAGATTAACAATCTGATCCTCGGTATATTTAACCATCTTTTCGCCAGTCTCATAGCTATATGCAACACCTGCGCGGGCATAGAGCAAACGGAAAAAATCATACACTTCAGTCACGGTGCCGACAGTCGAACGAGGGTTGTTGTTCGTCGTCTTTTGCTCAATCGAGATAACAGGGCTCAAGCCTGTAATCTTGTCAACATTCGGACGCTGACCTCCACCCAGAAACTGACGTGCATATGCCGAAAACGTCTCAATATACCTGCGCTGTCCTTCGGCATATATCGTGTCGAAAGCAAGCGACGACTTGCCGCTACCGCTCATTCCGGTAAAGACAACAAGGCTGTTGCGCGGAATTGTCAGGTCTATATTTTTCAGATTATGTTCGCGTGCGCCAAATATTTGAATGACATCTTCTTGCGAACTAATTTGGTCAAGATTGCTTTCCTTCGTTTCTTTGTTCATGTCGTTGGCGAAAAATCAACTGCAAAATTAGTAATTATGTTTGTTTTTCTGCCCAGCGTTGCTTTATTTTGCGTAGTCAAACTTTTCCCGACATGATTGCATCACGTATCAACATACTGCTCATTGCCGCACTCGCAGCCATCTCTGCCTTCGCCCAATTCCCACAAGCCGGAGTTGAGCCGATCGGCATGACATGCCGCCAGGCACAGGGCCTTTCAACCAATGTGCAAACCATTCGCACATCTACATACGTCGTCGATTTCTCGCGCCACGTCATACAGCAAGGCGAATTCCTCGAATCCGTCGAGCGCAACTACAACGCCATCGGACAGCTCGAAAGCGAACGCAGCTTCGACGCCGACGGCAACAAACTCCGCGGAACGCTCTATCAGTATCGCGACAGTAACCTCTACGTCAGCACACATCTCGACGCACAGGGACAGCGACAGCTTCAGACACTCTACGCCTACACAGCCGACGGATTTTGCGCTCGAATGAGACTCACCGACGCCATGGGATTGACAATCAGCACTTCCGAAATCAGCCATACACAAACATGGTCCTCTGTCAGCGAAAGCTACAACACCGACGGTGAATCAGTCGAAACACGCTACGAATACAACAAACAAGGATATCTCGTCAACGTCACCCGACGCGGCGACGTCACATCTTCAACAACTTTCTCCTACGGCTTCAAGAAGCTCCCGACAAAAATGACCATCGAAAAAGCCGGCAGCAAAGAAACATTCACATTCGAATACGAAACAAACACACAAGGCGACTGGACAGTCCGGACAACATACAAAGACGGCACGCCAGTCGAAATCGCACGCCGCGAAATAACATACTTCGAATAAATCTTTTTTTTGCGTGTGGGGGAAGTCTCCCCCTCGCTTCGGCCGCATGGCGGCACTCTCGCTCCCCCCTCACTGGCCCTCTCCGCTCCGTCAAACGCCGTTGGACCAGCCCCGCTTTGGGCTCTCTTCCCATAAAAAAGAGAGAACCGCTTTCGCAATTCTCTCCTGTTTCGGCTCTCATAAAGAGCCCTATGCTTTTTATTTACTTGTAAAGACACAAATAAGGAGTGTCCTGGCTGCATTTTACCTTGTACTTGACATCCTTCGCAACAACGAACGACTCAAACTTCTTGTAAGTCTTCCACTCACTCTCGCCAGGCTGCTGGATTGTCAACTCGCCCGAGATAACAGTCATAATCTCAACTGTCGAAGTTCCGAATTCATATTCACCTGCAGCCATGATGCCGACTGTAGCCTTTCCTTCTGCACTATTGAGCGACATCGAAACAACGTCGCCATTGAAATACTCATTAGTCTTAAACATGATACACTGTTTTGATGTTAATTTGTAGGCAAAATTACGAATTTTCTTTCAGTTTGTCTTAAAAAGAAAGATAAAAATTCAAAATCGTCCTTCTGCAGCACTTTTTTTCAGCTTATCGCCAGCAAACAAAAACGGCACCGGACAAAATCCGATGCCGCATTTATCAAGTCTTATTCTTCGTTTAATCTACTTCCGTGCCAAGCGAGAGAAGCTTCTGGCTGACCTGCAATCCTCTTTTTGAAATGTTCTTGTTTGAAATTTCAAACATCAGTTTTCCGCCTTCCGAAAGAAACGAAATTCCAGCGCCTTGACTGCACAATCCTTTCTTTCCGCAAACAATGAGGTTCTTGTTGCCCTCTTGTGCGCTGATGAGCGAAGAAATCTGTCCGGATTTCGATTCACCAAGATAGACGATGTCGCTCTTCTGCAGACCATTGGTAGTCGCCGACTCCTTAATGACGACCTTGCGTATGCCGATGGACTTTGATGCCGCAAGCTTGTTGAGCTCCGATGCAAGATCATTGTCACCAATGACCGTGATGACAAGGTCTTTGTTTGAATCCTCTGACGGCCATCCGATATTCTTCGCAAAGTTGTATATGTACAATGCTTGGAATTGAGCCATCTGTGCCTTGCATAATGTGCACATTGTTGCGAATAGTGCAATTAATATTATTCGTTTCATTGCTTTGTGCTTTTAGGTTTGAGATTTAAAACTCAAAGTTTACACCAAATGAATATACGCCTCTGATCTTGTTTGTGTATGCAGACTGCTTCTTGTCAGAATTGAAGAGGTCATGTGCCTCAAAGAATATTTCACAATTCTGAATAGGCTTGTATCCTGCTTTCAGATTCATTGTAAAGACAGGATCAATCTTGTCGAGGCCGAAGATCGTGCTCAACTCTCGTTTGCTCATGAAATATGCAAATGTCGAGAATGAAAGCTTGTCAATTGGCTTGTAGATGAGGCCGAGAGTTCCATAGAACGATGGCGCTGCTTTGTGCTTATATCCATCTGTTGTCTGTGGCTCCTCTGCAACTGAAGAACCAAAATAGTACTCCTTTGTCTCTTTGTTATACTCAATTCTATACTTCATTGCATAGTACAGACCGAGTGGACGCACATTGCCATCGACCATTTCGCCTTTCTTATGCTTTTCCAAGAGGTCTGCAAGGAACTCTTTCTGGCTGGCCTCGTCCATTGCGTCATATCTTCCACGATATGGATGAACCGGTGTATAGCCGGTGCATGCTCCTACGTAAGCCATTCCTGCATTCGAAGCAGCGAGTTTGGCCTCTTCTTCGCTTCCGCCATTCATCATGACTGTAACGGCTGCTTCATTGGCAGCTGCTTGAACACCGCCCATGATTTCTGGTATAAGCATTCCAATGTTCTGTGTCGTGACTTCTGCTGATTTTGTCAGCTGCTTGGTGATCATTTCGACTTGGCTGTACTGGTAGTACTTGTCAACCTTTGTTTGCTGTCCGTTTGCACTGATTTTTGCAATAAGCTTTGGCGAAATGATCCAGTCGATGTTCATGCTGATACCCTTCTGGTGAACCTTGAAAGGCATGTTGTCATAACGGATGTAAGCCTTTGAACCAAAGAGCGTCGGCAACACTCCGCTGAGCTGTGTGGGGTCAACCTGGCCTGTTATGAGACTGACAAGTGTATTTGTGAGTCTGTCATCTGGAAGTGTCAGCATCGATGAATATGCTTTCAATTCGCCATAGTCTCGGCTGATAGAGTAGAATGCCTCTGCGTCAACAAGAACCTTTGCTGATGGCTTCCAGCGATAACCAAGTTCAAAGTTGTCTATGCTAACGAGTGGAGCTTCTGGATTTCCAACAAACTGCATCCAATTTGGCATTGATGGACTATGCCAGTTATAGTTGCTCGACGAATTCACGAGGGCTGCAGAGCGGCGTGCACGGCCATAATCGATGCGAATAAAGTTTGCATCGTTGATTTGGTATGCTGCAGCGAACTGCCATGATGGATTCCAGTTGTCAGGAATGCTTGTCTTGTCGAATCGTCCGGCTGCAATCAGTCGCAAGCCATTGTGCTTGTAGTCAAGTCGGAGGCTACCTGAAAGGTCGTCAT
Organism: Bacteroidales bacterium; assembly: GCA_024401295.1. Lineage (GTDB taxonomy): Bacteria > Bacteroidota > Bacteroidia > Bacteroidales > Marinilabiliaceae > W3P20-009. The sequence goes on along the minus strand of JAKSLG010000016.1, from coordinate 25,876 downwards.
TGTCTGCCGACTTGTTTCCTTGGCTGTAGTAGCCCCAGAAACCTGATGTCTCGCGGTCGCCATATCCGTCGTTGTAGTTGACTGTTTCTGGCTTGTGGTCCTCAAGATACACTTTCTGATAGCCGACGCCAGGCTTGATTGCCAGGTCACCAACCTTGATTGTATATTCTGCCGATGCGCTTCCCATCTTCATGTACATCTGGAAACCGGCAGAACCGACGCAGTAGTGGTTGCAACCGCCATAATAGTTTGCAAGCAACTTCAAGTTCTTGATGTCTGCATTGAGGTTGACGTAAGCCGTTGAGAATTCTCGACCTCTGAGAATCACGTTGTCTTGTCCTACTTGCGTATTATTGTTGAATGAGTACTGATAGCCGCCAGTCAAATTGAAATGGATGTCACTTGTCGGGTTGAATGTGACATAGCCATTTACGCCATCGTTGCGGCGCGAAAGGCTTGGATCTGGGTACGATACATTGCCGTCGGCTGAACCGTTGTAATTGAATAGTACGCCATTCTCATCAGCATTTGCAGCCGCATAGAAATGGCAATATTCATCAACTGTCAAGTCTGCACCCGCACTTACGTTTCTGATTGTGCCTGCAGCCAAGCCCTCAGCAAGTTTCTCATTGCTGATATAACCGCTTTCGCCTGTTATGTATTTTTCGTCAATCACATAGCGCTCCTTTGAAGGCGTGATGTAAAGCTTGTCTGTGAATCTCTTGCGGCGCTGGATGTTATATGTCAATCCAAGGCTGATTTTGTTGTTGAATTTCTTGCGCAATGCAACGTCGCCTTGCATTACGTTGTTGCCAACCTTAACGCTTCCGCTCACGCTTGCAGGTGCATTGTCTGGTTTCTGCGTGATGATGTTGATCACGCCCTGCACTGCGTTTGGTCCATAAAGCGATGACGTTGCACCACGTACGACCTCAACACGCTCAATATCCTCAATTGAAATCGGAATATTCTCAAGTGCTGGCATGCCGACTGCATAGTTGTGAGTGATTCGGCCGTCAATCATCACGAGAATATTCATGTTTTCCGTGTAGAGATACAGGTTGTTGTCTGGAATATTGTTCAGACCTCGCATCTGTACGTCATATATGCCGTTCAGTTTCTCTGCGACAATCATACCAGGAATGAGTCGCAAAGCTTCCTCAACGCTTGATACGCCATAAGTACGCATTTCATCGCGTGTGATTACGCTTGTTGACAATGGCGAGGTAAATGAATTCTCTTCTTGCTTTGAAGCGGACGAAACGTTCTTGTTCATGATCATACTGAAAAGTTCGTCAACGCTTGACACTCCGAGTGTCTCAACTGCTGCCATAAGATCCTCGAGTGGCAATTCACTCAATTCCTCTATGGACATGTCCAGGATTTGTTCCTTTGTCAGCTTTTGTTGTGCATCAATATTCAGACACAACAATGCAGCTAAAAAGGTAACGATCAATTTTTTAGCTTTCATAATACATTATGGTTTTTATGTTACCTGTTATTATCCTTTGAAGGATTTATATGCTTGTTTTCTGCAAATATATATTTTTTCAAATTAAACGAACAAATTTTCATAATAAAAAATACAAATTTATTATCTCGTATGTGTGATATGGCGCATAAATATGTTCTATTTTGGATATGTGTGTAAAAATAGAACAAAAAAATACCCGCCTCAGACCATTGTCCAAGAGCGGGTACACACCCAATCCAAAAATCACCTTTCGGTTTTTATCTTTGCGCATCTTTATTTCTCGATGCGTGTTATTATCGTTTCTGTTATGTGGTACGCAAAAGTCGTCTGTTGGTTTCAAAAACAGAGCATTTTTTCAAAAAAAAGAGAGACATCGCCTATGGCACGAGCGACGCCTCCCCCTTCAGAATATTGAGTTTGTCTATCTGAATGTTAGTCGACTTCTACGCCGAGCTGCACCAGCTTCTGGCTGACTTGAAGTCCACGTTTTGCAATGTTTTTGTTCGAGATTTCGAACTTGAGCTTTCCTCCCTCTGAGAGGAATGAAATGCCGGCACCTTGTGAACAAAGACCGCTCTTGCCGCTGACAATCAGGTTCTTATTGCCTTCTTGTGCATTCATGAGGCTCGAAATCTGATTTGATTTGGCTTCGCCGATATAGACGATGTCGCTCTTTTGGATGCCGTTTGTCGTTGCCGACTCCTTGATCACTACCTTGCGTGAACCAATTGCCTTGGTTGATGCAAGCTTGTTGAGTTCTGATGCAAGGTCGTTGTCGCCGATTATGGTTATGACAAGATCCTTGTTTGAGTCTTCGTTCGGCCAGCCGATGTTCTTTGCGAAGTTGTAGATGTACAAAGCCTGGAACTGTGCCATTTGAGCCTTCGCACCGATGCAGCAGAAGGCAAGGACAATGCTAAGGATAATCTTTTTCATATTGCGTGTTTTTTATAGTTTTTTACTCTTGTTATTTCTGTTCTATTTCGTCATTTGCAAACACCGTGCCAAACTTTTTTAAACACATGAAACTTGTATCCGGCTTTTTTGCCGATTTGTGGCATGTTTCTGAAATTGTTTATATTTGTACCATTGAACAATCTATGATATATGACCGAGAATCTCTTGCATTACATATGGCTCAACCGCCTTTTCTATCCTCAGGACATCACTACATGCAATGGTGGCGATGCTGTTGAAATAATTAACGTCGGTCGCCGGAACAGTGATGCCGGACCTGATTTCTTCAATGCACAGGTTCGCATCGGTTCAACGTTGTGGGCTGGAAATGTCGAGATTCATATTTCAGCCGACGATTGGTATCGTCATGGACATGATCGCGATGCTGCATATAATAATGTCATTCTCCACGTCGTCTTGACGCCAGGAAAAAAGCCGGCAATCACGCAATCGGGGCGTGAAGTGCCCGAGATTGTTCTCCGTTTTTCCGGTGATATATGCAATCGTTATGATAGTATCGACAAATCGCTTTCGGTTGTCCGTTGTGCGCCTTTTTTGAAGTCACTCGACAAAATGTCGCGCAATGCGTGGCTCGACCGTCTTGTCGTTGAGCGAATCGAGAAGCGGTGCGAAAGAGTTTCGACGCTCTTTGACGATTTCAATGGCGATTGGGATCAGGTCTTTTTTGCTCTTTTATGTCGAGCTATGGGCTTTTCTGTCAATGCTCAGCCGATGGAACATTTGGCGCGTGTGACGCCTGTCAGCATATTGGTGAGACATAGTGATCCTTTTCAGATGGAGGCGCTTTTGCTTGGTCAGGCAGGTATGCTTGCTGGAGATCCGGCCGATGATTATATGGCGCGGTTGCAAAAGGAGTATGACTTTCTGCGAACAAAGTTCTCGCTTTCGCCGATTGATGCCAGTGAATGGAAGCGATTGCGTCTTCGACCTGGTAATTTCCCGATAATACGTTTGTCTCAGATTGCCGATGTTGTCGGGCGTATCCCAGGGAATTTCGAAAGCGTATTCTCCACGCTCAACACAAAGGTCCTGTTGGATAAGCTCGATGTCTCTGCATCGGACTATTGGTCGTCGCACTATGCTTTCGGAACACAGAGTTCGCGTGTGCAGACGAAGCGTCTCGGACTCGACGGCCGGCGCCTTGTCATTATCAATGCGGTTATACCATTCCTGTTTGCCTGTGCAAAAAGAAAAAACGACGAACATCAAATGATGAACGTCGTTGAGATGTTGCGTTTCATGCCCATTGAGCATAACCATTGTCTTGACGATTGGGCTCAGTGTGGTGTAGAGGCTCTTGACGAGGGCGAGGCTCAGGCGTTGCTCCATCTCTCGTCTGAATATTGCCAAAAGCGTCGTTGCCTCAATTGCCGTTGGGGCCACAGATTCCTAAGTCGTCCGCAATGATTATCTGCGACTTGCGTCGCGATATTCTTTTGGTGCCATTCCTGTGTATTGCTTGAAATATTTGCCGAAAAAGCTCTGTGTCGGGAAATTGAGCATGACGGAAATTTCTTTTACTGTCATGTCTGTTGTCTCAAGCAATTGTTTGATGTCGCCGATGACTACGCGTACGATCCACTGAAGTGCGCTGTTGCCAGATTTCTCTTTGACAAGTGCCGAAAAATAGCGTGGCGAAAGATTTTGCTCTGCTGCATAGTATGAAACTTCGCGCTGGCGTACGTGGTTCTTGTAGAGCGAAACAAGGAACTTGAAGAATATTATGTCACGCTTTGTGTGAGGTCTGTAGTCAACAGGCTTCTGGCTATAGAGATAGCTGAAGATGATGTATATCGCAACCTGTCCGAGCGAACGAAGTGTCTCTGTTGCAATTGCTTTGTCGATTCCGCTCAGTGTTGAGTCTGCTTCTTCTGTACGCTTGCGCAATTGACCTATAATCGTCTGTGCCTCATTGATTTGCGCATTCGTAAGCACGACGTATGGATTGTCACGCAAATAGAGGATATTCTCGATTGGAGAAACTCTGCTTATTGCGTTAACGAGATAGTCAATGTCAACAGAAACGAGGATGCCTTCGAGTTCATCAGAAACCTTGACAGGCTTCATCTTTGTTGATGGCATGTATATGTAGAGGCCATTTTGTGAGATGGTTAATGGTTTGTCATCAACAAGGAGTTCTGCACTACCTTTGAAACACATGAAAATACCGCATCTGTCAAGACGGTTAATTACCTTGCCAAGTGAAAAAATGTCCATGTTGTCTTTGCTGATGTTGGCAAAGCGAAATGTTTTTTCTAATACTACTTCCATTTGTGAATTTTTAAAATGTTTATAATTTGCCTGCGGCTTTCTTGTATTCTACATCAGCTAAATATAGCTTGAAATGAGCCTCGACGCGTGCTGCGTTTGCCTGTTGCCAAAGCGTTTGCGCTTCGAGATAGTCAGACAGAGTTTCCATCTCTGCCTTGTATTGCTTGAAACTGAGTCGCATGTTTTCTGCGGCCTGTTCAAGGTTCTTGTCGCTGAGCGATGCTTCCAGTCGGGCCTCGTCAAGATTGTTGGCGGCCTGTGTCAGCTGAAGTTGCATCTGCTCGTTAAGGTTTTCGCGTTCGTAACGTGCCATTTCGACTTTTGCTCTCGCAGCCTTGATTTTATTGCTGTTTTCGCCGAAATGAAATAGTGGTACACTGATGTTAAGCATTACGCTTCCACTGAAATCATCGAACAATTTGCTTCCGTTCAGCTCAAATCCGTTCAAGTAGCTTCCTGCTGCTAGAATGCCGATTTCTGGCATAGCGCTGCTACGTTCTATGTTCGCTTGTTTTTCTGCCATGACGATGCGTTGGTTCAGTATCCCATACTCAGGTCTTGAACTGATGTCGTCGCTCTCAACGCTTGCGCCAACTTCTGGATACTCACTGCTCACCTCGATTTTGCTATCAAGCGGACGTCCGATTATATGGCAAAGATTCATTTGCGAGAGACGTTGCGCGTTTTCTGCTTTGCGAATGTTAAGTTCGCTCTCGCTGAGTTTGACGCTAACCTTCATGACATCGTTTTTCTGTTTTAGCCCGTTACGATATGCACTTTCTACGTTCTGCATCAACTCGTTCAGAATCTCATTGTAGCTCTTTGCAACCTTCAGCATCTCGTTCGCCTTGACGGCCAATGCGTATGCATTGTCCACTTCGGCAATCACATTGCTTCTGACAAGTTCATCATTTTTCTGTGCCATTTCTACTCCAGCCTTGGCCATCTCGTTTGCTGCCTTGATCTTTCCACCCATAAAAATCGGCTGCTCCAAGGTGACTCCTGCCATGAACATAGGTCCGACTTCATAATCAAGTCCAATGCCCGGCATCTCAACCTGACCGAGTTGTGAAATTTGCTGCAATTTACTTATTATCTCTGGATTTTGTGCAACCATTTCTGGATGATTTTGTACTAATCCACCAATAATTTGTCCGAGTCCTCCAATCGTCTGTCCGAGTCCTCCGATGGCAGTCTCAAGCGCACCAAGGTCGAACTGGTAGTTGCCTTGCGCTGTGCTGTACAAACCTGCAGCTCTCAGTTTGAAGTTCGGGAAATATAGGGCCTTGTAGCTTTTTGCTGTGTATTCTGCGTTTGCTGTCTGCTGATGCGCCTGCTGTATCTGCTTGTTGTTCTGCAGTGCAAGTTTACGGCACTGATCAATAGAAAGCAACTCTTGGGCATACGACGAAAATGCAATCGTTGTTGCTACAAATGTATAAATAATTCTCCTTGTCATTTTTCTTCTCTGTTATCGTTATGGATATGAAAGAAAAGTGCATATAGCACGGGAACGAATAGCAATGTGATGAGTGTCGCAAAAAGCAGACCTCCCATGATTGATGCTGCAAGCGATCCGAACATAGAATCTGGCAAAAGTGGAATCATTCCCAGAATGGTTGTGAGCGAAGCCATCATGACCGGACGCAGACGGCTCTGCGAGCTGTCGATGAGCGCCTTGATCGGCTCCTTGCCATTTCCTATCTGCAACGATATTTCGTCCATCAGCACGATGCCGTTCTTGATGAGCATACCGATGAGGCCCAGCGTTCCGACGATTGCAACGAAGTTGAATGTCTTGCCAGTAATCAGCATTACGGCCACCACACCAACAAGTATGAATGGAAGGCAGCAGAAGATTATCGCTGGCTTTCGATAGTCCTTGAAGAGCATTATGAGAATGGCAATCATGAGGATTATCGCGAGCGGGAAGTTCTGGAACAGATACTTCATCGAACGTGTCGATGCGACTTTCTCGCCTTGCCAGTCGAGTGTATATCCTTCAGGAAGGTCGATTTTCTCAATCTGTTTCGACACTATTTTCCAAGCCTTTTCTGTCTCAATGCCAGGTGCTGGTGAACATTGTACACGCTGGCATCGCTGACCATTGTAGCGTGGAATGACCGTCGGCTCCCATTCGATGCTGATGTTTTTTGATGCCTGTCGAAGCGGCGTTGTCGAAAGTACGTTCTGGATGATCTCTTCTTTATCGAATTGACCGTTTTTGATCTTTATCAAAGTCTCTTTGTTAAGCACATTGCTGATGGCAGGAACTTGTGAGAAGATGTTCGCGTTTCCCAGGTCTTCAACAGGATTTCCATTCGTTTCTGTCGTCTTGACGTATATCGTTTTTGGATGGATTCCATCGTAGAACTCGCCAATTGGAATGCCGCCTGTTGCTGTCAGGAGCGACATGCTGACATCGCTTCGCGAGAGTCCAAGCGCACGCGCTGTCGGCTGGTCGTATTCTACGGTTAAAACTGGTGCTTGTGGTTCCCAGTTTGTCGTAATCAGACAAACTTCAGGCGTCGCCTCCATGATTTTGCGTGCCGAGTCTGCGAGTTGATGCAGAATTTCCGGATCTGGACCAAGGAATTGTGCTTCAATCGGATATTTCTTGAACATCAAATTGTAACGCTTGAGCTTGATATATGCTTCTGGATAGCGCTCGTTGAGAATCTCTTGTATCTCGTCAATGTTCTTGACAAGGTCTTCTGCGCTCGTAAAGTCAATGATGAGTTCGCCATACGAAAGCGATGGCAATGCGATGCTTCTTACGAGATTGTAGCGTCCTGGTGTGCCACCGAGCGATGTCGTGACATGCGTGATTTCCTTTCGCGTCTTCAGGTAAGCTTCAATCTCGGCAAGATCTTTCTTGACTTGTGTATAATTGTTGGCTTCAGGCAGTTTATATTCCATGTAAAGCTGATCATAAACCATGTCAGGAAAGAAGCCCTGTCTCATCTGTGTATATCCGAAACCTGAAAGAGCGAGGAGTGCAATCATCACGACAATCACGCTGATGCGGTGCTTCAATCCGTAGTTGAGTATTTTTCGCAATATCGCATATGTCTTGCCGCTATACTCTTCTGACGAATTTTTACTCTTGTCATTGTTCGTCTTGTTGAAAATCGCGTCAGACATGATTGGAACGTGAATCAGCGCGAGCACCCAACTGAGCAGAAGCGACACGGCAAGCACAATGAATAGGTCGCGCACATATACGCCTGCTGTATCTGGTGACATATATATAGGTAAGAATGCCAATATCGCAATTATGGTTGCGCCCAGAAGAGGCATAGCCGTCTGTCGACCGATAGCGGTTAGCGCTTCGCGTCTGTTTTTGCCGGCCTTCAAATCGACGAGAATGCCATCGACAATGACTATCGCGTTGTCCACAAGCATACCCATTGCCAAAACAAATGATGCGAGAGACACGCGTTGCATCGTTCCTCCTGCTGCCTGAAGGAATAGAAACGAACCGAGAACCGTGATGATAAGGCTCGCACCAATGATAAGGCCGCTTTTGAAACCCATGAAAATCATCAATACGATGACAACGATGATGACGGATTCAAGAAGGTTTATGAGGAATGTGCCAAGCGAGACGCTGACTCTTTCTGGCTGATAAAATACCTTTTGGTATGTTATGCCAGCAGGGAGGCGTGTCTCTTGCAACTCTTCAAGCCTTTTCTCGATAGCTTTGCCTACTTTCAGGATGTCGCTTCCCGACGATGCGGCAATCAGTATTCCAAGCGCATTCTCGCCGTCATACAGCAGTTCGTTGCGACATGGCTCTGCAAAACTCTCTTCCACGGTGGCGATATCTCTGAGACGAAGCTGGTCGCTGTTATGACCCTGAATAATCATCTCGCCAATTTCGTCAACGCTTTGGAATTTGTCGCTTACAGTAACGCGTAGACGATAGTTGCCATTGTCGTAATAGCCTGTGTAGTTCGTTTTATTCTGACCATTCAATGTCATCAAAACCTCAGCCGGACTGACACCCAGATTCGCCATACGGTCTTGTGACATGACAATGTTGATGCATTCCGATTTCTTGCCATATATATCTACGCGAGCAACGCCTTCTATATCATTGACTTCGCGCTTTATCAGTTCCGCATAGTCCGCAAGCTTCTGATCAGGAAGACCATCGCCTGTAAGTGCATAGAACATGCCATAGACGTTGCCGAAATCATCACGTACTTGTGGCGTTGTCGCTCCAGAAGGCAATGATGCTGCAGCATCACCTACTTTGCGTCTTAGCAGGTCCCACATCTGCTCAATCTCATCGTCCGGAATGGTGCTCTTTACCTCAACCTGAATTATCGAAAGATCATTCATTGAGTAACTTTCGAGGTTTTCAATTGAGCCCATCGAGCGTATTTTTTTCTCTATCGGGTCTGTCACTTCAAGCTCCACTTGATGAGCCGATGCTCCAGGATATGTAGTGACAACCATCGCCATCTTGACCTTTATCTCAGGGTCTTCAAGTTTGCTCATGTTGTAGGCCGAGTATAGTCCGCCGACAATCAAGACTACAACTAGAAAATGAATCAGATTGCGATTGTCAAAACCAAATTTGCTAAAATCCATAACCTAATAATGCAAATAAGTTGAAACATCCTTAAAGCAATTCGCCAACATTGCTATTGCTCTTGTTTTTTACTTCACGGACTTTGTCGCCGTTATCAATGTGATGTATGCCCGAAGAGACAATCTTGTCGCCACTCTTGAGCTCATCGCTTATAACGATGCATGTCCCGTCTGTCTTGACAGCTCTGACATCCACTTCGCATTCTTGGACACGGTCGTTGTTGAATACAAACACGTGGCTTTTCTCGCCATCTCTTCTGACTGCCGATGTTGGAACGCGAAGCTCTTTTGTGTCATCTTGCTGCATACTCACACAAACTGTCGTGTTCATTCCAACTGTCACGTTTTCACAGCTTTCAAGCTGAAGTCTGATAGGGTAGAGTTGGTTCGAATTGGCTTTTGGCGTCATGTTTGTCAGCTTCAAATCGAATGTCTGGCCAGGCAAAACGTCAAACAGACATGTGAATTTCTTCATCTGATTACGACGTATATAGTCTGTCGCCGGAAGGTTAACCTCTACTTCGAGTGTTTTTGACGACATCATCGAGATTACTGGCATGCCTGCTCCTACAATCTCATTTGCTGCCATCAAGTGTTTCTGGACATATCCGTCGTATGGGGCCGTGATTTTTGTATATGCGACCTGATTTCTGTGATTCTCAAGCTTTGCACTTATCTGCTGTAAACCACTCACAGCCTTGTCATAGTTGCTCTTTGTTGTAGCCGAATCATTGTAGAGCGCTATGATTCGTTCGCAATCGCCCTTTATTTGTGCATATTCAGCTTCTGTCGCCTTCAGTTGCAGATTGTAGTCGGTTGCATCCATTTCTGCCAGAACTTGTCCTTTTCTTACGAATTGGCCCTCATCTGCAACCATTCTGCTTATGCGGCCAGCCACTTTGAAAGAAAGATTGGCGTCTTCAGCAGCTTTCACCTTTCCCGGATATTGAATTGTCATCTCTGGTGATGCGCTTTTCACTTCGGACAAAATTACAAGCTTCGTTTTTTCAGCCTTTTGCGACTTTTCGCTACATGATGTAGCGAGCAGCATTAAAGTAATACCTGTTAAATTCAAAAAAAATCTACTTATCATGATCTGTTTTATTTTATGCCATTTCCCATATTGTAAATGATAGTAGTAGATGTTGTTCTTTTTCTATCATTTTTATGCTGCAAATTTATATCATGAAAATTGGTATATAAAGGCTATAATGAGCTTTTGATTGGTTTATATGTACGATTTGCATCAAAAATAGTACAAAAATCGCCTCAAAATCGGTATTTGAGGTGCAAGAGGAAACAAAAAAGGCATCGGCTTTTGCAAACCGATGCCCTTTATTATAAAGGTCTGTTTAGGCTTAGAGAGTCTTGATCTGGTCAGCTACAGCCTGTGACTTGTCGTAGTCGCCAAGACGATAGTAGATGCTCTTGACAGTCTCGAGGCACTGCTTCTTGTTCTCAACAGTGTCAGCGATTGTTGCTGCTTTTTCCATGTAAGGAAGAGATTTCTTGAACATCTCGTTTGCTTCGCCAATCATGGCGTTGTACTTCTTCTGGTCACGCTCGTTGTTAGCTTCACCGAACTTCTCAACACCCTGGTTGTAGTAAACAACTGCAAGGTTGAAATATGCAATGAAGAGTTCGCTGTCCTTAGCAATGGCAGTCTCATAATCCTTTATTGCATTATCAATGTTGATCTTCTCGTTGAGACAGCCACGTGCAAAATAGTAGCGTGCGTTTGAGTCGTCCTTGTCAATAGCCTCGTTGAGGTATGCAAGAGCTTCTTCATTGCGCTGCTCGTTGAGGTAGTACTGGATAAGAGTTGTGAGCACGTCCTTGTTTGCAGGATACTTTTCGAAACCCTTCTTGAGGTTGCTTTCCATCTTGTCAGATGAAGCCTTCATCTGCTGATAGCAGTAGTTGATACGCAAAACCGACATAGGACCTTCGTAGTCAACGTCAACAGTCTTGTCGAAGAACTTGACAGCAGTCTCGTAGTCCTCTGCCTGCATAGCAGCAATTGCAGCATTGTAGATGATGAGCGAGTCGCTTGCATCTGTGTAGCCAGGCTTCATGCTGTTTGCCCAGTTCGCATTTATGAATGCAGCCTCAGCACCTTTGTAGTCCTGTGTCTCAAAGCAACGAACGCCAAAGTTGATAGCGTTGTTCGCAAATGTGCTGTACTCCTTTGCAATGTCTTTCTGAGCCTTGCCGGTTTTTCCCTTTGCGTCTGGAGTGCTGTCAAGCGTAATAGCTTTTTCGAAATACTCACGAGCCTTGTTGATGTCGCCACCCTTGCCGTCTGCAGCCATCTGACCTTCAACGCGTGATGCAACGATGTAAGTGTTAGGATCGTTTTCTGTTTTCGGATGTGCAAGCGCAGCATCGATGTTCTGCTTTGCTTCATCATACTTCTTGAGTATGAGGCAGTTTTCTGCAGCGTTGACTTTACCCTTCTGGGCAAATGCGGATGTAGCACATACTGAGAGTGCTGCAACCATAAGTGTAAGCTTATTCATTTTCTAATGGTTTTTATTATTCGTTATTTGTGTTATTGTCTGTCGTTTCCGTTGCCTCCTGATTGTCATCCATTGGCACTTCCTCGGTCATTTCGCCATCAACACTCTCGTGCTCTTCCTCGTCATCATGAGGAACAACAGTGCCCGAAGCAATTGTATCGTTACGCTTCGACAGGTTGATGAGCTTAACGCCTTGTGTCGCACGTCCACTTACGCGAATTTGGTTCGCTGCAAGACGTATCGTAATGCCCGAACGTGTGATGAGCATGAGGTCATCATCGTCCGTTATTTTGTCTATAGCAATAACCGGGCCAGTTTTGTCTGTTATGCGGAAATTAAGCACACCTTTTCCTCCTCGATTAGTAATTCGGTAGTCATCTACGATTGAGCGCTTGCCGAATCCATTGCCGGAAAGAACAAAGATGTTTGATGCTTCATTTTCGCTAACGCCAATGAAACCAACGACTTGATCGTCATCGCCATCGAGTGTCACACCACGCACACCTGCACCTGTTCTGCCGATGCAACGAACTGTGTCTTCGTGGAATCGATTTGCACGACCATAACGTGTCGCGAGCATCAAGTGGTTATTGCCGTCTGTCAGAATTGCTTTCAAGAGTTCGTCTCCGTCCTTGACAGTTATGGCTATGATGCCGTTTGTACGTGGACGTGAGTAATCGGTAAGCAATGACTTCTTGACAACACCTTGCTTTGTAGCCATGATGATGTAGTGCGAATCTGTATATTCTTTGTCGTTGAGACCTCTTACCGTGATGAATGCCTTGACTTGATCGTCTTTCTCGATGTTGAGAAGGTTCTGAATTGCGCGGCCTTTCGATTGCTTGTTGCCCTCTGGAATGTCGAATACTTTGTACCAGAAGCAACGGCCTTGCTTTGTGAAGAACATCATCGTGTCGTGCATCTTTGCAAAATAGAGATGCTCGATGAAATCCTGATCGCGTGTGCCTGTGCCCTTCGAACCCATGCCGCCACGGCTCTGAGCCTTAAATTCGCTCAAGAGCGTACGCTTGATGTAACCGACATGGCTGACTGTAATGACAACTTCGTCATCGGCATAGAAATCCTCTGGGTTGAACTCGCCTGCAGAATATTCAATTGTTGTGCGGCGTTCGTCGCCATACTTCTCTTTGATTTCGATGAGTTCTTCCTTGATTTTTGCCATCTGCATTTCAACGCTGCCAAGGAACTCTGTCAAGTATGCAATCTTCTTCTGGAGTTCATCAAACTCCGCACGAAGTTTGTCCTGCTCAAGTCCTGTCAACTGACGCAAACGCATCTCGACAATTGCTTTCGCTTGAATTTCGTCAAGGTTGAAGCGTGAAATGAGTTTCTGCTGTGCATCGTCCGGGCTCGAAGCTGAACGTATAATGTGCACAACTTCGTCGATATTGTCCGAAGCAATAATCAGACCCTCAAGAATGTGTGCACGCTCCTCTGCCTTGCGCTTCTCATACTGAGCACGACGTACAACAACGTTGTGGCGATGATCAACAAAACACTCAATAATATCTTTCAAGTTGAGCAGCTTTGGACGACCATTGACAAGCGCAATGTTGTTCACGCAGAAGCTCGACTGGAGCGATGTATTCTTATATAAATGGTTCAATACGACCTGAGGCATTGCATCGTGGCGCAATTCGATCACGATTCGAGTGTTTGTATCACTCTCGTCCTGAATATTCGAAATGCCGTCAATCTTCTTGTCGTTGACCATCTGAGCAATGCGGCTCACCATCTCTGCGCGGTTTACCATATAAGGTATCTCTGTGACAATGATGCAGTCATGACCATCAATCACATCGAATTCGCATTTCGAACGCAAAACGATGCGACCCTTACCGGTCAGATAAGCATCCTTTACACCTTGATATCCATATATAGTGCCGCCTGTAGGGAAGTCTGGTGACTTGATGATTGGGATCAACTCCTCAATCGTGATGTCTTTGTTATCAATATAGGCTGTGATAGCATCAATCGCATCACACAAATTGTGTGGCGCCATATTTGTTGCCATACCTACAGCGATACCCGACGAACCATTGACAAGCAAGTTCGGAATGCGCGCAGGCAAAACCGTTGGCTCATCAAGCGACTCGTCGAAGTTCTTTGTCATGTCAACGGTATCCTTGTCGATATCTACGAGCATCTCCTCGGCAATCTTTGCCATTCGGGCCTCTGTGTAACGCATTGCAGCTGCGCCATCACCATCCATCGAGCCAAAGTTTCCTTGACCATCAACAAGCGTATAACGCACCGACCAAGGCTGAGCCAAATGAACAAGTGCACCATAAACTGATGAATCACCATGTGGGTGATACTTACCAAGCACGTCGCCCACAATTCTCGCAGATTTCTTGTATGGCTGGTTTGAGCGGTTGCCCAACTCGTTCATGCCAAACAAAATACGTCTGTGGACTGGCTTGAAACCGTCTCGGGCATCAGGAAGAGCACGCGCAACAATAACCGACATCGAATAGTCGATATACGCCGTCTTCATCTGTTCCTCAATCTTGACGGGGATAATTCTTTCCTCTGTTTCTTCTGCCATTATTTAGTCTTTATTGTTTTTCTCTCGTTATTTGCATTTTGCTGTCATATTCGATGGGGTATCGAAAAATGATTCAAATGCGAAAAATCGTGCTAAAATAACGCTTTATTTCAAAATGACCAAATATACATCGGTTTTTGTGTCGTCAATTTTATATTTCTGCCTGATGCAGTCTTGGATGTATTAGGCGGTCTTATCGTGCAATAAGTTATTCTTATAAAAAAACAAGCCGCAACCATCTCGGCGCGGCCCATCAATACTAACTAAATCCTCAAAAAATAATGCATGCAAATATATTTGAATTTTGTCATAATTACAAACCTTTTTTATGGATATAAGTGATTTTTTTAATTGTTTTTTTGTGATAAAGCGTTTCTGTCGTTTGTTGAAGTCTTGCTTTTTTCTTGTTTAAATTAAGAATTCTCGTTTTATTGGATTACCGTCAGAACTTTTTTGTGGTGCGGCCTTTTGTTGTGTGATGATGCCTTTTTTGTTTTTTTGGAAACGGGTTTTTGCGCTAAATCGCCTCTAATGTTGCATAATTTAGTATGTCTGAGTTGTGTTTTGTTTAAAAATGTTTATTTTTGCGTTTAACTGCATGGACATTGCCTATATGGTGGTAAGTGGATTAAATATTGAAGAGATTGCAAGCGCAATAACTCGAGAGTTGCCCTTCGGTTTGTGGAGCATTGATATGTCGTCGCGAACCATTCACGGCTACAACAAATTCTGCGAGATTATTGGTGTGCAGTCTGATGATATGACTTTCGATGAGTTCGAACAGGCCGTTCGTGTGGATTATCGACAATTTGTTCGTTTGGCATTGGATGAACTCCTCGATGAGCGAAAGCTTAATCTTATCTTTCCAACAAATTTTCGCTGGGTCAATTTGAAGCTGACTCATGTTGATATCGACGGCAAGGTCGCCTACGGTTATTTGACGGAGTGTATTTTCGACAGTGATTTTGCTCCCGATAATGCTCATCTGTCTGGCCTGTTGCAAAAGCAAAGCCAAATCGTTTCAAGACTTATTTCGCGAATCGAAGGTGGAAATATAGAAAATCTCACACAATCCATCCTCAAGGATGTGATGGCTTCTCTCGGAGCCGATCGTGTAAGCGTCATAGAATACGATTTTCAGACAAAAACGCAGACTTGTACCTATGAAGTCGCCGGCTACAATGTCCAGCCGCGTGTCAATATGGTCAAAAATCTTCCTATTGATATTGTTCCGTGGCTTTCGCGAGTAGTCGCAATGTCTGAGGTGACATTTGTCTCTGATTTGAAATCGTTGCCGACCGAGACGTTTAACCTTCTCGATCTTCTTTGTTGCAAGAATGTCAAGTCGATGGCCGCTATTCCTCTCTTGCATGAAGAGGCTCTTGTCGGCTATATGCTGATTGATTATATTTCTAAGTCGCACAACGTAGAACTCTCTGAGCGCAATTGGCTTCGAACAATCGGTCACGTTGTGGAATATAGTGTCAGCATTGTGAATACTGAGCGTACTCATATCGACGAGAAATATCATTTTGACAACATTATTAATAATATGCCATTTGGCTTCTTGCATCTTCGGTTCTTGTACAACAGCCAGCATCGTCCTCATGACATGCTGATTGTGGATGCGAATCGAGTTGTAGAGAAGTTGCTTGGTGTGAATGGCATTTCGGGCAAGCTGGTTAGTAATGTGTTTGGAAGAGAACTTCAGCACATGCTGACGGTATGTACAAATGTCGCTCATGTTGGCGAAAAACGCATAGTTGAAGACTTCTTTTATGTTAATGGTCGTACAATATGCGCCGATATGTTTATGTCGGGATATAATGACTTGCAGTGCATATTGAGTACGGATATACAAATGCTCTTTTCATCAAACAGGGAAGTGCAGTCTGTTGCCCGCGAGCGGTTGGTTTCTCGCGAGATGCAACATGCTATTAGAACGAATCTTAACGCAATATTGGGTTTTGCCGAACTTCTTTCGACAGAATCCGATGAAAAAGCAAAAGAAAAATATATGGAGATAATCAAAGAAAATGCGCAGTCGTTGCTCGATTCGGCATTCATCAAGAATTCTATCTCGGGCGATGAAGCAACTGCTGAAAAGACAAGTGGTGACACTTCGGCTGTCTCTGCAGGAGATGGACAGAAAAAGCGTATCTTGGTAGCTGAAGATACTGAGAGCAATTATATGCTTGTGTCATACATTCTTCGCAACGATTATGAACTGATTTGGGCTCACGATGGCGTTGAGGCTCTCGAACTATATGAGAAAGATCATCCGGATTTGATCCTCATGGATGTACGTATGCCTCGCCTCGGCGGACTTACTGCCACAAGTCGTATTCGCGAAACGGACAAGACAACTCCTATAATCGCGCTGACAGCTTTTGCTTTTGAAAGCGATAAGGCAAAAACGCTCGAAAGCGGATGCTCTGATTTTGTCTCTAAGCCAATCAATGCCAAAGCTCTCAAGGATATCGTCGCTAAGTATATTTGATGATGTCCATGAAAAATTGTCTGTCTAATTCTTTTTCTAAAAAAGAAAAAAGACTGCAATTTGAAAAAAAAAATGTAACTTTGGCGGTGCGAATAATGCTCGAAGAAGTGCTTTGTGTATCGCATTTGCAATGTTTTGCGGTTGGAATACATTGTGAATCAGGATATTAATTTTATCTACAACGTATCTTTGGGTGGCGCAGACGAATCTATTTAATGTTTTTTGTTTGTCAAAAAGCAACTGTAATTTGTTGTTTGCGTATTATTCCGCGATGTGAAAAAGAAGAAAAGAAAAGATATTTATAGATCTATATGGAAAGAAGAGTTGTAATCACGGGCATGGGCATCTATTCATGCCTCGGTAAAACCCTCGATGAAGTACGCGAGTCGCTCTATACGGGCAAGTCGGGTATTGTTTTTGATCCTGTTCGTAAGGAAATGGGCTTTCGTTCGGCTTTGACTGCTAAGCTCGATGAGCCAAACTTGAAGGGAGTCCTTTCACGCAATCAGCGTGTGTATATGGCAGAGGAGTGTAAGTATGCTTATGTCGCAACAAAGGAAGCTCTCGACAATGCAGGTCTTGATCAGGATTACCTCGAAAAGAATGCAGTAGGTCTCCTTTATGGTAACGATAGTAGTGCTGATGCTGTTGTGAAGAGCGTTGATACAATGCGTGAGAAGAAAGATACTACGCTTGTAGGTTCTGGCGCAATCTTTCAGTCGATGAACTCAACAGTTACAATGAACCTCGGTTGTCTCTTCAAGCTTCGTGGTATTAACATGACAGTTTCTGCAGCTTGTGCATCAGGTTCTCATGCAATCGGTCTTGGTTCGCTTCTTATCAAGTGGGGACTTCAGGATATGATAGTTTGTGGTGGTGCTCAGGAAGTTAACCCATTCTCAATTGGTTCTTTTGATGGTATCTCGGCATTCTCATCTCGCGAGAACGATCCAACAAAGGCAAGCCGTCCATTCGACCGCGATCGTGATGGTCTTGTTCCTGGTGGTGGCGCTGCAACTGTAATTATCGAAGAATACGAACATGCTGTAAAGCGTGGTGCTCCAATTCTTGGTGAGATTATGGGTTATGGATTCTCGTCAAATGGCGACCATATTTCTTCTCCAAATGTGGCAGGCCCAACACGCTCACTTCAGATGTGTCTTGAGCAGGCTAAGATGGGTATTAAGGATATTGGATATATCAATGCTCATGCAACATCAACTCATGTCGGTGATACAAACGAAGCTAAGGCAATCTACAATGTATTTGGTGATCACAAAGTCCCTGTTACTTCAACAAAGGGTCAGACTGGTCACGAAATGTGGATGGCTGGTGCCAGTGAGGTGATTTATTCAATGCTCATGATGAAGAATGACTTTATCGGTGCGAGCCTTAACTTTGAAAATCCAGACGAAGATTCTGCTAAGTTGTATATTCCAGGTGAGAGAATTCAGGCTCACTTCGATACATTCTTGTCGAACTCGTTCGGTTTCGGTGGCACAAACTCGACACTCATCGTGAAGAACATGTGATTTTGACACTATTAATAAACAATAAACTATAATATAAAGATTCATGGAAAAGCAGGAATTAATTGATCAGGTAAACGAAGTGCTTGCAGAGGAATTCGAAGTTGAAGTGAGCGAAATCACTCCAGACGCAAATATCAAGGAGACTCTTCAGCTTGACAGCCTTAGCCTTGTTGATATGGTTGCACTCATCGAAAGCACTTTCAGTGTTAAGATTCAGAATTCTGAGCTTAGTTCGATTCAGACTTTCGCAAACCTCTACGACTTCATCGCTGCAAGAATGTCGAAGTAATTTAGACATCTTAAGCAGATGGATATCAAAGAGATATACGAAAGCGAAGATATCAGGAAGCTTTTAAATCAAAGAGATCCAATACTTATGGTCGGATGCTTCAAATGCTTGTCCGACGTCGAGTGTGAGACATCTTTGAAAATTGCAGAAGATAACGTCTTCTGCATAAGCGGAGAATTTACAGAACCGGGGTTGATTGAGCATATTGCTCAATCAGCATCGGCTTTTGTAGGTTATAAGGCTATCAGTTTTGATGGGACAGAAAAGGCTCCTGTCGGATACATAGGCGAGGTAAAGAAGTTTAAACTTGGTTTTCTGCCAAAAGTTGGTGACACTCTTCGGACAACGATTCGAATTCAGTCTGTTGTCATGAATATAACTATGTTTACAGGCGAAACTTTTGTCAATGATCAGTTAGTTGCCTCTTGCCAGATGAAATTGTCAATATGATTTATTGATGTATAATGCTGATAGACAATTATTTTAAAATAAACGAATTCAAAGAATCAAATTCAGATTTCGTTTTCAACATAAGTCTGATGCCGCAACATCGGATTTATGAAGGACATTTTCCTGGAAATCCCGTTTCGCCAGGAGTCTGTTCTATTCAAATGATGCGTGAATGCATCGAAAAGATTACGGGAAAAAGTATGATAATAGTCTCAATTGGACTTTGTCGTTTCGTTAATGTTCTGACTCCTGATAAGGGACAGAATCTCCTTTTGAAAATCTCTCCTGTAATTGAAGGCGCGTCTGTGAAGGCAAATATTGTTTTGTCTGACAATTCAGAATCTCTCGTATTCGTTACCTTCAAAGGTGAGTTCATTGAAAAATAACTTTAGACTATGACAGAATTCGTTCTCAATATATACAGATATTTTTCTCAGCACAAGAAGACTCGTAATCTGCTTATGGTGTTGAGTTCTCTTGTACTTGTTGCACTCGGACTTCAGGTTACGTATGAAGAGGATATCACGTCGTTGCTTCCGGCAACTAACAATGGCAATGAGAAACTTGCGTTCTCAAATTTGCGTGTAAAGGACAAGATTTATGTGCTATTCGCCTCGCGCGACGATAGTGATGCTCTCGCTCCAGAAGATCTGATAGAGATATGTGATGAGTTCGTCGAGAGCATCACGGAAAAGGATAGTGCGACAAATTATATTTCAGATATTCTTTCCGGCATTGATGAGGACGTGCTTATGGATGCTGTCGGATATCTTTCCGACCATTTTGCGTCTTTTGTTGATAGTTCTTCTTTCGCATATATTGATTCGCTTCTTACAAAGGAACATATTGATGAGCAGATGGCTAGCAACTATGAGACGTTGACTTCAATGGAAGGAATGGCTCTCAGAGGTATGGTTGCAAGCGATCCTATTGGCATGCGAACAATTCTTCTGAACAAATTCAAAGAGGTCCGCGATGGCATGGGAGGTAATCATGCGATTTATGACAATCATCTTTTCACTCCGGATACAACCATTGCCATTGCTTATATTTCACCAAACTTCAAGGCGTATGACTCGAAGAGCAGTGCTCTTCTTATCAGATTACTTGAGGACGAGGTCGCAAATATTGAGTCGCTTCATCCTGATGTAAAGGTTTATTACCATGGAGCCCCATTGCAGAGCGTCTATAATTCGCGTCAGGTGAAGAAGGATTTGCTCCTTACCGTTGTCATGTCACTTTTGGTAATATGCTTTGTCATTCTCTTCTGCTTCAAGAATAAGATGACATTGCCGATGATGCTCATACCGGTTCTTTATGGTTCATTCTTTGCACTTGCAATGATGTATCTTATAAAAGGTAGCATGTCGTTGATGGCATTGGGCATTGGTGCGATTGTTCTAGGTGTTGCGTTGAGCTATTGTTTGCATGTTATAACTCACTACAAATATGTCAGTACGCCGGACCAGGTACTGCGTGATCAGGCAAAGCCGGTGTTCTTGGGCTGTCTTACGACAATCGGATCCTTCCTCGGTTTGCTTTTCACACAGTCTGATCTTTTGAAGGATTTCGGTCTGTTCGCATCATTTGCTCTTATTGGAACTACATTCTTCAGTCTTGTATTCTTACCGCATTTCTTTAATCCTGAGAAGAACAAGAAATCAGAAAAAGCTTTCTCTATTCTCGAGAAGATCAATTCTCATCCGTTTGAGAAATATACATGGCTTATTGTTTTGATTGTTATTGTATGCGGTGTGTCGTTTTATACACAGCGTTTCGTGACATTCGATTCGAATCTGTCGAACATTAGTTATTACTCCCCAAAGATTCTTAAATCAAACGAGCTATATGCCGAGAAGACGCAGAATGGTTATCAGACCGTTTACTTTGCTGCATCATCGTACGATCTTGATTCAGCTTTGATGACAAGCAGAAAGATGGTAGCTAAGCTCGACAGTTTAAAGAATTCTGGTAGAATCCATGGATTCTCGAAGGCTTCAAATCTGTTTCTGACAATGGAGGAACAGCAAAACAATATTGACAGATGGACAGAATACTGGTCCGATGATCTTGTAGCATCAACAGTCGCAAATGTCGGAAAAGCTGGCGCGAAATATGGAATTAATCCATCATTCTTCAATCCATTTGAAGATTTGATCACAAGCGAATATGAACCAGAATCGTTGTTTGACGCAGATGTAATTCCAAGTGGATTGCTCAGCAACATGATTGAAAATACCGATGGAGTTTACATGGTCTTCACTCCAGTTCAGATGAAGATAGAGGACAAGTTTGAAATTGGCAATGAGATGGTTCAGATTCCTGATGTTGTCGTTGTTGATCCAATGTTCTACGCATCTGAAATGGTTAAGACAATCAATAATGACTTTAATATTGCACTTAATATTTCAATGGCATTTGTTTTCATTGTTCTTCTTCTGTCATTCCGAAATATCATTCTTTCTATTTTGGCATTCATTCCTATGATGCTCTCGTGGTTCATCGTTTTGGGTGTGATGGGAATATTTGGATTACAGTTTAATTTGATAAACATTGTAATTTCGACATTCATTTTTGGTATCGGTGTTGACTATAGCATCTTTATCATGGAGGGTTTGCTTTCGAAGGTTAAGTCTGCTTCAACACCGCGTCTCCTTATGTATCATAAGACTGCGATTTTCTTCTCAGCAATTGTGCTCATGGTTAGTACAGGATCACTTTTGTTCGCAACACATCCAGCACTAAAGTCTATTGGTATTGCAACAATCATTGGAATGAGTTCGGCGGTTCTTTTAGCATATACGCTTCAGCCATTCCTTTTCAGTATGATTGTGAAGTTCATGCATAAGTATGGCATAAAGTCAAAATGGTTGGGTAATAAATGAATTTAAGCGCATGGCTTTTAAATACGATGTTGTCATTATAGGTGCAGGACTTGGCGGGCTTGAATGCGCATATATTTTATCGAAGCATGGTAAACGTGTTTGCGTTCTTGAAAAAAATGCTCTCATAGGCGGTTGTCTTCAGACTTTTCGACGTAATGGTGTGGCTCTGGATACAGGTTTTCATTATGTTGGTGGTCTCGAAAAAGGACAAATGCTTTGGAGGTTGTTTTCCTATTTCGATTTGATGAATCTTCCTTGGAAGCGAATGGACGACGTCTTCGATAAAGTTGTAATATGTGGTCAGTCGTATGATATCGTTCAAGGATATGATAATTACGCAAAATCTTTGGCTCTAGCATTTCCACATGAAAAAGATGCGATTGAGGAATACGTTAAATTGCTGAAGCAAATCGGTGATAATACATCGAGAAGTTTTGAGCCTCGCGATAGTAATGATTTTTACACACAGTCACTTTTTGCTCGCTCTGCATACGATTATCTAAAGGAAACTTTCTCTGACGAACGTCTTATTGATGTTATTTCAGGAACGGCAATTAAGATGGAGTTGAATCCAGATAAGTTGCCTTTGTATACATTTGCGCAGATTAGTAGCTCTTTTGTTCAAAGTGCTTATCGCCTAAGAGGTGGTGGTATGCAGATTGCGGAATCTCTGCGTAGGAGCATTGAGCGGATGGGCGGTGAAGTCGTTAGAAATGCTGAGGTTACAGGTGTCATAGGTTCAGAAGGGAAAATTGAGAGTGTTGTTGTTAATAATGGAGAATCTGTTTATTCTGCAGATACATTTATCTCAGACATTCATCCTGCAGTAACAATGAATTTGCTTGAAGAAAGCAAACTCGTTCGCAACATATACCGCAAGCGTATCAATAACCTTGAAAACACTCAGGGTATGTTTACAGCTCATCTTGTGTTGAAGCCTGAAACGATAGAATATTTTAATCATAATATATTTGCATACACAGAAGGTGATATTTGGCACATTTCTCAAGAAGCAAGTGAAGGTGATATTCGTCAGATTCTAATCAGCGTAAATCCTCCAGATAATGATGCAAAATATGTCAGAAATATTGACATTTTGACTCCAATGAAATGGGAGGAAGTGTCGAAATGGTTTGGCACGAAAATTGCGAGTAGAGGAGATGACTACGAAGCAATGAAACAGTTGGTGGCAGAACGTCTTGTTTCTGAAGCATCTAAGTATGTTGCAGGTTTGCAAGATGCGGTTGAAGCAGTATTCACGAGCACGCCTCTGACGTATTCTGACTATACGGGAACAATGAATGGCTCCGCATATGGAATACGGAAGGATTACAACGCGTTGATGTTTACCGTCTTGACGCCTAGAACACCTGTTTCGAACTTATTGTTGACTGGTCAAAGCTTGAATCTACACGGAATCCTTGGTGTCTCAATGACATCAATATTCACTTGTGGAGAGATAATTGGTATGCAAACTATTCAAAACGAATTGCAAAAGATATGAAGAAGAACTTATTTATTGTGGCTGCGCTGGCATTTATGTCTGTTGGTATTGCTTCTGCTCAGCTGAAGAATGCAGAAGGAAATGCAGTTGTCGCAAAAGTTAAATCTGCAAACGAGTCAGTAAAATCGATTAGTTGTAAGTTTACACAGACTAAGAAAATGTCTTTTAGTGACCAAGTTGTGAAAAGCGATGGCGATTTCTATTTCACTAAAGACAATAAGCTTAGCATGAAATATACAAACGGTGAGGTTCTTGTTATGAACGGCAACGAGGTTGTGCTTGGTAAAAAGGGTAAGACTCGCAAACTTAAGGCAACGAATAAGCATGCGGCCCCATTGGTAGCAACTTTGCTTGGTTGTGTTTCTGGTGATTTGAATAAACTTGATGGACAGCTTGAAAGTGCGAAGGAGCAGGGTAGTGGTGCTGTTATCAATGTGAAGGTTGATAATTTCAAGGTCGGTCAAAGCCTTGTGTCAAAGGTTGAAATCAAATATGGAAAGAATCATATTATTGAAAGCATCAATCTCATTGAGGCCGATGGATCATATACGTTATATGAACTTCAGCAGAAGACTTTGAATAAATCAATAGATGAAAGCGTATATAGCGTGAAGTAAAGATATACACATTATAGATGCGAAACCGAGAGTTCTTTGAATTCTCGGTTTCTTATTTTACACGTCCTCCCGTAATCCAATTCTGTATGTAATAATCCTGATTTAAATCACTGACTATGACACCTTTGGATGTGCTTGCATGTATAAATTTATTCTGTTTGAGGTAAATACCTACGTGGTTCGGAGTTGAAGTTTTTTTTCCATCTGTTCTGAAAAAAACAAGATCGCCTTCCTGCAACTGACTCTTGTTTATGCGTTTGCAGTTGTCTGACAGCATACCGGAGGATTGACGTGTCAAGGTCTTTCCATAAACAGCTTTATATATAAGATATGTCAATCCAGAACAGTCGACTCCACTTTTGTTTGTTCCTCCATATTTATATGCCACGCCCATCCAAGATGCACATTCTGCATAGAGTTTTGTATTGTCGCCTTTTGCAGAACTTACATTTAGTTTTCTGCAGTTCGCTTCATGGCCTGATTTCGGGATGTCTGAAGTTGTCTTTGATATTGGGCTTTTCGACGTTTTCTTGCTTACACTGTATGCACTTGATGTGACTCTCTGAGAGGCGCATCCAGAAAGCAGTAACAAACTGCAAATTATAAGTGTTGTT
Source organism: Bacteroidales bacterium (assembly GCA_024401295.1). GTDB lineage: Bacteria > Bacteroidota > Bacteroidia > Bacteroidales > Marinilabiliaceae > W3P20-009. The sequence continues at coordinate 1,075 of JAKSLG010000016.1, read as the reverse complement.
GTAAGCTTGTTAGTCATAGCATTGGATCTATCTTTCTGCAAATGTATGATTTTGTCTTTTTATATCCAAATATGTCTCTGTTATAAACGATTCTAATTGTTGTATGTCGTAATTCGAAATAAGAATTCTTTTATCCACATTTGTCTAGTGATAATTTTGCCATATCAAACTTTAAAACAAATGGCTATGTTATCGTCAGAAATCACAAATGCTCTAAATGTTCAGATTAATGCTGAACTCTGGTCGGCATATTTGTATCTTTCAATGTCATTAGATGCAGCCGACAAAGGATTGTCTGGTGTTTCAAATTGGTTCTATGTACAATCTCGCGAGGAGGAGGACCATGCACGCATTATCCAGCACTACATGAATGACCAGGGAGCAAAGGTCGAATTGATGCCAATCGCGTCAGTACCGACATCTTGGGACACACCTTTGGATATGTTCAATGATGCTCTTGCCCATGAGCGTAAGGTTACATCTATGATTTGTCATGTTGCAAAATTGGCAACAGAGATATCCGATTATGCGACTTATATTCGTATGCAATGGTTCATTACCGAGCAAATTGAGGAAGAAAGCTCTGCTCGCGAGATGGTTAACAAGATGGAACTCGCAATGAATAGCGACAGTCTTTTATATCATATTGATTGTAATATGGCAAGCCGAAGATATTCATCGGCATCAGCATTGCAGGAGTAGTTCATATATTTACCATAGATTTCATTCGGTTTTCGATATTTGTTATTCTTGTTTTTATCGTATGCGCGTCAAATTTGTGCGAGTGACTCCGCAAATTTGATGCGCATACTTTTATATTTGAACCCATTCTATAATGTATTTTGTTTTTTTAACCAATGTATAATCGAGTGTATATCAATGTAATATTTGGTTTTTCTCAACTTTCTGAAAAGTTTTTGCATAAAAAGTTTTGTAAAAGCGGAAAAAGGGTCTAACTTTGCACTCGCTTTCCGAAGGGGAAGCGCGGTTTCAGCGAGAGTCGGAACTGGTTTCCATAAAGGGATCTGAAAAAATATCTGAAAAAGTTTTGCAGATTCGGAAAATGGATATATCT
>JAKSLG010000015.1 GCA_024401295.1 Bacteroidales bacterium | reverse complement strand
TAGCTCAGTTGGTAGAGCAACGGACTGAAAATCCGTGTGTCACTGGTTCGATTCCCGTTGGTACCACAAAGCCTCTGAAGAAATTCAGAGGCTTTTTTTGTTACATGGTGTTAATGTTTGTGATGTGTCATAGGCTGGTTTTATAGCTAAGCCGAATGCTCCATGCTTGTGTGCAGTCAAGCCTGCTTTACTGTAATAAGGTAAGTCATATCAATAATTGCATATTTTATGATGCCTTTTTTCGGTATTGACATTCGTATTTTGTAACTTTGCACCCAGAAAGAGAAAGAGTGGATGGATTTGCTCATTGCAACCACTATAAAAAAGTGCTAAAATGCATCTCTCATGTCCCTTTCCATTTTTAACAATTAATCATAATAGTAGAAATGGGATATTTTTTCACTTCAGAATCAGTTTCAGCAGGTCATCCAGATAAGGTGGCTGACCAGATTTCAGACGCAGTTCTTGATAATTTGCTCATTCAGGACCCTGAGTCTAAGGTCGCATGTGAGACACTTGTAACAACGGGTCTCACGGTTGTTGCTGGCGAAATCAAGTCAAAGGGTTTTGTCAATGTAAGCGATGTGGCTCGCGAAACAATCGACAAAATCGGCTATAACAAGGCTGAGTATAAGTACGATGCGGAATCATGTGGCGTCGTATCTGCTCTCCATGCACAGTCTGACGACATCAATCGTGGCGTTGAGCGTGCGAAGAAGGACGATCAGGGCGCAGGCGACCAGGGTATGATGTTCGGTTATGCCTGCAAGGATACGGAAGATTATATGCCTCTGCCAATCTATCTTGCGCATCAGATTCTTATTGAACTCGATGCTATTCGCAAGGAGGGTAAGGTAATGACATACCTTCGTCCGGATGCCAAGAGCCAGGTGACAATCGAATATAACAATGACAATACTCCAAACAAGATAGATACAATCGTTGTTTCGACACAGCACGACGAGTTTGCAGACGATGATACAATGCTTGCCAAGATCCGCGAGGACGTTAAGTCTATTCTCCTCAAGCGTCTTGTTGCTCGTTTGCCGGAGGCTCAGGCAAAGCTTTTTGCTAATGAATATAAGCTCTTTGTAAACCCTACAGGCAAATTCGTGATCGGTGGCCCTCATGGCGATACCGGTTTGACAGGCCGCAAGATTATCGTCGATACCTATGGCGGTAAAGGTGCACATGGCGGTGGAGCATTTTCTGGTAAGGACTCGTCAAAAGTTGACCGTTCTGCTGCCTATGCAGCGCGTCATATTGCAAAGAACCTCGTTGCGGCAGGCGTAGCCGACGAAGTTCTCGTGCAGGTTGCCTATGCAATCGGTGTAGCCAAGCCTGTCGGTCTATATGTCAATACATATGGCACATCTAAGGTGAAATTCACCGACGGACAGATCGCACAGAAGGTGAGCAAGATCTTCGATATGCGTCCAAGCCGTATCGTGAAGCGTTTCGGACTCAAAAATCCAATTTATGGTCCGACGGCAGCCTATGGTCATGTTGGCCGCAAGCCATATACTGCGACAGTGAAGTTCAATGTCAACGGTGAAACAATCGAACGTACGCTCGAATTCTTCACATGGGAGAAGCTTGACTATATAGACAAGATCAAATCTGCATTTGCTCTTGCATGAAGCTCGGATTGCGCTAGTTTATAGATATTTAGATGGCTGTAGCGATTAAGGATCGATTAACGATTCTTATGAAGTGGTGAAATTTTTTAAATAAAAATAAGCAATACGGCTCTAAATGTGAAAGAAAATGCGTAATTTGGCACTCGAAATCAATCGCTAGTCGATTGGTGACATGAAATTGAATTACTTGACTTGAAATAATCGAGCCTCCGCAGGCTCAAATTGTTAAACGTATGGAAATCAAAAAAACACCTGGCGCGGACCTTGAGAACAAGAAGGGGTTGTTTACTGAGATTGGTCTTGCGATCGTCCTCGGAGTTGTCTTCTTGGCATTCGAGTGGTCGAGCAAGGACGTCAAGGTAGACATCAGCGACATGCCTGATGAGGTTGCCGTTGAGGAGGAGATGGTTCCTATCACGAAGCAGGATGAGATAAAGCCACCACCACCACCACCACCACCAAAGATGGTCGACGTCATTAATATCGTGGACGATAAGACTGAGATCAACGATGAGCTCGAGCTTATGGATACGGAAGCTGATGATGACACAGAAATCGTATTCCAGGAGGTAGAAGTTCAGGAGGAAGAGCCAGAGGAGACTGAAGAGGTGTTCCTCATCGTAGAGCAGATGCCAGTGTTCCCTGGTGGCGACGAGGCTCTCCGTAAGTATCTCGCACAGTCTGTGAAGTATCCTGTGATTGCTCAGGAGAACGGTATCCAGGGTCGTGTATTCGTTTCTTTCGTGGTTAACCAGAAGGGTGAAGTCACAAACGTACGAGTTGCACGTCCATTCGACCCGAACCTCGATAAGGAGGCTGTTCGAGTTGTACAGTCGATGCCAAAATGGACTCCAGGTATGCAGCGTGGTAAGGCAGTTAAGGTATCATATACCGTGCCTATCAACTTCGTGCTCCAGTAATAGAGTCTTCGCGATTTAAAATAATCAACAAAGGTTGTCTCATGAAAATGGGGCAACCTTTGCTTTTTAAGTGAGAATTTAATAGCCACTACAATGAAAACGATGATTAAGATGCTTGCAGTTTTTATGCTGCACATGATTATGGCCGTGCCCGATGGCCATGCAATCGGAGTATCTTCGCCTGATGGCGATGACATCTATCTTGTTGTCGATGAGATGCCGATATTCCCTGGTGGCGACGAGGCGTTGCGCAATTTCATTGCGAACAACATCCGTTATTCTGAGAATGATAAGAGCGGGCGCGTTTTTGTTTATTTTGTTGTTGAAAAGGACGGCCGTATTGAGCGTGCTTCGATTGCCCGTTCTGTCGATCCTGTTCTCGACGCCGAAGCGTTGCGCGTCGTGAAGCTTATGCCTAAGTGGAAGCCTGGCAAGAATAAGGGTAAACCTGTTCGTGTGTCATACACGATACCAATTAATTTTTCAAAAAAATAGTTTTTTGTAGCTGTCGCTACAAGAAATCTCTGCGCGAAGTTCGAAAAACGTGTGAGGCATTGCGAGATAAATTCGTAACTTTGCCAAGATTTTTGTTTTTTTGAAAATAAGTCAAAATATGCGAGTTCATTTTATAGCCATCGGCGGAAGTGTGATGCACAATCTGGCGCTGGCTTTACATCATAAGGGATTTGATGTGACAGGTTCGGACGATGAGTTTTTCGAGCCTTCGAAGTCACGTCTTGCAGCAAATGGCCTTTTGCCAGAAGAGACGGGATGGCATCCTGAGCGCATCACGGCAGATCTTGATGCTGTGATTTTAGGAATGCATGCAATGAATGACAATCCGGAGCTTGTTCGTGCACGCGAATTGGGCTTGAAAGTCTATAGTTTCCCTGAATATCTCTATGAGCAGACAAAGGACAAAAAACGCATCGTCGTTGGAGGAAGCCACGGAAAGACAACAACGACATCGATGATAATGCATGTCATGCGCACTCTTGGCATGAAGTTCGACTATATGGTCGGTGCTCAGATTGAGGGTTTTGATACGATGGTCGGCCTTTCGAAGGATGCTCCGGTCGCTGTGTTTGAGGGCGATGAGTATCTCTCGTCGACATTGGACATGACGTCGAAATTTTTGCGCTATAAGCCTGATGTTGCGATTCTTACAGGTATCGCATGGGATCATATAAATGTTTTCCCTACGTGGGATAGCTATGTCGGCACATTCCGCAAGTTTGTTGACTCCATAATGTCAAATGGTAAGTATATATATTATGCTAGCGATCCTGAGCTTGTGAATTTGGCATCATCTTTGCGAGGTGATGTTGAGGCTATGCCGTACGAAGGATTGTCGTATCGGACTGAAAACGAACAGACTATAGTGACTGTAGAAGGTCGTGACTATGCTGTTGGCATTTTCGGAAAGCATAACATGCAGGATATGAACGCAGCTATGCTTGCCTGCAAGAGTGTCGGAATCAGTGCGGAGGACTTCATGAAGGCTATTGTTTCGTTCCGTGGCGCAGCAAAACGCCTGCAGACATTGAAGGAATCGAAGAATAGTGTGGCATTCCTTGATTTTGCGCATTCGCCATCGAAGCTCAAGGCTACTCTTGATGCTGTCCGAGACAAATACAGTAATCGTAAGATTGTTGCATGCATGGAGTTGCATACTTTCAGTAGCTTGACAAAAGCCTTTTTGCCACAGTATGCCAATACGATGGCGTCGGCAGACGAGGCAATGGTGTATTTCAATCCGCAAGTGATTGAGCATAAACGACTTGAGCCGATAACGGAAGCCGATGTGGCTGAAGCTTTCGGCGGTGACAACCTCAAGGTTTTCACGAAGTCGGATGCAATGGTTGCTGAGATTGAGAGTAAGAACTACGAAAATGCCGTGTTGCTCATTATGACATCGGGTAATTTCGATGGTCAGAATCTGAAAGAAATAGCAAATAAGGTAATAGTGTGAGTTGCCGGAGAATCATATTGTACAGTCGCCAGATCGGTTCGCATACGGGCTCGAAACTCGATGCGTTTGTTGCCGATTTGGTGTATCACATCAAGAGTCGTGGTGTTAGTGTTGGCATTGCTCCGAGCGATGATTTGTCGGACATTGGCGAGGCTGATGCCATTATGAGTCTTGGAGGTGATGGTACGTTTCTTGAGGCAGCGCGATGGTCGATGAAAGAGCAGGTGCCGATACTTGGCATCAACAGTGGCCGTTTGGGTTTCATGGCAGAAGTTGATCCGGGAAGAGCTCTTGAGGCTATCGACAGGGTAATCGATGGAGATTATCGCATTGCCGAGCGCGATGTACTCACACTGACGACCGATGACGGAGTTGTTGACTATGCGCTCAACGAATTTGCCGTGAGCAAATGCGACAATGCCTCTATGCTCACCATAACGGCAAAGATTGATGGAGAATTTCTGGCAAACTATTGGGCCGATGGTCTTATTGTTGCAACGGCAACAGGCTCAACAGCCTATTCTCTCAGTGTCGGTGGTCCGATAGCCATGCCGGCTTCAAAGAATTTTATCATTACTCCAATAGCTCCGCACAACTTGAGCCTTCGCCCGCTTGTGGTTCCAAACACATCGGAAATAGATTTGCATGTCGAGGGCCGTGGACAGCATATTCTTACGTCTATGGACGGAAGAAACCATGTGATGCAGAACGGCTGCAACATGAGGATAACTCCGGCACCTTTCAAAGTGAAGGTTATTACTCTCGGATGGCATACTTTCTTTGAAGCCATGCGCGATAAACTGATGTGGGGAGCCGATGCCCGCAATCCGTTGGTTGAAATAAATGAGCCGTAGGTTGAAAAAATGAGGTGGCTTAGAAACATATTGCTTATTTTGCACATTGCGATAGGAACGACCATTGCAGCGCAGGACAAGCTTGAGCTTGGTCTGTTTCTCGGTGGCTCGTATTATGTTGGCGACCTCAATACTGGTGTGCCTTTCAAAAAGACCCGTCCGGCGGTCGGTGTGGTCTCGCGATATGCGTTCACCGACAGGCTTGCAGCAAAGCTCAATGCCGTTGTCGCAAACATAGAGGGCGAGTATCCTTCGCAGGACAACATATACCTCAATTCGACAAGTGAATACGAGTTTCGTCGAACATTTGTCGATGTCGGGTTGACAGGTGAAGTCAATTTCAGAAGTTACGACCACATGTTCTTCAAGGACAAGAGCAAATTCACTCCGTATCTGACACTTGGCCTCGCCGCAACAATATACAAGAGTTATGAGGAAAATGTTGACGGAAAACAAAAGATTGTTGTATCTTTGCCATTTGGAATGGGTGCCAAATACAAAGTCAATCAGTGGCTTCGACTTGGTTTGGAGTGGACGATGCGAAAGACCTTTGCCGATGACCTTGACCTTGTCGGCGATGTAAGTGGAAAAGTCAATCCAAACGACCCTTATGGCTTTGGCAGCAAGGTGCTGACACATAACAACGACTGGTATTCGCTTTGTGGCGTAACGGTTACGTTGAGTATGTGGCCGCGAAAACTGGAATGCTACGACGGCACAAATTTTAATAAGTAAGAAGAAAACAGATATGGCTTCAACATACAAGGACAAAATAGACGTCAGCCGGTTGCCTCAACACGTGGCAATCATCATGGATGGCAATGGCCGATGGGCAAAGAAGATGGGAGGCATACGCCTTTTGGGACATAAGCAGGGAGTTAAGGCTGTTCGCGAAGTTGTTGAGGCTGCTGGTGAAATCGGAGTTAAATATCTGACACTCTATACTTTCTCTACAGAAAATTGGAACAGACCTAAGCTTGAAGTTGAAGGACTGATGAAACTTCTCGTCGGAACATTGGCCGAGGAATGCAAGAAATTGCATCAGAACAATGTCCGTTTCAAAATCGTCGGTAATGATGCTTTGCCTGTCGATGTGAGGGCAAAACTTGCAGAATGCGAGAAACTTACAGAAAACAATACAGGACTTACGCTGACGCTTGCGCTGAGTTATAGCTCGCGTTGGGAGATTGCCGATGCAGCCAAGAGCATTGCCAAAGATGTGGCTGAAGGCAGACTACAGGTCGATGCAATCGATGAAAACGTCTTTGCCAATCATTTGGCAACAAGCTATATGCCCGATCCAGAATTGCTCATAAGAACAAGCGGAGAACTCCGCCTGTCCAACTATCTGCTTTGGCAACTTGCCTATTCGGAACTGTATTTCACACAGACATTGTGGCCTGATTTCGATAAGGAAGAATTTTTCAAGGCTATTGTTGATTTTCAGGGACGTGAGCGTCGATTCGGTTTGACGAGCGAACAAATAAATTGAAACTAACAACATTGATGACACTCAACAGAATATATTTGATGCTATTTGCACTGGTGTTTGCGCATGTTATTGCAAACGCTCAGAATGCAGATTCAATATGGGTAGACCAGAACGTCGATAAGGTTTCATATTCTGGTATAGCAAAGAAATATCGCATTGCCGACATCAAAGTCACAGGCATCGAGAATATGGACCAAAAGGTCCTTTTGAACCTTAGTGGATTGCGTGTCGGTCAGGAAATTTCAATTCCAGGCGATGCCGTAACTCAGGCATTGAAGCGCTATTGGAATCATGGACTTTTCTCAGACGTGAAGATATATCAGACAAAAACTGAGGATACTCCTGATGGCCGCATGGTCTGGCTCGAAGTAGCATTGAAAGAGCGTCCACGACTTTCTGATATCAATTTTTTTGGCGTCAAGAAATCTGAAATTAAAGACGTTGAGCCGAAGGTAGCCATCATGAAAGGCTCGCAGGTTACACCGTTCCTTGTTACAAGAGCTGAGAAATATGTTAAGGAGTTCTTTATCAGCAAGGGATTCTATAATGTTGATGTCAAGATCAGTCAGCGCAACGATACTCGCAAGGATCATTATGTCATTCTCGACATCTTTGTAGATAAGAAAGACAAGGTTAAGGTTAAGTCCCTTGTTTTCAACGGCAATCAGGCTTTCTCATACAGGAAGTTGAACCGAATCATGAAAAAGACTAACGAGAAGAAGCTATACAACTTCTTCCGTACCAAGAAATTCGTTAAGGAAAAATACGAAGAAGACAAACATAAGGTCATCGAAAAATACAACGAGATGGGCTACCACGATGCAAAGATATTGCGCGATGTGGTTGAACGTACGGATGACAATATGGTCAACATCACGATTGACATCGAAGAAGGCCAGAAATATTATCTTGGTAATATTACATGGGTCGGAAATACAATCTACAGTTCGGAATATCTTCAGCTCTATTTCGGAATGAAAAAGGGCGATGTCTACGACACAAAGAAATTCGAAAAGCGATTGAGAGATGATGAAGATGCCGTTTCGAGCCTCTATTTGAATAATGGCTATCTTTTCTCGCAGATTGAACCTGTCGAGACAAATGTTTATGCCGATACGATTGACATTGAGATGCGCGTGTATGAAGGTGCTCAGGCATCAATCAATGAGGTTATTCTTAAGGGTAACGACAAGACGCATGAGCACGTCGTACGTCGAGAGGTGAGAACAAAACCGGGACAGCTGTTCTCGAAATCTGAACTTATACGTACTGTTCGCGAAATTGCTAATCTTGGACATTTTAATCAGGAGACAATCAATCCTGTTCCAATTCAAGACCCTGACAACGGAACTGTTGACCTCGTGTATAATCTCGAAGAAAAGTCGAACGACCAGATTGAAATCTCTGGCGGTTATGGCGCGGGTATGTTCGTCGGTTCGCTTGGCCTTTCATTCAACAACTTCTCTCTTCGTAATCTGTTTAACAAAGAAGCATATTCTCCACTTCCAACAGGTGATGGACAGAAATTGTCAATCAAAGCCTCGGCAAATGGAAAATACTATAAGTCGCTTTCGTTCTCATTCACAGAGCCTTGGCTTGGCGGCAAACGACCAAATTCGTTGTCTATAAGTGCATTCTATTCGTCGCAGACGGGCGTATCAAAGAGCTATTACAACAATTTCTATAATGGTATCTCGTATGGTTATACTACAGAAGCCAATGTTCCGAACAGAAAGGAACTTCACCAATATAGAAAGGTTTCTGGCGTTTCGGTAGGCTTCGGTAAGCGTCTTACATGGCCTGATGACTGGTTCGTTCTCTATACGGAATTGTCATACCAGTTGTATCGTTTGCGCAACTGGCAGTACTTCCTCATGCAAAATGGTGAAAGTCATAACCTGAGTCTTCGTGTGAATTTGTCCCGCAACTCACTTGATGCCCCTATTTATACACGTAGCGGATCGAACTTCTCGCTTGGAGTTGCGCTCACTCCTCCATATTCTGCATTCAGTAATTACAACTGGAAGGGAGAAACAGAGGATCAGAAACTCTACAAAGTCATTGAGTATCATAAGTGGACACTTAAGGGTCAGGTCTTCAAGCCACTTGATCGCAATGCGAAACTGATTCTCATGGGTAAGTTTGAAATGGGCTATCTTGGCTATTATAACCGTTATCGCAAGTCGCCATTTGAAAAATATGTCATGGGTGGTGATGGCATGAGTGGTTATTCAACTTATGGCGAAGAAACGATAGGCTTGCGTGGTTATGAGAACTCTTCACTTACTCCACGTACAGTCAAGAATGGCAGCTATTCATACGATGGCAACATATACAACAAATACACGCTTGAATTGCGTTATCCAATTTCGCTTCAGCCTCAGGCAACAGTTTGGGCACTTGGATTCCTCGAAGCAGGTAACTGCTGGAGTGATTTCCAATACTTCAGCCCATTCGATTTGAAGCGATCTGCCGGTGTTGGCCTTCGCGTATTCTTGCCTATATTTGGTCTGCTTGGTGTCGATTGGGGTTATGGCTTCGACAGTGTTGCAGGATATAATGGAGCAGGCGGATCTCAGTGGCATTTCGTAATGGGTCAGTCGTTCTAATAAAAAAATGGCACGAATATTGAGGAATCGATTTGAAAAAACGAAAGATATGAAAAAGATACTTAGCATTATTATGGCACTTGCAGCATTTGCAATGACCAATGAAGCAAAGGCTCAGAAGTTCGTCTTTGTCGATACGGAATATATTCTCAAGAATATTCCAGCATACGAAAGTGCAAATGATCAGCTTGATCAGCTCTCAAAGAAATATGAAGACGAAATCAGGCAGAAGATGCAGGAGGTGGCTGACCTCTACGATTCGTACCGCACGGAAAGTGTTTTCCTGACTGCAGAGATGAAGGTCAAGAAAGAGAATGAAATTGTCGAGAAGGAGAAACTTGCAAAAAAGCTTCAGCAGAGCTATTTTGGCCAGGACGGAGAACTCTACAAGCAGCGTGAAGTGCTCGTACGTCCAATTCAGGATCAGGTTTACAATGCCATTTCGGGTCTTGCTAAAGAGAAGGGCTATTCTGCAATATTCGACAAGTCATCGAATATCGGTTTGATGTATGCAGAGCAGAATCTCGACATCTCAGACCTTGTTCTTGCTCGCTTGGGATATAAATAAGCAACTCTTAAACTCTATGAAAAACATATTATCACTTATCGTCTTGATTATGGCGTCTATTTCGTTCGCTCAGGCGCAGAAATTCGGCCATATCAACACAGAAAGCATCATTGAGCAGATGCCTCAATACAAGGATGCTGAAAAGCAGCTCGAAACGGAGCAATCGAAGGTGGAATCTACGTTGGCAATGCTCAACGAGGATTTTCAGAAAATGATGAATGATTATCAGCAGCAACAGCCAAAGATGTCTGAGGCTCAGCAGATGGAACGTGAGCAGGAACTGCAGGAAAACTATCAGAAGATCCAGCAGTACATAGCTCAGCAGCGCCAGGAACTTGCTCAGAAGCAACAGCAGCTCATGCAGCCTATACTCATGAAATTGCGCAACGTAATCAATGAGGTTGGCGCAGAAAACAACTTCATCTATATTTTGGAGGAGAATGCTGGTCTCACACCTTATGTGTCGAAGACAAATTCTGTTGATGTCGCTCCACTTGTGAAGAAAAAATTGGGTATTTAATTATTTAGAATATTAGACTATTATGAAAAATATATTTACACTTGCACTTGTTGCCATGTTCGCAATAGGTGCTCAGGCACAGAAATTTGCGCATATCGATTCACAGAAATTGATGTCGGAGCTTCCAGAGAGAGTTGCAGCTGAGCAGCAGCTTCAGGATGAGGCTAAGAAGCTCGAGGATCAGCTTGGCATTATGGGTAATGAACTTCAGCAGAAGTATGAAGATTATCTGACTAAGCGTGATAGTTTGCCAGATTTGATCAGAGCAACACGCGAGAAGGAAATTCAGGATGCTCAGGCTCGAATTCAGCAATATCAGCAGATGGCTCAGCAGAGCCTTTCTCAGAAAGAGCAGCAGCTCCTTATGCCAATCATCGAAAAGATGCAGAATGCGGTTAATGAGGTTGGTAAGGAACAGAATTATATTTACATCTTCGATATTTCGGCACAGGTGATTCTTTATCATTCTGAGCAGAGCGAAGATGCAACTCCATTCATCAAAAAGAAGCTCGGTCTGTAGTCGAGAACAGTATCACTCCGTCCTGAACACTACAGTTTTAAATTGTACTGTTCTGTGGCGAATATAAAACTTAGTGTCTTGTCAGCAATTTAGTCTGCCAAGACACTTTTTTTATGTCTTTATTGTGAGAGAATTTCTTGCTATTATAGCTTGAATCGCATTTGAATTTTTGCTTCTGTTTTGTGTGAAGAGTTCAGTTCTGTGTTTCCAGAGCTTATTTTGTCGCGATCGAGGTAATTCATGAATGATCCCCACAACCATATTGCAATATGTCTGTTGATGGTCAGTTTTGTCATTGCTGTTGCTGCTATTCCGTGTCCGAATAGCATAGGCATTGTCATGGCATAAAGGACGTCTGGCTGCGTCGTATAAGCTCGGCTATAATAGTCATCAGTGTCGAAATGCGTGAGCTTTGCAGTCACGGTTGCATGACTGTTGAATTCGAATTTGGCCTCTTCACTAATCCAAAAACCTTTGGAACGGAATGACCCGCGATGATACAAAATCTCTTCGGCAGACGTTTTCAGGCGGAGTTTTGGCGTCAGTTGTGTGGTCCACGATTCTTTGAAACTGCTTCTTTTTGTTCTTGCGATTTCCGTTTTGTCATCCATGTCGGCATCTTCGCCATCATCGTGTCTAACCACAAGTGCAATACTGTTGCGTCTGTCTATAGAATGTGTGATTTTGAATCGAGCCTTATAGCCAGATGTCGGCGCAGGTTTTTGATATAGTAACCATGAATTGCTGAAAATGTTGACATTCGCAAGTATTTCTGTATTCTTGAATGGCGATGCAGCGAGAGCCATATATAGTCCGGACTCTCCACCAGGATGGCTGGCGCGACTGAACGGATTCTGCATTATGTCGTAATATCTGCGACCGAATTTTCGTATTCCAATCGTAAATTGTACACCTTGCAAATCAAAGTCGGCAGCTTGCATCGCAGCCCATGCGTCAGAACTCTGCCATGCGATTTCACCATACAGCGAAAATATGCTGTGTCTGTATTTGTAGTCGGCATGGATTGTCGTGACGTCTTTACCCGATGGATAGAATTTTTTGTATGTCTCGCCTTTGCTGCTCATTGCCAGTGACGAGTGCCAATAGTTACTGCCGGCTCCGATTGTCAAATTCTGTTTGGTGTACATGGCGTATGCTCCAAAAAGCATCTGTTGCATGTTGTTTCGTTTCTGGAGTTCGTTTTTAGTGCGGTGATAGCGTGTCACAGAGATTGAAGTCGCATAGAGTACCGTGTCTTCGTCTATGAATGTCGAAGCATCTCCATCCGTGTGCGAAGCGAAAACGTCGAAACGGATTTTTTCAGTACCCATTGACGCTGCCACGCCTCGCAAATAGTCAGTTTCGCTGGCCGACATATTTGGCGTGATGCCTGTTCCATTACGCATTATTGAGGATTGGATAGCAGATACATCTGCTGAAAAACCATTCCATAATCCGAGACCTTGTCCATATCTTGCCGAGAAATGACCTGCGATGATTTTTTTGATGAACTTATTACGCGGAGTGTATGCTACGTGTCCGGACACGAAATCAGTAATAGATATTCCGTGTGAAAAAACAGGCTCTCCAGCATCGCTTTCTGCCACGAATCCGCCTTGCCACTCATTGCCATAGTTTGCAAGGATTCTGAGATAGTATTTGTTTGGAGATCCAAGAAATGCCGCAGCTGTCGAATCATTTTTAGCCTTATATCCTTTGGCCTTTGGGAAGGTCCTTTGGATACGCCCGAGGGCATTTATTCCAAAGTATTTCTTTCGATTGTCTTTATTGTCTGATTTATCAACGAAAGCAAATGCAAGCAGTTTTTCGACATCGTCATTTCTAAAACCGGGTAATGTCAGAAGTTCAGATTCTGATCTGAATTCACCATATCTGTTTCTGTATGAGATGATGTATTGTGCCTGTCGTTCCGTAAGGGTGAGGATGTGACGCAAATCGTCAAGTGTGGCTTTGTTCAGGTCGAGGCGGTTCTCTGCAAGGTTTTCAAGTTCGGCAGCCTCATCTTCGGAATCTTCAGTGAGTGTCCCGTCTTCAGCCATCTCTTCAACAATCTGATTGATAATGCTATTCGATGGCACGTCTTGCGCCTTTGCAATGACAGTTGCTGTTACGCATAATATTATCGCAAGACGTCGTAGCATTATTTGCTCTTATTTAGGTTATATGAGAGTGTCACTCCTGAGGAAACGCCGAGTTTTTCGTGACGCATTATTCCGACATGGAGAGCAATTCCTTGCCATATATATCCTGCTCCGGCAGAAAATGACGATCCATTAGAAGAAAAGCCGGCGGATACATCGAGTCCCTCTATCGGATATATTGCTACTGCCACTTTGCCAATGGCATCATCATTCCATCTTTTCTCAGCCTCAAGCATTACCGAGCATAACTGATTAGGTCTCCATTTGATGCCAGCCATGGCAATCGCTTCGATTTCTCTGGAAGTAAATCCGTAGCTGATTTCTCGTTGCTCAATGCTGTGAATGGCAACAGAAAGAAGCCACTCCTTGCGTGGCCTGAGACGGAATCCAAAACGTGAAAAAGACGAAGAATAGCGCCGGTTATCACTCATTGTGTGAATCAGTGCATGGTATTCAAGACCCATCGACCATATACCAAACTTTCGAGACAAACCACCGCCGATTTCGGTATAATGGCTGTCTTCATCGCCACAACGTGCAAATGCTACAAGAACATTTGCAAATTTTGTCTGCCCGGCAACTTTTGCACTCGTCTGTCGCAACTCACTCATGCCGAATGGTCGTGCGTGCGATACCTCGACGGCTGCAAGACCTTCTATTTCCGCTATTGCCGATGGATCTATACTTGATATCCCATCAACTTGCGAAACAGTCAACATCCCCGCAATGCCCATGCTCTCACCGCTTTGCACAATTATATCTTGTGCGTCAGCATAGAGCGACACGAGAAATAAGCCTGTAAAGACTATTTTTTTCAAATGTTTATTAATAGACATGAGATATTAACTGAAAAGGACACGAAAGGATTTTTATCTCCAATCGCGTCCTGTTTTTTCGATTTATATTATTTGAAATTCTTTGCAATAGAACTTGCAATGCTTTCAAATTCTGCTGCTTCAAGCTTTAATTTCGGATTTGACATGTCAATCTCTTTGCCCGAATTTAGTGGAACGAGATGAATATGGGCATGAGGAACATCAACTCCGATAACACTCATTCCAACTTTGAGACATGGGAAAGCCGCCTTTATTGCAGCTGCGACATGTTTTGCAAACTGCATGATGCCGGCAAGCTCTTTGTCGTCCATGTCGAAGAAATAATCGACTTCGCGCTTCGGAATGACGAGCACATGTCCTTTCGCAACAGGATTAATATCAAGAAATGCATAGAAATCAGCGTTCTCTGCAACTTTGTACGAAGGTATTTCACCTGCTACGATTCTGCTGAAAATAGTTGCCATAATGCTTCTTCGTTAGATTGAAATTTCGATAATTTCAAATGTAGCTGTTCCTGCAGGAATCTTAATCTCAACCTGATCACCAACCTTCTTGCCCAAAAGACCTTTTGCAATAGGCGTCGTCACAGAAATCTTGCCGCTCTTGAGGTCGGCTTCTGTTTCTGGAACAAGCGTATATGTCATCTTCGCATTGTTTTTGACATTTTTGATTGTGACTTTATTGAGAATCTGAACCTGCGAAGTATCTACTTTTGATGCATCAAGTGTGCGACTGTTTGCCAACAGAATTTTCAATTTTGCAATCTTTGCCTCCAAATGTCCCTGCGCCTCTTTTGCTGCGTCATATTCCGCATTTTCCGAAAGGTCGCCCTTGTCGCGAGCCTCGGCAATCTGCTGAATAACTTTCGGGCGCTCAACACTTTCGAGGTGTGCGAGCTCTTCTTTGAGCTTCTTCAAACCCTCTTCTGTAACGTAGTTGATAGCCATAATTATTGTTGTTTTAGTTTATTGTTTTTTCTTTTATGAAACATAAAAAAAGAAGAATCCTGAAATTGACTTTCAGGACCCTTAAGTCGTATGTTCAACGCAAAGTTAAGAATTTATTTCTTGTAAAAAAGTGTTTAACGCGAAAATTAATCTCGAGGAGCTCTGATAATTCCGCGTGGCGACGATTTTACAAATGCCAAAATGCTGTCGCGTATTTCGCTTGGCTGCATTTCCGCTTCGATAGCCGTAACAGCCTGTGTCGTATTCAGATTTTTCTGGAATAGGTATTTGTATATCTCCTGTGCCTCTGAGATCTGTGCTACGTTGAAACCTCTGCGCTTCAAACCGACAATGTTCAATCCCTCAAAGCTCGCAGGTTCGCGGCCAACCATTACGTATGGTGGAACATCCTTGCCAAGACGTGAGCCTCCTTGAATCATTACATACGAACCGATGCGAGTGAACTGGTGAACGAGAGAACCGCCGCCAACAACTGCACAGTCGTTGACTTCAACTTCTCCGGCAAACTGGCATGCATTTGAAACGATAATATTGTTTCCAAACACACAGTCATGACCAATATGAACGTACGCCATCAGAAGGTTGTTGCTTCCAACGACGGTCTTGCCTTTCGATGCTGTGCCTCTATTTATTGTTACGAATTCGCGTATAGAGTTGTTGTCGCCAATCTCGCATGTCGTCTCTTCGCCCTTGAATTTCAAGTCCTGAGGAACCATGCCGATCACTGCGTGAGGAAAAATTCTATTGTTCTTGCCCATACGTGTGCCGTAGCAGATAACAGCACCGCTCATGATTTGGCAACCATCACCGATAACAACATTCTTCTCAATTGTTACGAATGGACCAATCTCTACGTTTTCTCCGATTTTCGCTTCCGGATCAATAACCGCTGAAGGATGAATCATGTCTTTACTCTATTGTTTACTTACTTAATAAATTCGGCCATGAGCTGACGCGCAAAGGCTGTATTTGAGCCATGTCCCGATTTCGTTGCAATGATTCTGCCTTTTATTGGTCGTCCGACCAATGCCAAATCGCCGATAAGATCCAGCAATTTGTGTCTGGCTGCTTCATTTGCATACTTCAAGTCGTTTTTGTTTAGAACGCCCGAAGGATGAATTGTTATTTCGTCTTTGCCCAACTGCTTGGCAATTTCCGATTTCTGTTCATCAGTGAGCTGCTTGTCAACGAATACAATCGCGTTGTCAAGATCGCCACCCTTAATAAGACCATATTGCAGCAATGGTTGAATCTCGTGGAGGAATACGAAAGTTCGGCAGTCATATACCTCCTCGTATTCGTCGAGGCTTTCCAAAAGGGCATATTGATTTGCCAAGCATCTTGAACCGTCAAACGCGATATTAACCTGAGCTGCAAAATATTCTTCAGGAAGCGCAATTATGCGAATGCCCTTTTCTGGCTCCTCATAAACAGCTTTGTGCGTAATCGTTAGATACTGACGCTCTGCATCAAGTTCTTCTATACCGACACTCTTTATCGCATCGACAAATGGTTTTGCACTTCCGTCAAGAATTGGAACTTCCGGACCATCGAGTTCAATCAGGCAATTGTCAACTCGCATGGCACGCAAAGCCGACATCAAATGCTCGATGGTCGAAATGCGTACGTCATCGCGGTCTCCCGCAAGCACTGTTCCACGTTGTGTAAATGAAACTCTATTTGCATCGGCTGGCGTAACAGGTTGGCCTTCAAGGTCAATTCTCTTGAACTTGAATCCAAAATCCTTCTCAGCCGGCTTTATCGTGAGGTTTACAACAACACCCGTATGCAATCCCTTGCCTACGAACGATGCCTCGCCTTTTAGAGTTGTCTGTTTTTCCATTTGTCTATTTTTGCTGCGATTCAATGAGCGCATCAAGTTGTTTCTTCATTTCTGGCAGATGACGGAAAATCGCATATGCCTTGTTGTAGTTCATGACATCAATAGCAGGCGATCCGAACAGAGTCTGATCCTCTTTCTTGACGTTGCCTGCAATACCTGTCTGTGCACCACATTTTGTACGATCTGCCACTTTTATATGGCCAGCAATGCCTGTCTGTCCGCCAAACATGCAGTGGCTGCCGATTTTTGTTGATCCAGCCACGCCACCAAGTGCTGCCATGACTGTGCTCTCGCCAATCTCGACATTATGCGCAATCTGGACAAGATTATCCAGTTTTGTACCTTTGCCAATACGCGTCGAGCCCATTGTTGCACGGTCAATGCAAGTGTTTGCACCAATTTCAACATCATCGGCAATCTCAACATTGCCAATTTGCGAAATCTTCTGGTACTGACCATTTGCATCCGGTGCAAATCCAAATCCATCTGCACCAATCACGCATCCTGCGTGCAACGTGCATCGTGAACCGATTTTGCAGCCTTTGTATATTTTTACACCAGCATATACAACAGTGTCATCACCGATAGTGACGCCATCGCCGATATATGCTTGTGGATATATTTTTACATTGTTTCCAATCTTTGCGCCATCACCGATATATGCAAACGCACCAACATAAGCGAATTCTCCAACCGTGGCTTTTGCACTTATGTACGAAGGCTGCTCGATGCCGACTTTCTTTGGCTGCATCTGCTCATACATATTGAGCAACTGTGCCAGAGCCTCATACGCATTTGGCACTTTTATGAGAGTTGCGCGAACTGGTTGCTGAGGCTGAAAGTCATTATTGACAAGTATAACCGATGCCTCCGTCGAATACACAAAATGCTCATATTTCGGATTGGCAAAGAACGTCAGTGCACCTGGCACTCCCTCTTCAATCTTGCAATATGTGCGTACTGGGCTGTCTGGGTTGCCTTCAACCGTGCCGCCAAGCACTTGTGCTATTTGTATCGCCGTAAATTCCATTGAGTATACTTTAAATTCTCGAAATGCAAAAATAATATTTTATTTGCATATTGGCGCATTTGTGGCACTCTAAATAATGCCATTCTTGCTATTTGACACTACACGACATAGCAACGGCTAAATCGTATAGATTGCCGCTGCCGGAATATGTCTTGCGAAATAGTGCCGAAGCATTACATGACGAGCTTGTAGCCCTTGCCATGCACATTGATGATTTCAACAGTAGGATCGTCTTTCAAATGCTTGCGAAGTTTTGTGATATACACATCCATACTTCTGGCATTGAAATAGTTGTCGTCAACCCAAATTGTCTTAAGCGCAATGTTGCGTTCAAGAACTTTGTTTGCATTGAGACAAAGCAATTTGAGCAATTCAGACTCCTTTGTTGTCAATTTGATTGGCTCTCCGTCGCCAAGCGAAAGCTGCTGCTTCTGAGTGTCGAACTTGTATTTTCCAAGTACGTATGTCTCCTGAACCACAGTTGCGCCGCTTGTTCTGCGCAAAATGGCCTCGATGCGAAGCAAAAGCTCCTCTGTGCTGAAAGGCTTTGAAAGATAATCGTCCGCACCAACCTTGAAACCCTGAAGAATATCATCCTTCATAGTCTTGGCTGTTAAGAATACGATTGGCACTTCTGTGTCAAGCATACGTATTTCCTTGGCAAGTGTGAAGCCGTCTTTCTTTGGCATCATCACGTCAAAAATACAGATGTCGAATTTGCCGGAAACAAAAGTGTTATAGGCATCTTCGCCATTAGTTGTCAGCGTGGTGTCATAACCTTTAGCCTGGAGATGCTCGCTGAGAATCATACCGAGAGTTTCTTCATCTTCGGCAAGAAGAATTTTTTGTTCCTTATCCATTCTTACTGTTTTTTAATGGTAAAAATATTTCGAATTTTGTTCCAATATTCAGTTCGCTCTCGACGGTAATCTGTGCTCCGTGAAGATCAATTATGCTCTTGACATAGGACAAACCTAGTCCGAAACCCTTCACGTTATGCACATTTCCTGTCGGAACACGATAGAATTTATCAAATATACGATTTAAATTCTCTTTGGATATACCTAAACCGCTGTCTTTTATAGAAATTATTATTCCACCGTTCGTGTCACGCGTTCTAATATAGAGTTTTGGAGGGGTATCTGGCTTGCGATATTTAAACGCATTCTCAATAAGATTGTAGATTACATTCGTAAAATGAACCTCGTCAACAAGTGTCTCACTCATCGTCGCTTCAATCTGCGCATTGAGTTCTCCGCCCTCTTTTTCAACCTGCATTCTAAATGTGTCGGCTACATTTTCGACAATTTCGTTAATATCTAACATCTTGAAATTCAGCTTTAAACGGCCGCTATCGATGGCTGCAATGGAAAGAATGCGTTCAACCATGTTGCGTTGTCGCTGACACTCGTTTATGATGATTCCGGCTTTTTTGATGATAGATTCTTTAGTCAGGTTTATTGAAGAGTCTTTCATCATTCCAGCAGCCAACATGATGGTTGCAATCGGAGTCTTGAACTCATGTGTCATGTTGTTGATAAAATCATCCTTGATCTGATCAATTTTCTTTTGGCTGAATATCACGTAGATGGTATAGATGAAAACGGCCAAAACCATCAGCGTAAAAATTGCAGACGGCAAGATGAGTCCTATTGATTCGCTGAAAAATGTTTTCTTCTCCGGAAAGTAAACCTGCAAGGCGTGTATCTTGGCATGAACGTCTTTCGGGAAAAGTTGTTTCTTATATATTTTATCTTTCTCATTAGGTGCATATCCCGGCGTTTGCAGGACTATGGTTTCCTTTGAATTCGATACGGCAAATTCAAATGTCTGAGTGATGCCTCGTTCCTCAAATGCACGCCACAACATTGCGTCGAGTCGTTGCTGATTGACGCGCTGCTCGATAGGCATATCTTCAAATGCTGAATGCATAAGCAGATAGCTTTGCTCGTCAATTCTGTTGTGTAATTCGTTCTGGATGGCAATCATCGCGTTCGTCATCGGATCGAGTTTTACGATGCCATTGTTCAAGCTTGCTTGTCCGCGCTGAACCGAGATGAGCGAGTCTTTGCGATACGTGTTGAGACTGAATTGTCCATTCATGTCAACGTCTATCGAAATGTTGAAATCGCTCGACGTTTTTGACAGATCCGTTCCGATTTGCCTTCTTCGCAACAAAGGCGTGATGGTTGCTCCATTTGGGGTATACGAAGATTTTACGGCTGAGATTTCGTTTGTCTCCAGTCGGGAAATGACATCATCGATACTTTGGTGCACAAGTTGTTCAAAATGACTGCTTTTCAAGTCGGAAGCCTCAGAAATCCATCGTGTCTGCATAAAAATCAGACCGACAAAGGCCACAGTCATTGTGACACACAACCATATTATTAATTTTTTGCTTCTCATGTCAAACAAAGTTAAACAAGTGTTAGAGTTTTCACAAGAAACAGAAGAAATTTTTTTGAATTTAAATGAAAATCATTTCTCAAATGATATTGAGTTCTGTGATTGCAACTCGCGAAGCTCTTTGTTCTGAGGTTTTCTTTGAAGAGCCGTCTCCTTTGCCTATTTCTTGTATCGAGCTCTCTGGTGCGTCATTGTCTCTGATATATACAGAGCTTGTGAATATGTAATGTCCGTCGTTGTTTTTTCCGACGTAGTTTGTTTCAAATGTTATGGTTTTCCTTTTTGCATGTGCCCACTGAAGCAGCTTCGATTTGTAGTCTTCAGCATCAGAGAAGGCATTCTCAATCATATCCTCACTCGCAATGTGTTTGCGGACAAATTTCTTTACCTTGTCCATGCCGCCATCGATATATATTGCGGCGACAAAGGCTTCAAGCGCATTGCCGGGCAGGTGTGTTTCAGTTGTAGACACGCCGCTGCCACGTAGGATGTGTTTGTCGAGATTGAGTTCTACGGCTATATGGTCGAGTGTGTTTCTGCTGACCATATTGCTTCTGACTCGGGTCATGTTTCCTTCGTCCGCATCTTTGTGTGTCATGAAGATGCGTTCTGCTACGAGCATGTCGAGAATTGCGTCTCCGAGATATTCAAGTCGTTCGTTGTCGACTGACTGTCCATGTTGTTTTTTGTTGGCCGACTTGTGTGTCAATGCTTCGCGAAACAATTCGACATTGCCGGGCCAATATCCCGCAGTGCTCTTTATAAAAAAATAAAACTTTCTTTCCTCGCGGAAAAAAAGTTTTATTATATTGTTGAATTTAAAGGTCAAGATTACAGTGCTTTGAAGATGACTGTAGAGTTGTGGCCTCCAAATCCGAAAGTGTTCGAAAGTGCAGCTTTGATGTTGCGCTTTTGAGCTTTGTTGAATGTGAGATTCAACTTGCTGTCGATTTCTGGATCGTCTTCGAAATGGTTGATTGTAGGTGGCACGATGCCTTCCTCAATAGCCTTGACACAAGCGATAGCTTCCAAGGCACCAGTGGCCCCGAGCAAGTGGCCTGTCATAGACTTCGTAGAGCTGATGTTCATGTTGTATGCATGCTCTCCGAAAACCTTGAGGATAGCCTTGATTTCGCCCTTGTCGCCGAGTGGTGTCGATGTTCCGTGTGTGTTCACGTAGTCGATATCCTCAGGCTTGAGCGATGCATCACGCAATGCATTTGCCATAACACGAGCAGCGCCTTCTCCTTCTGGATGTGGAGCTGTCAAGTGGTAAGCGTCGCCCGAATAAGCCGAGCCGACAACTTCGCAATAAATATGTGCTCCGCGTTTCTTTGCGTGCTCATATTCTTCGAGGACTAAGCATGCTCCGCCTTCACCCATCACGAAACCGTCACGATTCTTGTCGTATGGACGTGATGCTGTCTTTGGATCATCGTTGCGTGTTGAGAGGGCTTTCATTGATGAGAAGCCGCCAACACCTGGCTCTACGATTGCTGCTTCAGAACCACCTGTTACAATTACAGTAGCCTTTCCAAGACGGATGAGGTCAAGTGAATTGGCCAATGCATTTGTTGATGATGCGCATGCTGCAACAGTGCCGTAGTTAGGACCTCCGAAGCCATACTTTATAGAGATATAGCCTGGTGCGATGTCCGCAATAAGTTTAGGAATGAAGAACGGATTGAATCTTGGCGTGCCGTCACCCTGGACATATTCAGATACTTCATTGAAGTATGTGACAATGCCACCAATACCTGCACCCCAAACCACGCCGACTTCGTTTTTGTCGATGCCTTCCTGGTCAAGTTTTGCATCCTTGACAGCTTCATCGGCGGCGACAACCGCAAATTGGGTAAATGGATCCAATTTGCGTGCCTCCTTGCCGAAATATGCCACCGGGTCGAAGTTTTTAACTTCGCAAGCAAACTGTGTCTTGAATTTGGAAGCGTCGAAATGAGTGATAGGGGCTGCACCACTAACACCATTGACCAATCCTTCCCACGTTGCGGCAAGGGTATTTCCGAGTGGGCTTATGGCTCCAAGACCCGTTACTACTACTCGTTTCAACTCCATATAATTCTTAAGATCTAGTTGTTTACTTATTTATTAGCCTCGATGTAAGCTACTGCATCGCCTACTGTAGCGATCTTCTCTGCAGCGTCATCAGGAATGTTGATTCCGAATGCCTTTTCAAACTCCATGATGAGTTCTACTGTGTCGAGTGAATCTGCGCCAAGATCGTTTGTGAAGCTTGCTGTCTCAGTAACTTCTGCTTCGTCAACGCCCAATTTGTCTACGATAATTGCCTTTACCTTTTCTGCAACTTCTGACATGATTTCTAGTTTTTAGTTAATATTTTCTGTTACTTTTTCGCACCTTCGGTTGCCCGTTTTATGGTGCATCTTTTGTCGCTTTTCGAAAAAATTTTCCGAAACGACAGCGCAAAGTAAATCATTTATTGATGATTTTTCAAGAAACGAAGCGAAAAAATGTATCCCTCCCTCCAAAATTTTGCGTATTTTTGTCTGCAAGTTTTACGTTTGTGATGATATAATTGATTATAAAACAATCGGATAGCATGCGTTTTTGGCATTTTTTATGTTTTTGAACACATGATTATGCTTTTTGCACTCGAAAAAGGTGAAAATAGATTGATATTATGAATTATGGCTTAAAATTCCGCCTGACGGCAATGATGTGGATGCAGTTTGCCGTGTGGGGTGCATATCTGACATCGATGGGTGGTTATCTCGGAAATGTCGGATTGGGTGAGAATATTGGTTGGTTCTATTCTATACAGGGAATTGTGTCGATTTTTATGCCGGCACTCATGGGTGTCGTTGCCGATCGATGGATTCCCGCACAGCGTCTCTTGTCGATCTGCCATTTTGTGGCGGCCATCACGATGGCTTATACCGGATTCATCGGTTCTGAGGCAGGTGAGAGCGTAGCCATGAGTCAGATATTTCCTTTTTATGCAATTTCTGTCGCATTTTATATGCCGACAATCGCCTTGTCGTATTCTGTTTCATATTCGGCACTTGAGCATTCCGGCTTCGATCCGGTGAAGGCTTTCCCTCCGATCCGTGTGTTTGGAACTGTCGGTTTTATTGCTTCAATGTGGATTGTAGATTTATTGGGTTATCAACATTCCCATGAGCAGTTTTATGCTTGTGCCGCATGGGGCTTTATGCTTGCGGCTTATTCGTTGACTTTGCCACCGTGCAGTTTGCAGAGCAAGAATGCAGAAAAGAAATCGATTGTCGATATTTTCGGACTTCGTGCTTTTTTGCTTTTCAAGGATAGCAAGATGTGCGCTTTTTTCATCTTTTCGATGCTTCTTGGCGTGTCACTTCAGATCACTAATGGCTATGCGAATCCGTTCATATCGTATTTTGCGAATGATCCGCAATACGAAAATGCATTTTTTGCTCAACATGCTAATCTGCTGATCTCGCTTTCGCAGATTTCCGAGACGTTATGCATCCTCCTGATACCGTTTTGTCTCAAGCGTTTCGGAATCAAGCGAGTCATGCTTATCGCAATGGTTGCATGGTTTGGCCGTTTCGGAATGTTCGCAATAGGAAGTCCGGCTGGCATTGGCGTTGCCTTTCTCATTCTTTCGATGATTGTCTATGGTGTCGCTTTTGACTTCTTCAACATATCAGGTTCGCTTTTTGTCAATCAGCAGACCGACGAGTCGATCCGCTCAAGTGCGCAGGGCCTGTTTATGCTGATGACAAATGGACTTGGCGCAACAATCGGCACTCTTGCTGCGCAATTTGTTGTCAATCATTACGTTTATGCTAATGCCGACAATATTGCTCTGTCAATCGAGGGTTGGCGAATTTCATGGACGATTTTTGCTGTTTATGCGCTGCTTGTAGCTGTCGCATTTGCATTGGTGTTTCGGAAAAAATAAACATTATACCTTATTATATATATGTATCGCGTTGTATATGGTCTCCTTTGGCTTATTTCGTTGTTGCCATTATGGGTGCTCTATCTATTGTCTGATTTGATGTATGTTTTTGCACATCGATTCTATAGACGGGATGTCGTGCGAACAAATCTGAAAAATTCGTTCCCGGACAAGACCGACGAGGAGATTGCTGAAATTGAAAAGAAATTTTATCGAGTGTTCTGTGATTATTTTGCGGAGGATATAAAGTCGTTCTCGATCAGCAAGAAGGAGATGATGCGTCGTGTTAAATTCGACGAAGAAGGAATCAATTGGATAAAAAGTCAGTATGATGGCGGCAAGGATTTCGTCTTTGTAACGATGGGGCACTATTGTAATTGGGAATGGATGGCTTCGTTCACGTATTGGATGCCTTTTGCATACGGAACACAACTATACAGCCCGCTTCAAAATCAGACGATGGACCAGGTGTTCTTGAAACTTCGTCAGCGATATGGCGGTGAGTGTATATCCAAGGAAATCGCGGCTCGACGGATATTGAAACTTCGTGCCGAGGGCAAAAAGGTCCTGGTTGCGTTTATTGCTGATCAATTGCCGCAGTGGAAAGGCATTCATCATTTCGTAGAATTCCTCCATCAGGATACGGCCGTGTTTACCGGTGCTGAACAGCTTGGTAAAAAACTCAATGCTTCAATGGTTTATGCGAGTTTTACACGCAACAGACGAGGGTATTATCAAGCTAAGTTCATTCCTCTGACTGATGCTCCGAAATCGCTGCCTGATTATGAAATCACGGATAAGTTTATGAGTCTTCTTGAAAAGGATATCGTCACGACGCCTCATTTGTGGCTGTGGAGCCACAAGCGTTGGCGCAGAACGCGTGAACAGTGGCTTGAGCGCCAGCGCGAGATGGAGCAACGCAAGCATGATCTTTCGCAGCATGAGGCATAATGCATAAGACCAAAACAAAACCGAATGCGTCGTTTCCCGTATAGTGAGAGAAATGATTAACTTTGCACTCGCAAAGAAAAAGTACGTGATAGACAATGCAGTATACGAACAGGCAGAATATCTATAAGGCTAGGACGGTGCTCAAGGGAGTATTCGGGTTGCTGGCCATACTTTTTGTTGTCGCATTTATGGGCGATTATGCGGAATTGCACAAGGTTTGGCCTCTGATTGGTGTAATGCTTTTGTTCGTAGCGATGCTGTCGGCTTTCGGCGGTTTCGACGAACTGCTTGTTTCTGTCGGTCAAGGATATATAGAAGTTGATTCTCGACCATTCGTGGAAATAAGAAAAGGCGGCCGACAGCTTATTTCGGCTGATGCTTCGCGGCTCATATCTGTTAAATATACGCGTTTCATGTTCTTGCGCTATGTTCGCTTGCGCTATATGAGCCATTCGAACAAGGAAAAGACAGTAACAATCGGTTTGACCTTCATGGGGTCGATTCACCGACGTGAGCTCTTGAGGGATCTCAAAATAATTTGCAAAAACAATAATTACAAAGATAATCAATGAGAACAGTTGCAGCGAATTGCAATGTATATGCATCGGACAATATCAAGGCCGATCTTGCAGAGTTGCTTGAAAAATATACATCGAAGCAGGTCTTCCTTCTGACGGATGAAGGTTCACAGAAATACTGCTTGAAACTGATTGAAGGCATAAGCCAGATAACGCCAGAGCATACGCTTGTCATCCGTCAGGGAGACGATTTCAAGAATGCCGAGGCTGCAATTTCGATATGGGAATTTCTTAGCGCAAATGGAGCCACGCGCAAGTCCGTTCTCATCAACCTCGGCGGTGGAATGCCGTGTGATTTAGGTGGATTCTGTGCTTCTACGTTCAAGCGAGGAATTGATTTCATCAACATTCCGACAACGATTCTTGCGCAGGTAGATGCCTCTTTGGGTGGCAAGACAGGAATGAACCTTGGCGGTCTGAAGAACGAAATCGGAGTTTTCTCAATCGCAAAAGCCGTGCTCGTCAGCGGCGAATTCATCAGGACACTCGACAAGGAGAATCTTCTTTCAGGATATGCCGAGATGCTCAAGCATGCTCTTATTCGCGATGCGCAGTCGCTCAATGAACTGATGACCATCGATTTTAATAATCCGGATTATGACAAGTTGTCGCGCCTGATATGCGACTCGATTGCAGTCAAGAACTACTTCGTGACGGAAGATCCGAAGGAGCAGAGCGTCCGCAAGGCGCTTAATTTCGGTCATACATTTGGCCATGCATTTGAAACATTTTCGATGCGCCACAATGATCACCCAATTCTTCATGGAAAGGCTGTGGCATTCGGTATGGTCTGCGAACTTATGCTCAGCGAAAAGAAGTGCGGATTGAATCATGATGATGCAAAACGCATATACGAATACATTAATAGCCAATATGGCAAGATGGAATTCGCAGAATCTGACTTCGCGGAATTGCTTGAGCTTATGACTCATGATAAAAAGAATGACGGCAACGGCATTAATTTCACATTGTTGCCAACGATTGGCGAGATCTCAATCAACAATATTGGAACGAAGGAAGAGATTAGCCAAGTCCTTGATTCATATCTCAAAATGAATGCCTGACCGATGATATACAATATTTCTGTTCCAAGTGTAAAGAGTGGCACGATTGAGTTGCCATCGTCGAAAAGTATCAGCAATCGTCTGCTGCTCATAAATGTGTTGTCGGCGAATGTGAATGCTCCTGAAAATTTATCGGAGAGCGATGATACTGCAGTTATGCTCAAGGCTTTGGAGAGCGATTGCTCACTCGTTGATGTAGGTGCTGCAGGAACGTCTATGCGATTTCTGACGGCGTATCTGTCTCTATTGCCAGGGATACATGTGATTACGGGTTCTGAGCGCATGAAGAAGCGCCCGATAGGGGTGCTTGTTGATGCATTGCGAATGCTTGGCGCGGATATAGAATATGCAGAAAATGAAGGATTCCCGCCATTGAGAATCTGCGGCAAGGAACTTCGTGGCGGAACGATTGAACTGCCTGGTAATATCAGCAGCCAGTATATTTCGGCGCTTATGATGATTGCACCGATGATTCGTGGAGGTCTGAATATCGAACTTGTTGGCAAGATTGTATCGCAGCCTTACATCAACATGACGCTTCAGACGATGAAACAGTTTGGTGTTGAGGGAAAATGGAGCGGCAGCCATATTGAAATTCCCGAAGGGAAATATCTTCACAAGAAAGTTCGTGTAGAGTCCGATTGGAGCGCCGCTTCATATTGGTATGAGATGTCTGCACTTGCTGGTCAGACGCCATTTGCGATGGTCGGTCTGGCGGAAAACAGTCTTCAAGGAGATTCTGAGGTTCGGAATATTGCAAAAAAACTTGGCGTAGAGACAAGTTTTTCGGAAAAAGACGGCTTGAGCATGACAACGGTTGTTGCCAATGCGTCATCGGTGAAACATCTCGATTATGATTTTAATAGTCAGCCGGATATTGCGCAGACATTTGTTGTCTTGTGCTGTTGTCTTGGTGTGACATTCCATTTTACTGGCCTTGAAAGTCTCAAAATAAAAGAAACAGACCGCATATCTGCGCTCATCAACGAATGCCGAAAGATCGGTTTTGTGCTCAAGAGCAATGACGTTGACGATCTTGCGTGGGATGGTGAAACATGTGAGCCTTGCAACGAGCCAATTGCAACGTATAAGGATCATCGCATGGCAATGGCATTTGCTCCGGCCGCGCTCAAGCTTGGCAGCATCAGAATTGATGATCCGGCAGTCGTGTCGAAGTCGTATCCGCGATATTGGGATGACTTGAAGAAGGTCGGTTTTGTTATCGAAGAGGATTAATTTTCTGTCAGTTCGTGGAATAGTGCCTCCATGCCAATCTGTTCGGCGTGGAGTTCGATGAGCCTTAGTTCGTGACGTACTGCGAAATCGAAGATGTCCTTTCGTAGGTCTTTTTCGCAGCTCATTCTGAATTTCCCAGAACCGATTGCCGACAATGCTTGTGATGGCAATTCCGAGGCAAGCATCTGAATGTCGATTTCTTTGTCGAATTCAAAATCAATCATAAGGCCTCCATTGGCTTTCATTGCAATCTCGTCTATCGAACCTTGAGCCTTGATTTTTCCGTGGTCGATGATGATGACTTTGTCGCATACGGCTTCGACTTCCTGCATGATATGCGTTGAAAGCATAACCGTTTTCTCTTTGCCGACATTTTTTATGAGCTGGCGTATTTCGACAATTTGATTAGGGTCCAAACCGGTCGTTGGCTCGTCGAGAATGACAACTTCCGGATTTGAAATGAGTGCTTGCGCTATGCCGACACGCTGTCGATAGCCTTTCGAGAGCGCGCCGATGACTTTATGACTCTCGTTGCCAAGTCCGACCATGTCGATTACGTCCGCAGCACGTTTCGCGGTGTTGTCAAGACCATACATCCCGGCAACCATCTGAAGATATTCGCGAACATACATATCCAGGTAAAGAGGGTTATGTTCTGGCAGATATCCGATAAGGCGATGCGTTGCAAGTGAGTTGCCATTGACCTCGATTCCGCAAACGCTCACTTTCCCGCTGTCTGGCATGACATATCCGGTTGCGATTTTCATCATGGTCGATTTGCCTGCGCCATTTGGCCCCAGGAATCCAACAACTTCGCCCTTCGCAATTGAAAAACTTACGTTGTCCAATGCTTTTTGCTGTCCGTATGTTTTTGAAATATTGTCTACTGTAACCGACATACTATTTTTTTGACGCAAAGGTAAGAATAAACGTCATGTGAATGCAAAAAACTAACTACCTTTGTGGAAATTTCTGGCAGAAAATGGGCAATATTTCATTCACAGACTCTCTTTTTGAGTACCGCAGAAACAAAACTATCGAAGTTCCTGTCGGTGAAATATCTATAGGTGGCGATGCTCCGATTCGCATCCAATCGATGACAACAACCGACA
The DNA here is from genome assembly GCA_024401295.1 of Bacteroidales bacterium. Lineage (GTDB taxonomy): Bacteria > Bacteroidota > Bacteroidia > Bacteroidales > Marinilabiliaceae > W3P20-009. The sequence goes on along the minus strand of JAKSLG010000015.1, from coordinate 32,496 downwards.
CTAACGATGTCGAATCGTCTGTAGAACAGGCAATTCGCATAATCGAAGCCGGAGGCGAGATCGTACGACTGACGACTCAAGGTCGTGTTGAAGCTGAGAATATCGGTAAGATTCGTGAAGGCGTCCGCAAGCGTGGCTATACGACTCCGCTCGTGGCTGATGTCCATTTCAATCCGAATGCAGCAATTGTTGCAGCTGCGAATGTTGAAAAAGTCAGAATTAATCCTGGAAACTATACTGGCGAGCAAAAGAAATTCGACCAGGACGCCGACAAGATGACCGATGAACAATGGATGTCGCTCATAGAAGAAAAGTTGCGTCCTCTGATTGACGTGTGCAAGAAAAATTCGACAACGCTTCGCATTGGTGTGAACCATGGTTCGCTTTCCGATCGAATTATGGCCAAATATGGCGATACACCGCAAGGAATGGTCGCATCATGCATCGAGTATATATCAGCACTTGAAAAGCTCGATTTCCGTCGCATTGTGATAAGCATAAAGTCTTCGGATACGCGTGTAATGGTCGAGACTGTACGATTGCTCTCAGCAACCATGCGTCAGATGGGACGCTCTTATCCATTGCATCTTGGTGTGACCGAAGCAGGAAGCGATACTGAAGGACGCATCAAATCCGCTGCAGGTATCGGTGCTCTGCTTGTTGATGGCTTGGGCGATACGATAAGAGTCTCGCTGACAGAGGCTCCGGAAGCGGAAGTGCCTGTAGCAAAGAAACTTGTCGAATATGTTGCGTCGAAAAAGAATCATCAGACAATTGAAGTCTGCGATGCATCCGCATATTCGCCATTCGAATATCGCCGACGTCAGTCTGATGCTGTAGATAATGTCGGCGGAGTAAATGCGCCTGTGATAATAGCGAACTCTAAACTTGCCGATATTCAGAATGTCGAAACTGATCGCTACGTCCGCATGTCGCTTTCAATGTTGACGGAGCAGAAAATCACTGAGTTACAATTACTTAAAGATAGAGTGATAATTGCTGAGGCGGAGACGACAAATCCAACGGCAGAGTTGCGAGCATTCATCTTGAAACTGTCTGCGAATACTGTAAAATTGCCTGTAGTCGTATCTGTTCGCTATGCAGACAGCGACCTTGATTCTTTCCAGCTTAAAGCGTCTGCCGATACAGGTTTGCTCTTCATCGATGGTCTTGCAGATGGCCTTATGCTTATCAATGAAAATCTTTCGGCCGACGCGATCGCAGAAACATCTTTGCAGATTCTTCAGGCGACTAAAGTCCGCTATTCGAAAGCAGAATTCATTTCATGCCCGGGATGTGGCCGAACTCTATACAACATTCAAGAGGCAACACAGCGAATAAAAGCCGTATTTGGACATCTCAAAGGCCTCAAAATTGCCGTTATGGGATGTATTGTAAATGGAATTGGCGAAATGGCTGATGCTGATTATGGCTATGTTGGAGCCGGTCCGGGGAAAATTTCTCTATATCGAGGAAAAGTTTTGATAAAACGTGCCTTGCAAGAACAAGATGCTATAAATGAGCTTGTTAGCTTGATTAAAAGCGACGGAAGGTGGATTGAATCAAAAAAATAAACAACGAAAATTGAACATTTGTTTTGTCATTAAACAAATTATCACTAAAATTGTTCCTTGAAAAATATTACACGTGAAAATATGAAAAATTTTTTGACTGCGATCTCACTTCTTCTCTGCGCATTTGTTGGCACAGAGGTAAAAGCGGACGAACTCGTTGTTAAAGGTACATACCAAGGTGAAAATATATACGTCAGAAATCCATTCGCTCCTTCTGGTGTTGGTTTTTGTGCTTATGAGGTAACTGTAAACGGCATGATTACTACCGACGAAATCAACTCGAGCGCATTTGAAATAGATCTTTCTGTTTATGGATTCAGCATCGGTGATGAGGTCTCTGTTGCAATCAAATACAAAGACGACTGCACGCCAATGGTTCTCAATACATATGCATTGCAAGTCAAGACTCCTGCGAAGTTTGAAAGCATAGCAGTGAAGGACGGTGTTCTCACATTCTCGACAAGCGGTGAAACTGGTTCAATCCCATTCGTGATTGAGCAGTACAGATGGAACAAGTGGGTTAAGGTTGGCGAGGTTCGTGGCAAGGGCAAGAATAAGCCAAACACATACGAAGCAAAGGTTAGAACACATAGCGGTGCAAACAAGTTCCGTGTTCGCCAGACTGATAACAAGAAGATTTCGGTTTACTCTAAAGAGGCAGTTGCTCTTGTGACTGCTCCTGTAGTCACATTCAAGCAGACTGATTCTGCAATCGACTTCTCGGCAGAGACAATGTATGAAATCTACGACCAGTACGGTGGTATCGTCTTCAAGGGTTACGGTGCGACAATCAACATCGGCAGCCTCGCGAAGGGTAAGTACTACTTGAACTTTGACAACTCGCAGTCAGAATTCACAAAGAAATAATCTGCCCAAAACGGCAATGAATTGTGGAAGGTAATCAGAAATGGTTGCCTTTCTTTTTTTGATATTTAGAAAAACAATCGGGATGAAAAAGCAAATTCTGCTCATCAATGATCTTCCAGGCTATGGCAAAGTTGCTTTGGCAGCAATGATGCCGATTCTTACGCATATGGGGCATGTCATATATAATATGCCCACGGCAATCGTGTCGAATACGCTTGACTATGGATTTTTTACAATACTTGATACGACGGAACATATCAAGAAAACGATTGAAGTGTGGAAGAATCTCGATTTTGAATTCGATGCCATTGCTACGGGATTCATAGTGAGCGAAGAACAGGCAAAGATAGTTTCGAAATATTGTCAGGACAAGGCAAAAAAAGGCACGAAGATATATGTCGATCCTATAATGGGCGACGAAGGTCATCTATACAATGGTGTTAGCGAGCCGACAATCGAGAATATGAAGGAGCTTGTCCGTATTGCTGATGTGATTGTTCCCAATTATACGGAAGCAGCCTATTTGTGCGGAATGCCATATAAGGAAAGCATTAGTCTTGATGAAGCTGACGAGATAGTCATGCGTCTGCGTAATCTCGGAGCAAAATCTGTGATTGTAAGCAGTGCCATTGTTGACGGCAAGACGGTCGTTCTCGGTTATGACAGCCAGAAAGATTCAAATTTTGTTTTGCCTTATGAAGTCGTTCCAGTCCGCTTTCCGGGTACGGGCGATATGTTCTCGGCCGTACTTTATGGTGAGTTGCTTAACGGCAAAGACTTGCAGACAAGTACTCAGAGGGCGATGGATGTCGTCAGAACGCTTGTTTCTATGAACCGCGACAATAAGGATAAATTCAAAGGCATTCCTATTGAGACGTGTCTAGATGTTATTTGATTTATTGAGAGTTTTCTGTGCGAATGTAAATATGATTGATTATATTTGTCAACAATAAATCAAACTATGGGTTCTCTGATATTCAAAATAGGCCTTGTTGCAGTATTCATTGCTCTGAGATTTGCTCTGAGAAAAAATACAGAGCAGAAGAAGAGTGTGCCAAAGTGGGAGGTCGAAGAAGACGAAGCTCCTGACACAGAATATCAAGAAGAACCTATTGACATGATGGAGGATGAGGACGAGGAAGAATTTATGGAAGATGATGAACCTTTGTCTGATAATCCATCGATGACGGAAGAGTTTGCAAAAACGCAGTTGTTTGAAGAAGGTTCAAATCGTTGGCAACATTCTTCGCAATATGAAGCGCTGCCCCAGAAACCAATGGTGGAACATGAGAATCATCCTTCGTATGAAGAGGGCGTGGAAGAGGAAGAGGTTGAGATGACAGCAGAAAAGATGCGTCAGGCATTGATTTATCAAGTAATCTTAGAGCGTCCAAATTTGTAGAAAATAAAAAAAGCACATTCTGATGAATGTGCTTTTCCATTTATGGCGTTTTTTTTTATCTTTTAGCGTTCAACAAGACTTTGGCCGACGGCCTGCGGATAGTTGAGATAGATTTCGTAGAATTTCACCTGTTCGAAATATGTCAATCTGATTTTCGTTGGCTTCATAAGGAATCGGCGAATTCCGCCATCTGAATTAGCATGAAGGTCGATAATCTGCAATCCCTTTATTTTTAGATAGTAATCAAGAATCTCTTCGCGTTTGAATCTTTTCTGTGTCATCTCGTCGATGTCATTGAGCGTTTCGTTCATTTGGCTTTCGCCCAACGGGAAGAGAATGTTGATAAGACGCTCGATTGTGTGCTTTTCAGAGATATTACGCCGAACCAATCGCCCAACAACAGCGAGGACGACAATGGCAACTAATATGATAATTATCTCTATAAGCATTATTGTATAAAATTTCATTCTGTGGTTACGGATTAGTGTTTTTTTTGTTGCGTTTGTTTAGTCTATATTTTCAAGTTTTTGAAAATTGGGTCCGGTCATTCGTTTGCAGAGGTACTCTTGCTCGGCTTGTCCGGGAGTAGGGCAGAGGAAGGCCTGGCGGCCTAATGCTCTCAAATCCATTATCGTTGAGTATCCAGAGCGGCAATATATGTTCTCTGCCGCAGAGATTAGCTCCGACAATTGTTCAGGGTTGGCTGAGTTTATCATTTTAATGCCGTTCTCCTCAGATTCGCACTGGTTTTCAGTTATGCCTCTGATAATGACTTTGGGGCCATTCTTCTTTTGAAACAAAGAGGCAATCTTGTTTTCGAAGATTGTTCTCTGTGGTTCCGGTCCGGATATGATTGCCAGATGTGAGATGTTGTGCGTCGTTATGCCGCTTGCTTTCAGTCGTGATAGAAGTCCGATGGTTTTTACCTTGGTCTTTATGAACCGAGGGTTTGCAAGATCTCCAGCAAGGCCATCGGGAAACGGCTTTTCGTCAGGAATCCAGATTTCGTCGAAGCTGTTTGCAAACCATGCTATTCCACGTGCGAGCACGGTGTTGAACCATACAGGTGCCCATGATGCAGCTTTCGGAGACAGCTGATGGGTTATGAGAATGGATTTGCATTGACGACTTCTTACTCCGTAGCGGTTGTCGGAAATGATGAGGTCGATATTCTCGTTGGCGACAATTTTACGCGTCTCACGGTATTCGGAGATGATTCTCCAGAAGAAAACTGGCAGTTGCAATGATATGGCAAGCCATTGAGGCGCTTTTTTGCAAAAACGTGGTGAGAAAGACTTTAACTGAAGATTCTTTAGTGTCGGAAAATCACTTTGAAGCAGCATCAATGAACGCCCTTGGCCTGCAATCACGACCTCATCGCCGTTGGACAGATAATGCTGAACAACGGGTGAAAGGCGAGATGCATGACCGAGTCCCCAATCGAGTGGCGAAACAAGAATGCGCATTTTGGATGTGGTGTTTAATTTTCTGCAAAGATAATGCTTTGTCGGCGTCTTTTGTTAATTTTGCAGACGCAAAGATTAGTAACACTTCGAAATTTCAACATATAGCTATTTGATATGCCGATAAATATTCCAGATGCATTGCCGGCTCGCAGAGTGCTTGAAAGCGAGAATGTTTTTGTCATGGGCACTTCACGTGCTATGCAGCAAGATATCAGACCATTGAGGATTATGATCTTGAATCTGATGCCTGTCAAGATAATAACAGAGACACAGATTCTTCGCAATCTTTCGAATTCGCCGCTTCAGGTTAATGTTGAATTTATGAAGATGAGTTCTCATACCTCGAAAAATACTTCTAATGAGCATCTTGATACATTCTACAAATGTTTTGACGAGGTTCGCAGTCAGAAGTATGACGGCTTGATAATCACGGGTGCGCCTGTTGAACAGATGCCGTTTGAGGAGGTCGATTACTGGAGTGAACTCACAGAGATTATGGAGTGGTCGAAGTCGAATGTGACCAACACATTTCATATCTGTTGGGGAGCACAGGCCGGGCTCTATTACCATTATGGCATAGACAAATATCAGCTTCCTGAGAAGATGTTCGGTGTTTTTGAGCATCATATTGTTGATGATGCAAACGAACCGCTTCTGCGTGGTTTCGATGAGGTTTTCCGCGTTCCGCATTCGCGTCATACATCGGTTCGCAGAGAGGCGGTGATTGCAAATGAGAACCTGAAATTACTTGCAGAATCGGACGATGCCGGAGTTTATATTATAGTGTCGCGTGACAGACGACAGATTTTCGTGTCTGGTCATAGCGAATATGATCGCGATACACTTGCTTCGGAATATATGCGTGACAAGACGAAGGGCTTGCCTATAAAGGTGCCAGCAAATTATTTCCCTAACGATGATCCAACGCAAAAGCCGATCGTTACGTGGAAATCGCACGCGAGCCTTTTGTATTCAAATTGGTTGAACTACTACGTTTATCAGGCAACGCCATACGAGTGGTGATTATCAAGCCTTTGGCTGTAATATAGCCAGTGGGATAATCATTTCTTCCATTGAAATGCCACCATGTTGGAACGTGTCCGTAAATCGGCGGACATAGTCGGAATAGTTGTTCGGATAGACGAAGAAGTCCTGTCCTTTTGCAAAAATATAGCAAGATGTCAGTTTGCCTTGCGGAAGTAAAGCGTCGGAAGGATTGCGGATTTCAAAAACCTTTTTTTCGTCGTATGTCATATTTTTGCCTGTTTTGAATCGCAGGTTCGTATTGATTTCGCGGTCGCCGATTATGCGCTGCGGATTTGTCGCTTTTATTGTTCCGTGGTCTGTTGTTATGACAATGGTGATTTTTTCGTCGTGCAAAATCCTGATGAGTTTTGACAATGCACTATGTTCAAACCACGAACGTGTTATTGATCGATAGGCGGCATCTGTTTCAGACAATTGGCTGACGACATTGACGTCGGTACGTGCATGAGAGAGCATATCGACAAAATTGAATACTAATGCATTCAGGTCGTTTTGTCGATAGTTTGGCCATTTTTTGATGAGGTTTTCGCCGCTTTCCGACGTGTTTACCTTGTAATATGCACGTTTATACTGTGTCTTTTTATATCGCTCGAAAAAGGTGTTGACCAGTTCTCGCTCATATTGGTTCTGCGATGCTTCATCTTCGGAGTGTGTCCAGTATTCTGGATAGTATTTTTCAATTTCGCTAGGCATGAGTCCCGAAAAGATTGCATTCCTGGCGTATTGCGTGGCCGTTGGAAGGATTGCGCAATAGAGTTCTGTTGAGATGTTGAAGTCTGGCGAAAGAAGTGAACGCAGCGTTTCCCATTGATCGAGTCGGCAATTGTCGATGACGATCATAGCCACTTTTTTGCCACTTTCAATAATCGGCAGTATTCGATCGTGCAGTATTCGATTCGACATGAGCGGTGCATCTTGTCTGTCGGTCATCCACTTCAGGTAGTTCTTTGAAATGAACTTTGCAAATCCTTCGTTGGCTTCTTTTTTCTGCAAAAGCAGAATGTCGTCCATCGTGCGGACTTTTTCGAGTTCAATCTCCCATCGGACAAGTTTCTGATAGACATTCGCCCAGTCTGAAAATGTGTTGCATTGGCCGATTTCGAATGAGAGTGAACCGAACTCTTGTTGATATTTGCTTTGTGATGTCTCGCTCACAAGGCTTTGTTTGCCGATGATCTGCTTAAGACAGGCTTTGAGCTGCATTTTGCTTACCGGCTTTACGAGGTAGTTGGCAATTTTGCGTCCGATGGCTTGCTCCATGATGTTTTCTTCTTCGCTTTTCGTGACCATCACAACTGGCGTGTCTGGCGATATCTCCTTGATTTTCTCAAGTGTTTCAAGGCCGTTCATACCAGGCATGTTTTCATCTAGAAGGATTGCATCGAATGAATTTTCACGTACGATGTCAATGCCGTCAATGCCACTTTGCGCAGTTGTCACTTCATAGCCCTCGTTTTCGAGGATTATGCATTGCGGACGAAGAAGGTCGATCTCGTCGTCGATCCAGAGAATTTTTGCCATGGTAAAGAAGATTTTTGTGACTGATTAATTGCCTATGCGGCGCAGGTAGTTCTCCTCGAAGAATGCTTCGTATTCTGCAGTACTTTTTGAGAGTTGCAGGATTCGAACATTGTTGTCTGATACGACATATATCTCGGGTATGCTGCTGCTGGTAAGTTCTTTCCAGAAGTCTTTGTCACGGATGGCATAGAAGTAGTTCATCGCCTCCTGCTTGTTGCCAAATCCGCTGACGGCAATAATTTGTCGTTTATCTGCCAATGCACTGGTGCGGATGTCGAGGTCTTCAACCAGATAGTTTGTAAAGTTGTAGTCGGCAATAGTGAATTGCGCTTCTGTCTGCAATCCGTTGTCAATCACACAGATGATGGTGTGTGTCGTATCTGGTCTGTATTCGTAAGCCTTGTTCGCCATGGCTGTCTCTTCGTTGCTGTTGTTGGCATTTGCCAATGGCGACTCGTAGGCCGTTGCCCTGACAGGTTCTTTGCCTTCGTCGAGTTTTGCAAGCAGTTTCTGCGCCATTTCAGCCTCTTCGCCATCGGCATAGTTCTGCGTGATTTCTGTCAAATCGGCGCGGAAAGCCTGTGCCTGTGCTGTTTTTGCGTATGATAATGCTCTGATAAGCAGATATTTAGGTGTGTATTCCTTTTCTGGCGAGGCGGCCAGTTCTTTCGATGATGCGGCAATTGCGTCTCCATAATTATTTTTGAGATATGACGAGTATGCATTTTCATAATGCATCTCTTTTTCTGCTTTTTCTGCTGCCTGTATATCGAAATAATTACTGTTTGAAAGATATTTTGCAAACTGAGAATCAGGATATTGCTTGAGTATCCTGTTGCGCGTCTGCTGTGCTTCCGATGCACGTTTGTCTTTGACCTGTGCAAGGTAGAGCACGACAAGTGCATCGTAGCAGTTGTCGCAATCAATATTGCTGTGTCTGCTGATCAATCGGTCGAGTTGTGCAATTGCCGACGGATAGTCTTTCAGATTGTCATAAAGCAAGATGCCGCTATTGAACAGCGCATCGTCTATGCGTGTGTTTGCCTCGGCTTTCTGACTGTCCGTGAGAGGAATCTTAGCCATCAGACTCTCGCGAGTGACAACCTCCTCCTTCTGGCCATTTTCTGTAGCAGACTCATCTGCTTCGCCGTTGCTCTGTTCTGCATCGGATGCAGCATTGTCAAATTTGTCTTCAGAATCGCTTGTCGAAGAACTGAATGCGGCAGTACTCTTGTCGGCGCGGCGCCAGTTGTCTTCGTTAGGTCTTCGTCCCCATTTATTGATGAATGTTGACCTTCCGGCATTGACCATTGTCGTGTTATAGAAATACCACGAAGTGCCTCGTCCGCCAGTGTTCTGTTGAGGTCTGTTCTGTCCGCGTGTGATGTTATAGAAGTCGCTTTGGCTCATTCCTTCCTCTTCGAGTGCAGCTCTTGCCTCTTCTTCTGCACGGCGTTTTTCTTCAATGTCGTCGAGTATCTTCTGTATGACTCTGTCTCTGTCTCGCGAGTTCATGTTGGCCAGACGCATGAGCGAATCTTCGTCCCTGACGATGCGCAGTTGCTCGGCTACAGGCGCAAGACGTAGCGAGAGCTCTTTTGTCTCTGCCTTGCGCACGTTTCTGTCAGACAGGAAGAATGCTGCGCTGTCAGCAGATGTGCTTGCTTCGATGTATTGAGGTCTGATTTTGTAGATGTCAGACATTGCCAGGAATGACAATCCTTTCTGGTTCGTATTTGTTATGCTGGCATCAATGGATTTCTGATAGTTGATGAGCGCATGGTTGACATTGCCTTTGTTTTCGTCCATCTGACCTAGCGCATAGTAGATCTGATCGAGTTGATCCTCGTTTTTCTTGTCGCGAGCCATTTTGTTGAGCGTATTTTCGGCTTGTGCGAGTTCTTCAGGCGTTTGTGCAACGGTTGCCAGATCCATCTTTGCGGCAAAAGCCATGTCATAGTCACCCATGCTTTTCGACAATGCGAGGAAAATCGGCGCAGCTTTTTCGCGCTGACCTGTGATTTTGTATAATTGAGCGAGAATATATCTGTATCTCAGTCTGTTATGCTTGCAGTCGGCATTTTTCTGAGCCTCATCGACGCAATGTATTGCTTCGGCATATTTTTCCTGTCCGATATAGATGTTTGCCTGCGCAGCCATGAATTGCCCATAGAGTTCTGCTGGCGCAAGTCCGTCCATGTCGTAGCTTTCGAGTGCTGTCTGTGCGTTGATTGGCTGACCGAGTTGCATGAATGCAATCGATTTCCAGATTTTGCTTTCGTATGCCGTTTTGTCTGTCGGGAACTTTCGTGCAACGTAGTCGAGGACTTCTATGGCCTCATCTTCCTCATGGCAGACGACATTGGCCTTGCCAATCAGCAGATAGGCATCGTTTACGAGCGGATTGAATTCTTCCTGTGCCATGAATCGACGATCTTTGTCGGTCATGTTTTTCTTCGCTTCGGGCTTTGTCGTGATTGAGTGTAGCTGAATGAGCTTATGCGCCTTTTTCAAGGCCGTCTCCATGTCGCTCGTTGCAGAACTTGCGGTCTGCGCATCGGAAAACTCATAGATCGGAAGAACGTGGCTATAATCGTTTTTATACTGCATTCGTGTCGTCTCAATGCCGCTTTTGAATGCTTCCTTGCCGTTGAACAACACGTTGAATTCCGACGTAAGCATCTGATAATGGCGACTATACCATGTGTTATGCTTCGTCGAACATGCTGCAAGAACGGCAACGATTATGACGATTAGAAATTTGCGCATTTTCCTGTTTAACAGATGCAAAGATACAATTTAAACGTCAATTTATGAAATGCTATTTTCAGCATATACAAAATAAAAAAAGAACCGCCATGGAGCGATTCTTTATGTGGGCCCAGCTGGGCTTGAACCAGCGACCCCCTGATTATGAGTCAGGTGCTACTAACCAACTGAGCTATAGGCCCTACTTACGATTAAATAAGTATATTTGCATTGCAGAAGGGTGGCTTTGGCACGCCTCATCTGTCAAAAGCGTTGCAAATTTGCACATTTTTTTTGAATATACAAAATCGACATGGAAAATTATTTGGACGTCCGCAGCAAGCGTTTACTGATATTTGACCTCGGAAATGTCATCGTTGACATCGATATGAACGCAACTGTCGAAGCGTTCAGAACACTTGGCGTAGACGGCGTTGAACGTTATGTGACTGAAAGTCATTCGGTCGGTGGCATCTTCACGCAATTCGAGCGTGGCGAGGTGTCGGATATCTCTATGTTCAACGAAATCCGACGACTTTCGGGCATTTCTTCCTTGTCCGACAGTCAGATTCGCGATGCCTGGAATGCAATGATCGGCAATCTGCCAACGCAGCGTGTGCGCGTCATCGAACGTCTGAAAAAGACGCATACTGTTGTCCTTCTGAGCAATACGAACATCACTCACAAGGAGTGTTTCGATTCACTCGCCGAAGGCTATGATTCGCTGAGCGATTTGTTCGACAAGACATGGTATAGCCACGAGATGCACATGAATAAACCGCATTCGGATATATTTCTGAAAGTCCTTGAATATCACGGTATTCAAGCATCTGAGGCTGTCTTCTTCGATGATTCGCTCATGAATGTCGAAGCTGCCGGAAAGCTGGGAATCGAGAGTGTGCATGTGCGCAAAGGCATTGATGACATCTCCGATTTTCATTTCATCTGCTAATTAAGCTGCGGCCGATAAATTGTTCGTAGTTTCCCTCAATTTGCCTTTCATTGGCATTTGTCGCAGCATACACATCGCGGATATTCATGCTTTTGTCATCGTCGGTCTCAAGCAAAAGTCTCGATGGCGGAATTGCCTGCAAAATCTCTGCAAAGCGAGGCAGACCAATCTGTTTCGGACCTAACGAAAAGAAAAAATTGTGTCTTGATGCTTGTCTTATCCATTCTGCCGAGGCGTAGCAGCCGTGGATGAGCCATGGCGTATGATTGGCATATCGATGGCTCATTTCAAGAATCTGTCCCCAGCATCTGACGCAATGAATGATAACGGGTTTGTTCATGTCTTGCGCAATTTCAATCTGTTGCGAAAAAATCTGTTGTTGCTTCTCCATCGGCGTCTTGCAAGCTTTGTCGAGCCCGCATTCTCCGATTGCAACGGCTTTTTCTGCAAGCGTATAAAATTCATCGTTGATATCGACGTCAGCGTCCCATGGATGTATTCCTACGGAATAAAGCGGCGCAAATACGTTTTGTTGCGTGCATCCGAAACGGATGTTGTAAACAAACGTATCTGCCTCATTCTCAATATTATGCGTATGTATATCTATGACTGGCATGATACAAAAATAACCATAATCGCCAAAACATCAGCGATGTTCGCAAAATCTTGACTACCTTTGCTTGACTTTTTAAAGGCATTGTTATGATTGAATATGTAGACAATAACCAGTACGACCGCAAGATAGCCGATATGTCGCTTGCTGCTGAAGGCCGCAAATCTATTGATGCGGCAATGCAGAATTTACCTCAGTTGAATGATCTTCTGAAGAAATATGAAGGGCAGTCGCCATTGTCGAATGTCAAGGTCGTCGGCTCGCTTGGTGTCGATGCTTCGTCGGCTGTTTTGGTCGAAGTGCTCGATGCGTTGGGGGCAAAAGTCCGTTGGTGTTCGTCTGCTGTCGATTCAACCGACAATGCTGTTGCGGCAGCTTTGGCTGCAGCAAAGATATCCGTTTTTGCGTGGAAAGGCCAGTCCGTTGGTGAACTCTGGTGGGCAATGCTTCAGGCTTTGACTTTTGGCGAAAACGATCTGCCGGACGTTGTCATCGACGGCAATGGCAAGGCTCGCATGGCCATAAATCAAGGCGCTGAATCGGAGGTGAATTCCGATGTCTTGAACGAAGACAATGGCGATGATGAGATTTTCGAGCTTAATGAAATGCTTTTCATGACACGCAACAAGAGTGGTTTCTGGACTGCCGTGCGCAATGAGACAACGATTATCGAGATGCCGTCTCAATCAGAAAATGCACTCGTTGCTTGTGTTTCTCAGATTCTGGCTCTGGCCGAGTCCAAAGGACATTGATTTATGAAACAGATGAAGATAAAAGATATATTTCGTATCATCGGCATCGCATTTGTCGCCCTCGTTGCGGTCTGCTGTGCCAATCCGGGAACGCCAACAGGTGGTCCGCGTGATAAAAAGCCTCCTGTCCTTGTCCGTTCGGTGCCTGAGCCAAATTCAACGGGTTTCTCTGGCAACATCATAACGCTTACTTTCGATGAGAATATCCAGCTGAAAGATCAGGATAAGAAGTTCATCATTTCGCCGCCATTGGCCGTTCAGCCAAAGCTCGATGCCCACGGAAATATTCTTCGCATTCGTTTCGACAGCGATACTCTTCTGGTCCCTGGAACGACTTATACGCTCGATTTTGCCGATTGTCTTATGGACCTCAACGAGGGCAATGTCTATGAGAATTTCACATTCACATTTTCGACAGGCGAGAGTCAGGACTCCATGATGATTTCGGGCAATGTGTATGCTGTTGGAACGATCGCGCCTGTCAGCGGAATATACGTCATGCTTCAGCAGAATCTTGCTGATTCAGCTTTTCACACCGTTCCTCCGGTGCGTATCGCAAAGACTGATGATGCCGGTCGATTCGCAATTAAGAATGTTCCGGCCGATAAGAAATATCGCATCTTTGCGCTCGATGATCAGAATCGTAATTTCCTCTATGATCAGCCGGCTGAAATGATTGCTTGGCACGAAGGCGAAGTTACACCTGGATGGGAAATACGCCAGATCAACGATAGTGTCAAGATTGATTCGCTCTCGTTATCTGCCGATACCGCAGAATGGGTCTATGAACATGTCGTTCGCGATACGCTGGTTTACACTCCCGATTCGCTCATTCTTTTTGCATACACGGAAGAAAGCTACGATCAGTATATCGTTTCAGACAAGCGCTCGAAGCGTAATGTCCTCAATTTTGTCTTCAACAATCGCATGACGACAAAGCCCGAAATCTCGTTCCCGGAGCAGGATCCAAGCGTATCGCATGGCGTTGCCGAATACAGTCTCCACAACGATACCGTCACATATTGGATTACCGATTCGCTCATTTACAAAGGCGATTCTGTAGTCGTTGCACTCAAATATCCGGTCCTCGACCAGGACAAGAATTTCGTGGACAAGATTGACACCCTCGACATGTGGTTCATGGACAAGCCTGTCGATAAGAAGGAAGAAAAAAAGAACCGGAGAAATAGGGCAGACAATCAGAAGAAAGCTGATGTTCCTACGCTGAAACTCAAGGTTTCAACATCCATCGGCGTCTTCTCGGTGCTCCAGATCACAAGCGAAACACCTTTCGGCGATATCGATTGGAATGGTTTTCAGTTGAAACATAAAGTCGATACCATTTTTGAGCCAATGGCATTCACGCATTCTGCCGACACGGTCAATCTGCGCCGTCAGACAATCAAGGCCGATTGGCAACCGGGCGAAGAATATCTCTTGACAATAGATTCGGCATCCGTTCGAGATGTGTTCGGGTTGCAATGCAACAAGCAGGAATCAAAAATCAAGATCACTACGCTCGACAAATATGGAACGTTGTACATCATCGTTTCAAACACGCCGGAAAATGCGCTCTTGCAGCTCGTCGACATGAAAGGCGAGAAGGTTTCGCGCCAGAATCGTGTCCCAGCCAACGGACGTGTCGCATTCCGCTATCTCAAGCCAGGCAATTATATGATTCGTATCGTGGAAGATACCAATCAGAACGGGATGCTCGACATTGGAAACTATGACGACAAAATAGAGCCCGAAAATGTCAGTTACTATATGGAAAAAGTCGCAGTCCGAGCCAACTGGGATATAAAAGTAGACTTCAATGTGGCAGATTTCTCTCAGGACAAATTTGCGCGCAAATTCCGTATAAAGGACAAAAAGAAACGCTGATGGATTCTGCCGACGAGATGTTCATGCGCGAAGCTCTCAAGGAGGCTCGCAAAGCACTTGATGCCGATGAGGTCCCGATTGGTGCCGTCGTCGTGTGCAATGGCCGCATCATTGGTCGTGGACACAATCAAACCGAGCGCCTGACCGACGTGACTGCCCATGCCGAAATCATAGCAATCACCTCTGCTGCCGGTGCTCTTGCCGCTAAATACCTCAATGATTGCACGCTGTACGTAACTGTCGAGCCTTGCTGCATGTGTGCCGGTGCCTTGGCCTGGTCGCAGATTGGTCGCATTGTCTATGGCACAGCCGATCCAAAGCGTGGCTATGCCCGATTCGAGCCATCGATGCTCCATCCTAAGACAAAGGTGACGCAAGGCATACTTGCCCAAGAATGTAGTGACCTTGTTGTTCGTTTTTTCGCAGGGAAAAGATAATGCGCCTTTTTGCCGATTCAGCCCCTTTCCATTCATTCAAAAGGATTGAATGAATACAGGACAAGAATCGGATAGTCCTCCTCTGTCAATTCA
This sequence comes from Bacteroidales bacterium, assembly GCA_024401295.1. Classification (GTDB taxonomy): domain Bacteria; phylum Bacteroidota; class Bacteroidia; order Bacteroidales; family Marinilabiliaceae; genus W3P20-009. The sequence continues at coordinate 17,140 of JAKSLG010000015.1, read as the reverse complement.
AAACGCGTTTATTGCTGTCTTCTGGAAATCTTACACTTCCTTTTCATGGCAACTGCACTTTGTAAAGGCAGTAGTCTCTGTCTTCGTTATATCCCGTGAAAAACAACGTCTTGGAATCTTCCGAAATAGTGATGGTGCAGACGAGGTTGTCCTTCACCTTATATCTGCCAACCATATTTCCATCCCAGTCGAACTGGTAGAGTTCATTATTTTCTATGCTAGTTTCTCTTACAATGTCGCCCCATTCTGCCATATTTGTGGTATGTGGCTGGTCTATAACTCGATCATTTCTTACAAATACATATTTGTCATTAGATGCAATAGCCGAATTGTAGCTATGATATTTGTTGTTCATAATGAACAAACTTCTTCCTTCATCGCATCCAAGCTCAACATCATAATAGTTATCAGGACCATACATCTTCTTTATTACGTTCAAATCATAATCGAGTATTTTGTATTTCGGAAATCGATTGTATGCCATGAAAACCTTTTTTTGCTTCTTGTTTGAAGTGATATGTCCGCTACAATCACAACCAAAAGGATAAATTTTTGTGATTTCTTCATGATTGCCATTCAAGTCAGAAAAATAAAACTCAGGCGTTGTCCCTTTGTTCTCATATTCTCCACACTCTTCGCAATAAAACATATTGCTGACTAAAAATGAAGAGTCTGTGATTAGGGTATAAGTGAACCAGCTCAAGTCGGTCTGAAATAGATTTGGTTTGTACTCATCTCCTTTTATCAGCACGGAATCGATATAGAAAATAGACTGCCTGAGGGTTGGATAATCTGTTATCTTCATGCAATTGTTGTCTGGGTTTCCGTATATGGCGACAACCTCGTTCGGCCCATCTCCTTTAGGATAGTAATGTCCTATAACCTTCTTCGTGTTGAGGTTCATTACAGTGAGATATGTCGGATCTGGGTAATCATCATTTATAGCCACCAAGATGGTATCGTGAAAAACAGAAAAATCAGATTTCAAGAACATGCTGTCGGGCAAATCAATTCTTTCTGCTTCAAGGTATTGAATTGCAGGCATATTCTCTTCCGTCAAGATTATTGCATCCTCTGGAATTTCAAAGATTTTCTTTCCGCAAGAAGATACTAGGAGTGCGAAAAGTGCTGTAATAATAGATAGGTGTTTCATTTTTTTGTGTGTTAAGGTCGAATTTTCAATAAAGAAGATATCCGTTTGATATCTATCATGCAAATATATGGTTTTGTTCGTTATGTACAAAGATTATTTATATTTTCTTCGTTTCATGTGTTTGTGTGATTTTTGAAAAAGCGGCATGTTTGCGATATGTCTGGCATGACTAAAAACAAAAAGTGCCCGACCGAAAGGCCAGGCACTTATTACTTGACTTGAATTGAAATTACTTTCTTTAATTTACTGCACGTCGTGCTGCGTAGCTAATCTTCAGAGCCTGAGCCTTACGAAGAGCCTGCTTGATGTCAGTGATTGTACCCATCTGTACGTCAAGGTCAGCCTTGAGCGAAACAGTCATCTTAGGACGATCACTTTCCTTCATGCCCTCACGTTCCTGAAGGATATAGCTCTCTATATCATCAACAGTTGCGTAAGAGTCGTTAAGCTGGATACGTGGTTCAGAACCGAACTTACGCGAGTTCAATGGTGTACCTACATAGATGTATGACACCAAAGACTTCTGCTCAAGCTTAGTTACCTCAGTTGCTTCTGGCGACTTGATCTTGACCATCATAGTCACCTCTTTCATAGAGGTTGCAACCATGAAGAAGAACAGCAACATGAACACGATATCTGGCAACGAAGAAGTGTTGAGCTTCTGCTGCGCATTTTTCTTGCCTTTTTTAAACTTTGCCATTACTTCTTATAGTTTTTAGGTTCTGCTTCTGAAATACGCTGAGGATAGACTTTCTTGATGGCATCCTGCTCGTCATCAGTGCAATCTTCGTATGACTTGTGGAACTTAACTTTTGCAAGTTCGTCACGCAATTCATTGTATGCAGCCTGAAGTTCATTCTGCACCTGAAGATATGCCTGATACTGGCTACCACGGTCGTTCTGGAGTGAAATAACACCCTTAGAAACCATGTATGTACCAATCAAAGGAATCTCAGTTTCTGTCTTCTCTGGCAACTTTTCGTTGTCAGCAGGGTTCGCAATGAACTCCTTTGCTTTTTCCTTCAAATCGCTAATTTCGCACCATTCACCTTCAACGAGGAGTTGGTTTTTGAAGTTGAGCATAACCTGGAAGACGTTTCTCTCCTTGATAGGTGGAGCGTCGTCTTGAGTTGGAGGGACGATAGGTGGCAACATACGTGCCAAGCCAGTGTCCGTGCTCATTGTTGTAGCGACGAGGAAGAAGATCAAAAGGAGGAACGCGATGTCAGCGAGTGAGCTGGCGTTCAATTCCGGTGTTTCTTTCTTACTCATCTTAATGTGATTGTTTAGTTAAACACCTGATTAGCGGAACAACTGTACGACCTCAGAGACAACAATTGATACGATAGCAACAATTGCTGCGATATAACCGAGGAAGAGACCTGTGTCTGCAATCTTGAGCCAGAAAGGAACGTTCTCAGAGCCTTCGTATCCAACGAGTGGAAGTGGAGTGCCATCAGCGAGTGCCCAGCAAATGCCGACGAGAACGACAGCACCAACAACAACGATTGCCGACTTGAGAAGATTTGATGTGTCTACGAATGCGCCAACAACATATGATGCTGCTGCGCCAATGAGTCCGATAGCAAAGACTACGATTGCCCAAGTGATGACTGTTCCAGTCCATGAGCCATCTGCTGCTGCAACGGCGTCTGAAGATGCCTCAGTTGCGCTGAGGGCCATCAGTACTACGCTGAGCACCATCAATACTATCATCACTCCCTGTGATATATAGCCTATTAACTTCATTTTCTCTAATGTCTTATTTAATGAGTTGCCACAAACGTGGAAACTGATTAGTGGTTAGCCTTATACTTTGTGATGATATCCATAAGCGAGATAGAAGCATCTTCCATCTTGTTTACGATACCGTCGATCTTAACAACGATGTAGTTGTAGAAGACCTGAAGGATAACGGCTGCGATAAGACCGAACAATGTAGTAAGGAGGGCTACCTTGATACCACCTGCAACGGCGATTGGAGAGATATCACCCATTGCCTGGATGCTATCGAATGCACCGATCATACCAACGACTGTACCCATGAATCCGAGTGATGGAGAAAGTGCGATGAAGAGTGAGATCCAAGTAAGACCGCTCTCGAGCTGACCCATCATAACTGAGCCGTATGATACTACTGACTTCTCTACCATCTCAGTACCCTCGTCGTAGCGGAGGAGACCCTGATAGAAGATTGAAGCAACAGGACCACGTGAGTTGCGGCATACGTTCTTTGCTTCTTCAACACCACCCTTTGCAAGAGCGTCCTCAACCTTAGCAAGGAGCTTCTTGTTGTTTGTGTCAGCAGCTGTCAAGTAGATGATACGCTCGATTGAGATAGCGAGACCAAGTACGAGACATGCAAGCACTGGAAGCATCCAGCCTACACCACCTTCAACGAACTTTGTCTTGAGAGTCTTGTGGATTGAAACTTCTTCCTCTGCAGGAGCAGCTGCAACCTCATCTTCAGCAGCAACTTCTTCTGTTGCTGCAACCTCTTCAGCAGCAGGCTCAGCTGTTTCAGCTTCCTGTGCCATAACTGTTGTGCCGAAGCTCAACATTCCGAAAACTGCCAATAAAGCAAATAGCTTTTTCATAATTTCAATGAAATTTGTTTAATTTATTATTTGATTTTGATTTTAAGTTACACAAAGTATGTCACTTAGCCCAATCGGTCGGTTTGGTCGTGAAACCATTCTTCACATTTGAGCGGTCTAAATTACACATTTTTTATGAATTGACAATCATATTGGACATATTTCTCCACGTGTTGTAAAAAATGATTCGCCGCCAATCTCTGTAAGTGCTTGAGCCGTTGTTAGATATTGCGGAAAAGTCTTTTCGCGTTGTTGTCCGTATAATTTTCAATATCTTTAACCGATACGCCGTATGCCTCCGCAATGTGCTTGATGATGACCGGCAGATTTGATGGTTCGTTGCGCTTTCCTCTGAGGGGTTGTGGCGCAAGATACGGAGCATCGGTCTCGAGTAATATTCTGTCTAGCGGAATGTGTGTCTTGTATATCTCGGGAAGTTCAGATTTCTTGTATGTAAATGTTCCGTTGATGCCGAACATGAGGTTCGGATATTGTTCAACGCAGCGTTTTGCGTCTTCGGCATTGCCAGAGAAGCAGTGGAGCGAGCCTACGAGCTTTTTGCCGTCGAATTTCGAGAATACGTCATACATGTCTGCGAAGGCGTCGCGAACGTGTATGGACATCGGGAGATTGTGTTCAATGGCGTAGTTGATCTGCCATTCGAATGCGTCTATCTGTTCTGCACGGAATTTGTCATCCCAATGCAGGTCAAGTCCGATTTCACCAATGCCGACGATGCGTTTGTCAACTGCAGCTGCTGCAAAAATGGCTTCGAGCTGTATTTTGTAGTCTTCGGTCACATTTGATGGATGAAGGCCGTAGAGTGGACGACAGATGTCGGGATACATGTTGCAGGCCTCGTCCATCGCAAGGAGCGACATCATGTCGATGTTTGGCAGAAGGATGTGTGATACACCGGCGCTTTTTGCTCGTGCAATTATGTCATCGCGGTCCGACTCGAATTCCTCGCCGTCGATGTGTGTATGTGTGTCAATCATTGTCCTTATATTATATTAGTAAACGCAGATAACACAATGGTGTATTATCTGCGTTGTATTTTTGTGTTGCGCCGGATTACTGGCGGAAACCTATGATCTTGCGTACTTCGCGGATAGTCTCCTGGGCACTTTCGCGGGCTTTGTCCGCACCTTGTGCTGCAATCTTGTGAAGCAATTCCTTGTTCGACGAATATTCTGTTATTCTTTCGCGAATAGGCTCTGTGAACTTTATGATGTCCTGCGCAAGCTGCTTCTTGAGGTCGCCATAGCGGATCGAGCAGTCATTCCATTTTTCTTCGAAGAACTTGACAGTCTCAGGCTCGCTAACGATGTTGAGGAACGTGAAGAGGTTTTGGATGACTTCCGGCTTTTCGCTGTTTGGTACTGTCGGACCACTGTCTGTCACGGCTTTCATCACCTTCTTCTGTATGGTCTTCGCATCATCTTTCAGGTAGATGCAGTTGCCTTCGCTCTTGCCCATCTTGCCCGAGCCGTCGAGTCCTGGAATCTTGACAGCTTTTTCTGTGAAATAGAATGATTGTGGCTCTGGGAAGAAGTCAACGCCATATATGTTGTTGAATCGGCGGGCACACTTGCGAGCCATCTCCATGTTCTGTTCTTGGTCTTTGCCGACAGGAACCTTTACTGCTCTGTGGATCAGGATGTCTGATGCCATGAGTGTAGGGTAGGTGAGCAGACCGGCATTTACGTTGTCTGGCTGCTTGCGAGCCTTCTCTTTGAATGTTGTAACTCGCTCGAGCTCACCGAGATAAGCATTCATATTGAGGAAAAGGTAGAGTTCCAAAACTTCCTTGACATCGCTTTGAACGTATATCGTCGATTTTTCAGGGTCGAGACCGCAAGCGAGGTATTCGGCCAAAATCGTGTCTGCGCTGTTGATGATATCGTCAGGTTTTGGGTGCGTTGTCAGCGAATGCCAGTCGGCGATGAAGAAATAGCAGTTATAATCGTTTTGCATGCGCACGAAATTGGTAACGGCGCCAAAATAATTGCCAAGATGAAGATTGCCTGTCGGGCGAATTCCGCTTACTACTTTTTCCATTTGAAGTTATTTGTTTTTCGGCGCAAAGTTATGAAATAAATATTTCTGTTTGCATAATTTTGCAAATGAAATACCAACTGAATAGCTCGACAATGTTTTTATACGATAAGAATTTTGCAAAGACGTGTTTTGAGGAATTGCTGCAAATGACAAATGATCAGTCAATTGAAATGTCTGATAGATACGAGATTATGCAGCATGTCTATATGTCTGTGCTCAACGACATGACGTCGGAATGCAAGACGAGTTTTTCGAGCCCATTCGCAAAATTTGAATTTGTCAGCCAACAGTGCGGTTTTAAGAGTGAGCATCGCCGAGCCTATCTTGCAGTCAACGATTTCCGTGGACGTTGCCGCGAATTGTATTCGTTCTCTGTTGCAGAAACTCTTGGCGATTGGTATTTGAGCGATCTCAAGGCATTGGTTGCTTTTATTTCATGCGCATACAATTCGAAAATTCCGTCTAAAATAGCCGAAAAACTACCTGCTGAATATGCAGAAAGACGTAGAAATGAGATTGTTACGGATTGCTTGCGCGTTAGTGTGATTGATGTCGATGTCGATGTCGTAAACGCAATGCCTGATTATGACGGAGCCGAACCGATTGAAATTTTATGTGGGGAAAACCGCTTTGGCAATTGGGCGTATGTTCTTGAGATGATCCGCGAAGGCTCTCAGTTGAACCTTATTCGTCCTCAAATCAAGGATGGACGTTATTTTCCGGAATTGATAATCTATGAGCCTGACTATCTGATAGATATTACCGCAATAACAAGATGCATCACTCCACATGGAATGACGCCGTTTGCGCATCTAATCCATAAGATTGAACCGACATCGAGCACGAACGCAATCCTGCTTGGTAACTTTGCGAGTCAGATGCTTGACGAGGAGATTCATAATTATGGTGGAGAGCCTGTTGAATATAGCAGTAGCGTCAATTCTTTTTTCGGTTTAAATGCCTTGCAGATAGCTACTTGCAGCGAGATGCGCGGTCCGCAGGCAAGAGATTTTCATGAAAATGCGAAGAGCCAGCAACAAAATATTAGGAATATTATTCGCAATCAGTTCGAAGAGAATAAATCTGTCGATTTGTCGAAAATCGTCCTAGAACCGTCTTTTTTCTCTGAAATGCTTGGAATTCAAGGCCGTATGGACCTTTTGCAGCTGGATTTCAAGGTTTTGATTGAGCAAAAATCCGGAAAACGCGAATTCCTGACGGAGAAAGCGAAGCAAGAGCATCTGGCTCAGATGCTTCTTTATCTGGCCTATCTGCATTATAATCGAGGAATGCGCAATGATGATGTGTCAAGTTTTCTGCTCTATTCAAAATATCAGGATGGTTTAATGCGCTCAACGTCAGCGCCTAAGCCGCTTTTTGACGCGTTAAAACTGCGCAATGAAATAGCGCGACTTGATCTTTCATTGAGTGAAGGTGGAGCTTCAGTACTTGAAGAAATGACACCCGAAATGCTTAACACGGCAAATATCCGTGGCAAGTTGTGGTCCGATTACATTGAGCCGCGTTTTAATCTGATTCTGAACACAATACACGGTGCTTCGCCTTTGGCAAAACGCTATTTTTATCGGATGTTTCGTTTCGTTTCAAAGGAGCATCTGTTGTCAAAAATCGGAACGCCGAATAAGGAGGGAAGCGGATTTGCATCGACATGGAATTCGACTCTTAATGAGAAACTTCAGGCAGGAAATATTCTTTACGGATTGTCGATAACATCGCTCGATGAGCAGGAATCGAAGCAGGGAATTGTCTCGGTGACATTGGCAATCGCGCAGATGGATAAGATGTTTTTGCCGAATTTCAGGCTTGGCGACATCGTGATTCTTTATGACTATAAGGAAGGGACGGAGCCTGATGCCCGAAAAGTCATAGTGCAGCGCTCGACGATCGTTGCGATGTCGTCGGATTCGATTAGAGTCAGACTGCGAGCTCCACAGCGGAATCGCCTTGTTTTCGAACGATCGGAAGGTACGCTTTGGGCTATCGAGCATGACTTCATGGAATCTTCTTACTCAGCCATTTATCGCTCGTTGTATTCGTTTTTGGAAGCAAACGACGACCGTCGTGACCTGATTTTGGGAACGCGTAAGCCTGCGATTGATGAATCGCAAATATGCATTGGCGAATACGGTTCTTCTGAGTTCAATGACCTCGTCCGAAGAGCGAAATGCGCACGCGATTATTTTCTCATTATAGGTCCTCCTGGCACGGGAAAGACATCTTATGGCATGGTGAATCTTTTGCGCGAGGAGCTGATGAGTGGCGTTTCGTCGGTTTTGATTGTTGCATATACGAATCGCGCAGTCGATGAAATATGCTCGAAGTTGGTCGGATTTAGTGATGATTTCGATTTCATTAGAATCGGCAGCCGAGTTTCATGTCCCGATGAGTATAAAGACCATTTGTTGACTTACCGAACGAGAGATTGTCAAAAAGTGTCTGAAGTTCAAGATATTATATCTTCTGCGAGAGTCTTTGTCGCCACTACGACATCGATTATTGCGAATATCGACATATTCTCGATAAAGAAATTTTCGCTTTGCATCGTTGACGAGGCATCGCAAATTCTTGAACCGCAAATCATGTCGTTATTGACTGTGCGTCAGAATAATGAAAATGCAATTGGGCGGTTTGTCTTGATAGGAGATCATAAGCAGTTGCCGGCTGTTGTTCAGCAGTCGGCCGAGGAATCGAGCGTCGATGATGACCAGTTGAAAGAGATTGGATTGACAAATTGTCGCAACTCGCTGTTTGAACGATTGTTATCGTTGAATACCATAAATGGCGAGTATGATCCGAACGTAGTTGCTTCGCTGCGATTTCACGGAAGAATGCACCCTGCGATTGCTGATTTTCCTAACGTCGCGTTCTACAATGGTATCTTGCAGCCGGTTCCGCTTCCTCATCAGCAGATTGAACTTGAAAGTGAAGATGAATCCGACAAATATCAAGCGGCTGTATCATCTCGTCGCATGACATTTTTTGATGTGAAGTTGGAGAAGCGTGCATGGACAACGGATAAGGTCAACTATGCTGAAGCTCAGGTGATTGCACGTCTTGTCGTCGCGGCATACAATGACCGCAAAAGCAAAGACCAGGAATTTAGCCCCGATTTGACGATCGGTGTGATTGTTCCATACAGAAATCAGATTGTCGCGGTGCGCAATGCGCTCGAATCATTCGAAATGCCTGAACTTCTCGATATAACTATTGATACCGTTGAGCGCTATCAAGGCAGTCAGCGAGACATTATTATATATGGTACGACGATAAAGAAGAAATATCAGCTCGACTTTCTGACGGGCAACTCTTTTGTTGAAGGAGAAAGCGTTATTGACCGAAAGCTTAATGTCGCAATAACTCGTGCTCGTGAGCATCTTATTCTTGTCGGCAACGAGCATCTTTTGGCGTCAGATGATAATTATCGACGACTCATTGCATCCATGCGCTCGGTTTAGATTCAAAAAAATGCTATCTTTGCGTGCGAATATCGCGGACCCGTAGTTCAATGGATAGAATATCTGATTCCGGTTCAGACGATAGGGGTTCGATTCCCCTCGGGTTCACTTTTTTTCACTCGACACTCTCTTCGCCTTCGAACGATTCGGCCGGCAAATATGGAATCGTAAATATGAAGCGAGCTCCTTCCTGATATCCCATATCGATCCAGATATTACCGTGGAAATGTTCGATGATGTTTTTGCAGAGTGAAAGTCCGATGCCAAATCCTTGTGACATCTCATTCAGTTTCTCAAAGCGTTCAAATACCTTTGCGCCCTTTTCTGGCGGAATGCCGATTCCGGTATCGCTGACAGAAAATTGCAGCTTGTCGCCTGCCCTGTGAAGGCTGACTTTGATGAATCCCTGGAGCGTAAATTTATTTGCATTCGACATCAGGTTTATGAGCACTTGGCGTATGTGCTGCTCGTCGAGAATAGCCATGCACGAATCCATGTCTGTCTCAAGAATGTATTCGATGTCATCTCGACGCGATGCAGTCTTGCATGTTGCGAGCGTGTCACGACAAAGTTCAACGGCATCACATGGTGCGGTGATGTATTTTGTTCGTCCAGATTCGAGACGAGCCATGTCGAGCACGTCGTTGATCAGGTTGAGCAGCATGTCAGAGTTCTTCTGAATGATATCGCTGATCTGATGCTTGTCGGCAGTCGTCAGTGTCGTGTCTGTCGTCAGGATTTCGGAAAAACCTACGAGCGCATTGAGTGGCGTGCGAATCTCATGACTCATATTCGCGAGGAATGCGGTTTTCATTCTGTTGCTCTCTTCGGCACTATCCTTTGCGTGGATAAGTTCTATTTGCGATTGCTGAAGTGCGTTCGTCAGGCGTCTGTTTCTCTGAAGGAAGAATACGACGATGCCGAGTATTCCGAGCAGGGCAATAAATGCGCCCGCAACGGCAATGATCTCGTATTTATATTGCGCAAAGAATGTCGGTGTGTCGTTGACAAGCTCGATGTTTTCAGGCAAGTCCTTGAAATCAAGTCCACGCTTGTTAATCTCGTTTTTGTCAAACATGTAATGATTTCCGATGATTGTCAGTTCGTCATTACTGCTGATAGCGCCGTTCTTGAGTTGGTACTGATACTTGATAGCTTTTTTTGCCATCTCCTTGCCTTGCGAATGGAACATCGGGACATAGCCTCCGATAGCCCAATAGCCAATGCCGAGCGATGACAACGTGAAAACAGGCAATTCGTTGTTGGCATCTCGAAGCAGATGTGTCGAGTTCTTGACATAGTAGCTCTCGGTTCGGTCCACACGCCATGTGCCGATGAGCAGAACGGTATTGCTTGGGAGCTTGTTGATGTCTTCGCTCATCGAATAGATTGTCGCTTTGCGTCCGTCGAGGCTGATGAAATCAATGTTTTCGTATTTCTGTATCTGTTTTCTCGTGTGTGCGAGCAGCGAGATGCCGCCATAGCTGTTGTCTGTAAGCAGCGCAATGTGTTTCGTGTCGGGATAAAGATCGAGTATGAGCTCGATGTTCTTGTCGATGTCGTATTCGTAGAGATTTCCTCCGACGATGTTGTATTGAGCGCGAAGTGTCGAGAAATCAATTGATTCCGGTTGCCATGTGACGGTGTTGCATGTATCTTTTGGCAATTGCACGATATTGCGTGATGCATTGCAGCACATGACCGGTATTTTTGTCTTTATTTTCGAAAGGTCAAGCGAGAGATACGATGCCCATGCCTCCTGTCCGAGAAGAATGATGACACTTGGCGTTATGCTCGGATTGCTGTATCGTTCGATGATTTCGCCCATGCGTTCTGTCCATAAACTTGCTTCAGACAAGCTTTTGCAGTTCATGTTTTCAATCATCACGGTACCATTGTTGCCGTGGAGATTATAATAGTTGACGAAATCGTTGATTGTTGCAGCCGCAGTCGGAGTCTCAGGATTGTACGAACTGACAATCAGAACACGTTGTCCGTCACTGTTACGCTTGCTTTTTGGCAGCGCAAACACTTGTGTACAAGCAATACACAGAGTGATGAGTGCGATAATATGTCGGACAAATCGTTTCACGACTATGCGTTTTAAAGGTTGTCTTTCTTCTTGATACGCAAAATGTGAAAGAAAGTTAACGATTATTGTCGTATTTTTGAAAATTTCTGCACGGAATAAGAAAATAAATGTTACATGGCGCAAAAATATGCCTATGGACTCGTCTGCGCGCATTCCCCCACATTGGGATGCGAAATGTTTGCTGTTTCAGGCCTATTCTGACGAAAGTTTACTCAAGTTTTGCTCGTTTTAAAAATTCTCTTTAAATTTGCACCGCAAAATAAGGGTCGGTCTCGTAGCTCAGCTGGATAGAGCAGCAGCCTTCTAAGCTGCGGGTCGTGGGTTCGAATCCCGCCGGGATCACTTATGAATCGCAAATGCTTATTATTTAGGTGTTTGCGATTTTTTTTTATTTTATCGCTATGGCTAGTGGAATAAGAAATATCTTTTTGTGCATCGTCTGTGCATTATGCTCTGCCGTCGCTTCTGCGCAGGTGCGTTCCGTGTCCGATGCTGTCAATGACAGTGTTCTTGTCCGTATGCTGTGTGGCGACAACTGGTATAGCATAGAAAAGATTTCGCTCAAATCGGTTGTCGCAGACGGACAACAGGTCAGAGTCCGCTTCAACAAGACTGCATCGACAGTGCTTCTGAATCAGCAGCGTCTCGATGCCATGACCGATTCGATCCGCAGATGGCTCGATATGCCTAAAGCCAAGGTCGTTTTCTATGCCGACCAACGCGATTTGTCTCAGCTTCTTCCGAAACGATATGCGATGCCGCGAAGCAGTTCACCTGTGGCTGTTCGCCGGTTGAATAATGGTACGGATTCGGCGAATCTGTCGGGGCGTACTTTTGCCGTCTGGAACAGTCACGGCCGTTACTATGAGCATTCGCTCAACAGGTGGGAGTGGCAGCGTGCGCGTCTGTTTACGACGGTTGAGGATCTGCTCAGTTCGTCATTCGTATTGCCGTTTCTCGTTCCGATGCTCGAAAATGGTGGTGCGAATGTGTTTCTGCCTCGTGAACGCGATATGCAAAGCCAGAAGGTCGTAGCTCATGTCGGTTATGAAGGGAATTTGGCTGCGAAGTCGCTTGGCGTCGATCTTGACGTTCCTGAAGACGGCGAGTATGGTGTCTATGTTCGCTATCCGGAGAAAGCCGATGCTTCTTCGGAAGTGATATATTCGGTTCATCATGCCGGTGGCATTTCTGAATATTCAGTCTGCCATAAAGTGGCCACAGATATGTGGGTATATCTTGGAACTCACCATTTTACCAGCGGTTGCCATGTTGAAATAAAGGCCGATGGTCCTGTGGCAATATCCGACATCCGTCTTGGCGGTGGCATGGGTACGGTTGAGCGCGATGGCTCAACGAGTGGCATGCCAGCGTGGATGGAAGGTGCGCGTTATTATCTTGAGACAGACGGTTTTCCGTCTTCTGTCTATGCCCCGGGCGGTGGCACAAATGACTATACGGATGACATAAATTGTCGAGGCGAATGGGTTAATGCGTTGCGTGACATCAAGCATTTGGGTGTTGATGCTTCAATTGCGCTTCACACCGACGCTGGCGTGATGCAGGCCGACTCGATATATGGAACGCTTACAATCGTCAATACGAAAAATGGAACTGCCAAATATGCCGATGGCCGCAATCGTATGATTGCTCATTCGCTTGCGCATATAATTGAGAGTCAGATTGTCGGTGATGTCCGTCGGACATGGAATGCCGGTTGGACAGAGCGTGGCATTTGGGACAAAGGCTACTCTGAAGCCCGCCGACAGGATTTGCCGTCAGTCCTCATCGAGATGCTTTCCCACCAGAATCTTAACGACATCCGTCTTGCGCTTCATCCGCAGTTCCGTTTCGATGTCTGTCGGGCGATATATAAAGGTATGCTTCGTTTCTTCGAAGGCGACGATGCCGTCGTCCAGCCTTTGCCTGTCCAGCGTTTCGGCATGAAGCAGTTTGCGCCCGATTCTCTACTCCTCTCGTGGATGCCGGCCGTCGATCCGCTCGAATTGTCGGCAAAGCCCGATGGCTACATGGTCTATGCCGATGGCGCACTGGTAGCCCAGCTGAGCGATACTTGCATAACCGTTTCGCAGCCGAAAGGCAAACTCGTCGAATATCAGGTTGTTGCCATCAACAAGGGCGGACGTTCATTCCCTTCGATGACGCTTGGCGCATATCTCAACGACAAAAATACTCAGACAGCCATCTTCGTCGATGGATTCGACCGATTGTCTGCGCCCGACGTTGTCAACGAAGCAACATGGCGCGGAATCATAGCCACGGAACCGGGAGTCGGCTGGGGCAGTGAGCGGTTCACCACAGGCAGCCAATACGATTTCAATCCGCAAAGTCTTTGGCTCGACGACGATGCCCCAGGTTGCGGCGCATCATTTGCCGACATGGAACAGAAAGCAATAATCGGCAGCCACACACGTCACGTGCCCGATGAAGTCCGCAAACTTGCAGCAGATGGCTACACCGTCATATCGCAAAGCAAAGACTATTTCGAAAACGACCAATCAGCTCTCAGTTGCGACCTGCTTCGCATCTGGCTCGACCGTCAGAAAACATCATGGTATGGCAACCAGACAACACGCCACGCAATCTACACCCAAAAGTTCATGCAACGCATGACGGCCATCGTCGCCAATGCCACGAAAATCTTCATGTCCGGATCCTTTGTCGGCACCGACTTGCGCACCGATGAAGCCAAAGAATTCGCCTCAAAAATCCTCGGCTTCACCTTCCGCACAAACCACGCATCGCAAACAATCGACGGAGCCATTCCTGATGCCATCGAACCAGCCAAAGGCGCAAAAACAACCCTCCGCTATTCCGACACGCAAATGTCAGCCGAAATCCAGAAAGGCAACATCCGAGTCCGCGGATATTGAATTTTTTCATCTTTCTTGTGGGGGAAGTCTCCCCCTGGCTTCGGCCGCCAGTGGCGTCCTCTCGCCACCCCCTCACTGGCCCTCTCCGCTCCGTTCAACGCCGTTGGATATGCCCTTTTTTGCCTTGGCAATAATGGCGATATCAATATTGATGATGTGCAGAGATTCTCATGCCGTCCGCACAGGAACGAGAATGGTGTTCTTCTTTTCACGGATGAGTTTGACAACACCAAACTGCGCACTGACATTGATAGCGTGGAATTGACAGACGAAGAGTATGCTGGTCTTAAAAGTGAGATTAATAGCAACTACTCTAAACATAAAAGTTCTAAAATAAGCATAGAACATTTCTCTCCCAATGGAGAAAATTCTATATTTGCGGTATTCGAAAACTATGGATTCAACAAATATAGATTCATACACGCAGGAGAATATTCATACGAAGATGTAGATGCTTATGAAGAATTTGCCAAAAGATTCAATAGACGACTCGCAAATGGACAAAAGAACATTAGCGAAAATGTACTCGACGATGTACTTGATTCAGCGAGGACTGAATCAGGATTTGGCTATATTCCTCGTATGGGATATGTGGAAGACAAATCAAATGATGTTTTACGAAACGATGAAAATGATATCATCAAACAAGAAACTGACAGATTGTCAGATAGTGGAATTGATAATAAGGGAGATAAAAAAGGCAAAGGCAATGAATTGAGCCAGCCACGTTTCTCTTTCACTCATGAGACAGATGACCAGCGCAAGGCTCGTGAAGCTATTGATGAATGGATTGCTCGTGAGGTTCAGCCAATCATCGACCGCAACAGTGAGCGAGAGGCTAAAGAGCCTAAGTCGTCTGCCAAGGAGATTCTCGGTACGATAGCAAGCAAGAAGGATTGGGGCGAAGAAGGCTGACGAGAGAACAGATGAAGTCTTTGCTGAAATTACGTCCCACGAAATGCCCAGTTGTTTAGAATGACAACAAATAATAATCTAACAAACACGATTTGGTTGCATTATGTTATAATAACGCTTAAATTTGCATTTGCTTTATTTTAAGCTAATAAACAACTAAAAGTAAGATATAATATGGTTTATTCACATGAAGTTCAGAACATGTGTTTGGTAGCTAAAGGCCCAAACCATGGTCCTGCACCAATTCCTGAAGAAGGCAAGTGGGTACAGGCAAAGGAAATAAAGGACATCTCAGGCCTCACTCACGGCATTGGCTGGTGTGCTCCACAGCAGGGCGCTTGTAAGCTTACCCTCAACGTAAAAGAAGGCGTTATCGAAGAAGCTCTCGTTGAGACAATTGGTTGCTCTGGTATGACTCACTCAGCTGCTATGGCATCTGAAATCCTCCCAGGCAAGACAATCCTCGAAGCTCTCAACACAGACCTCGTTTGCGACGCAATCAACACTGCAATGCGCGAGCTCTTCCTCCAGATCGTTTACGGTCGTACACAGTCTGCTTTCTCTGAAGGCGGTCTTATGATCGGTGCTGGTCTTGAAGACCTCGGCAAGGGCCTCATCTCTCAGACTGGTACACTCTATGGTACAAAGGTTAAGGGTACTCGTTACCTCCAGCTCACTGAAGGCTACATCACTAAGATGTTCCTCGATGCTGACGACCAGGTTTGTGGCTATGAATTCGTTCACATGGGCAAGTTCATGGATGCAGTTAAGAAGGGCATGGATGCCAATGAAGCTCTCAAGAGCGTAACCGGTACTTACGGCCGCACAAAGGCTGAGGACGGTGCAGTTAAATCAATTGACCCACGCAAAGAATAATAAGGAGGAATATACTATGATACGTGAAGTAAAATTCGAATCTCAGGACCGTCGTATCAAGCAAATTCTTGCTTGTTTGAATAAGCACGGCATCAAAACTATCGAAGAGGCAAACGAAATCTGCGACAAGGCAGGTCTCGACCCATATAAGACTTGCGAAGAGACTCAGATGATCTGCTTCGAGAACGCAAAGTGGGCTTACGTAGTAGGTACTGCAATCGCGCTCAAGGAGAAGGCAAAGGACGCAGTTGAGGCTGCAAACTACATCGGTGAGGGTCTTCAGTCATTCTGTATTCCTGGTTCTGTAGCTGACGACCGTAAGGTAGGTATTGGCCACGGCGAGCTCGCTGCTCGTTTGCTCCAGCCAGAGACAAAGTGCTTCGCATTCCTCGCTGGTCACGAATCATTCGCTGCAGCTGAGGGTGCTATCAAGATCGCTCAGATGGCTAACAAATCAAGGCCTGCAGACAAGCCACTCCGTTGCATCCTCAACGGTCTCGGCAAGGACGCAGCTATGATCATCAGCCGTATCAACGGCTTCACATACGTTCAGACTCAGTTCGACTACTTCACTGGCGAACTCAAGGAAGTTAAGCGTATCGCTTACTCTAAGGGCCCACGTGCAGCTGTTAACTGCTACGGTGCTGATGACGTACGTGAGGGTGTAGCAATCATGTGGAAGGAAGACGTTGACGTATCTATCACAGGTAACTCAACAAACCCAACACGTTTCCAGCACCCAACAGCAGGTACTTACAAGAAGGAGCGTACACGCGCTGGTAAGCCATACTTCTCAGTAGCTTCAGGTGGTGGTACAGGTCGTACACTTCACCCAGATAACATGGCTGCTGGTCCTGCTTCTTACGGCATGACAGATACTCTCGGTCGTATGCACTCTGATGCACAGTTCGCTGGTTCTTCATCAGTTCCTGCACACGTTGAGATGATGGGCTTCCTCGGCATTGGTAACAACCCAATGGTAGGTTGCTCAGTAGCTTGCGCCGTTAACGTTGACCTCGCACTCAACAAGAAGTAATCTGACTTAGAGCAGTTTACATACAATAGATAGCCTTTGG